>JAGVGM010000141.1 GCA_020057065.1 Thermodesulfovibrionia bacterium
TGCTCTCCGCTGCTGCTTCCTCAGCAATAGATGGGAAGACTTCTGGGAGACACGGTCTTGTGCCTGACAGGGTTACCAAAAAATTTGTCGTGCACCCTAACTTATAGACTTCCGCGCTTCTGCGCTAAACTTCCGGCAGCATGATATTGATCTGCGCGCCCGGGAAAAAAGTCAGATCAGTCTCTTTTTCCTTTCCCCATGTCCATTCCGGTATTATTGACAGCTTTGCAGTTCCGGAACGTATGGAGATTTTACCCTTCCATTGATTGACAAACCGTCTGACTGCCGCCAATCCATGTCCCCTTCCTATGTCTTTATATCTGGACATTCCCTGTAGCAATGCCTTTTCTATTGCGTCAATATCATTATTGATCGAAATCCGTTCTGAAAGCGATTTCTTAAAACCTATCCCTAAATCCATTACTGCAATCTTCACAACATTCCTGCTTATCTTCTGAAAATGATATTTTTGAATACCAACATAGCCTGTATTGCCGCTGTGTTCAATGATATTCTGGCATACCTCAGAAAGCGCTACGATAAACCCGTCTATTGCCCGTTCATCGTAGTGGAGGTGCTTTGCAAGAATTTTGTGCGCCCTTTTTCTGACCCTGCCGGTAATAAAGTGAATATCGTCTGATTTCGATATCGGCGTGATCTCGAGAAGCACATCTGAAAAAGAACTCCTCAAATATTTGTCGGATAGGGCCGGCTTTTCAGACATGATGTTGAAATAACAGTCAGTAAATCTGAAAAAATCCATTCGTTCAAGATACTTAAGCACATCTTCTGATTCGGGGAGAATTATTGTTCTTTTTTTGTTATCGGAAACAAGATACCTCCCGGCTTCAAGGATCCCTACCATCCCGTAAGGATCAATAAAAGTCACTTCACTCAGGTCCATCACTTCCTGATTCAGTAAGTTAGCAAGAAATGTCTCAAAGGTATCGTCGGACAAATGAGTCATGGAATTTGCAAAATCCTGTAGGGGCAATTCATGAATTGCCCCCTACCCAATCAGCCTTCCGTCTTTCATCTTTAAAATTCTTCCACACTTTGATGCAAGGGTTTCGTTGTGGGTTACGATAATGAATGTTATCCCCTTATTGTTTAAATCCATTAGCAGCCTGAATAATTCTTCGCCTGTCTGTGTGTCAAGATTTCCAGTAGGTTCGTCGGCAAATACGACCTTTGGGTTCAGCACAAGCGCCCTTGCAACAGCCACCCTCTGCTGCTCTCCGCCTGAAAGCTCACCCGGCTTATGCGTTAATCTCTCAGAAAGTCCGACATCATTCAGTATCTGTCTTGCCTTCACATTTGCTTCTTTCTTGTCTATCCCGGCGATAAGCGCCGGCATTAGTGTATTTTCAAGCGCATTAAATTCCGGCAGGAGATGATGAAACTGAAAGACAAATCCGATCGTCCTGCTCCTGAAAGCAGCGAGTGCATCATCCTTCATTTCAAACACGTCTCTGCTTTCATACAGGACACTGCCTGATGAAGGTTTATCGAGTGCGCCTAAAATATGAAGCAATGTGCTTTTTCCGACTCCTGAATGCCCCATGAGAGCTATCATTTCTCCACTATTAACATCGAACGCAATATCCTTCAACACATGAATACTGCTGCCCGGGGTTATAAATGTTTTATTCAGATTTTTTACGCTTATTAATGGTTGCATTATTTTTTCTGCTTCTTCTCCTCTTTTTCAGGAGATATTGTGTCTTTTATCTCCTCATAGGTCTTCTTTACCTTCTGAGTCCCTGCTTTAATGTCATCAATATAATCACCAACTCTTTGTATTACGTTCCCTGCAGTTACCGTCTTCTCACCTATCCATCTGAACGGGGCCCCGCCCTTCCATACAGCGATCCCTATTGATAAGAATATTACAAAAACAATTATTACTATTGTCCTGAAGATCAGCTTAAACATTCTTCCCTCTTAGCGTTAGTCTGTCATTCCGGCAGTCCTTAAGCCGGAATCCATGGTTCGACAGGCTCACCATGACACCATTGTCACCCTGAGCTTGTCGAAGGGATGGATTCCCGTTTTCACGGGAATGACATAAATCTATCCTATCCTATCACCTCTTACCTCTTACTCCATAATCCTTAACCCATATCTTACTCATACCTTAACGGTTCCACAGGATCCAGTTTTGCTGCCTGCCAGGATGGATAAATGGTCGCAAGAAAACTGATAAGTATCGCCGCTGCCGGTACAATAATAAAATCAAAGAGGCTTATCTTTACAGGGAGATAACTCAGATAATATACGTCTGCAGGAAGATTGATAAATTTATATGTCTTCAGAAGCTCGCAAAGTATATACCCTCCAAAGACACCAAATACTGTACCTGTAATACCTATAATAAGCCCCTGTATCATGAAGATGGACATAACTCCCCGGCTGGTTGCGCCCATGGCCTTCATAATAGCTATCTCCCTTGCCTTCTCAATTACAATCATGATGAGATTACTTACTATATTAAAAGAAGCCACGAGGATTATCAGGGTAAGGATTATGAACATCACTATCTTTTCGAGCTTGAGGGCGGAAAAGAGATTTCTGTTCATCTGCATCCAGTCACGCGCTATATAGGGAAGAGATAGAATTTTCTCTATCTTCGATGCTATCTCCGGCGCACGGGACGGATCATCTATCTTTACCTCAACTGCAGTGATCTCATCACGGAGTCCGAGAAAATTCTGCGCAACATGGATGTCAATAAATGCAAGTGTAGAATCATATTCATACATGCCCGCCTCAAAATAGCCAACGACCCTGAATTTCTTCATTTTCGGGATCATTCCCAACGGTCCCATTTCACCGATCGGTGATATCATCTCGATCTCATCTCCGACAAACAATCCGAGGTTCCTCAATATTTCCCTGCCGATTATTATTCCGGGTGCTGTCCCGTCATCGCTCAGACCTTTGATACTGCCTGCTTTAAGCTTATTAAGAAGGTCTGTCGTATCCCTTTCAACTTCAGGATCAATGCCTCTGATCACAACACCGGAGACCCTGCTGCCGAACCGCAGCATAACCTGTCCGTAAACAACAGGTGAAGACCCGGCAACCCCGCCGATCCTGTTTATTTTCTCTCTTACTGACTGATAATCTTTTATCCTGCCCTCATAATTCTGTACGATAACATGCGCATTGGCCCCAAGTATTTTCCCCTGAAGGTCTTCATGAAAACCGCTCATTACCGAAAGCACCGTTAAAAGGGTCATTACGCCGAGAGCAACTCCGGCAATGGAAATAAATGTGTTGATAGAAATGCCGCCGTGCTTCTTTTTTGACCTGAAATAGCGGAAAGCTATGAAGAATTGGTAGGGTAAATTCATTGTTCCGGTTTCAACTGGGGAAAAAGTATCACATCCCTTATTGAAAATGTATTTGTTAAGAGCATGAACAGCCTGTCGATGCCTATTCCCTCTCCGGCTGCGGGGGGCATGCCGTATTCCAGCGCCCTGACAAAGTCTTCATCCATAAATCCCGCCTCTTCATCTCCCTGTTGTCTTGCCTCAACCTGCTCCAGCAATCTCTCTCTCTGATCAGCAGGGTCATTCAGCTCTGAAAATGCATTGGCAACTTCTCTGCCGCCGATAAACAGTTCAAATCTCTCGACAAGCTCCGGTCTGTCCTTTCTCCTTCTTGCAAGGGGAGAAAGCTCTACAGGATAGTCAGTGATAAAAGTTGGCTGAATAAGTTTAGGCTCCACTTTTTTCTTGAATATTTCATCAAGAATTTTCGCATGAGTGGTCTTTTTGTCAACATCTATCTTGTTATCAAAGGCAAACTGTCTCGCCTTCTCAACATCATTAAAGACATCAGGACTGACACCTTCCCTTGCCATAGAGTCAGCCATGCTTAACCTGGTCCAGGGAGGAGTAAAGTCAATAACTACCCCGCTCTCACCTTCCGGATCGCCAAAAGGCACACTCAAGCTGCCGTTGATCTCCCTGCAAAGAAAAGGGATAAGCTCTTCGGTAAAATTCATCAGAAAATTATAATCCTCATAGGCTGCATAGAACTCGACCATGGTAAATTCAGGGTTGTGTTTTGCGGATATGCCTTCGTTCCTGAAATTCTTGTTTATCTCATAAACCTTTTCATAACCGCCCACAAGGAGTTTTTTCAGATAAAGTTCAGGGGCTATTCTCAGATAAAGGTCTATCCCTAACGCATTATGATGCGTCTTGAAAGGACGTGCTGTTGCGCCTCCCGGGATCTGATGCATCATAGGGGTTTCAACCTCTATAAATCCCCTGTCATCAAAGTAGTTCCTGATCGCCTTTATCAACCTGCTTCGTTTGCTGAAAAGGTCCCTCACATCAGGATTAACAATAAGATCTACATACCGCTGCCTGCAGCGGGTCTCGATGTCCTTAAGACCATGCCATTTCTCCGGCAAAGGTCTGAGTGACTTACAAAGCATCGTAACATTATGTGCCTGTACCGTAAGCTCATTTGTCCTGGTCCTGAACAGTGTGCCGCTTATCCCGATGATGTCCCCTATGTCAAGGTTCCTGAAAATATCCTGATTGCCGGTAATAATGTCCTTTGAAAAATAAACCTGCATCTTTCCGGTAGCGTCCTGAATATGTGCAAAGGCTGTCTTGCCGAAATCCCTGAATGAAATCATCCGGCCTGCAAATGTGCTGTGTTCACCCTTTGATTCCAGCTCTTCCCTGGACAATCCGCCGAATTTTTCTGTAATGTCATGAGCCTTATCTTTAACAGTAAAAGGTACACCGTAAGGCTCAATACCGGCATCTTTAAGCCTGTTAAGTTTCTTTATTCTTTCCTGTATGAGTTCGTTGGTGTCTTCCATAGTTCACCTATTAAAAAACAGGAAGTAAGAAGTATGAAGTTGGAAGTAAGAAGTAAAAAACTGAAATCCTGATATCTTGATTTTGTTTTTCTTTACTTCTCAGTTCCTGTCTCTTACTTCTTACTTATATATTATTCAAGAAAACCGGAGAGAATCTTCGTCTTCTCCTCGATCATCCTGTCTATATGCTGCAATTCCAGTCTAATCTTGAAAAGCTCGTCAGTTATGCCAAAAGCAGCCATAACCATGGCCCGTGACTGGTTTATATTCGGGGCTACGCTGTATATCTCTTTTAGTTTTTCATCAATATACTTTGCCAGAGATTTAATATACTTCTCATCTTCATCGGTCCTTATCGAATAACTCTGACCAAGTATCTGAACCTCAACCGAGGGCATATAATCACAACTCCACTGAATCAAGTTCCTGAATCAGGCTTTCCAATTGAGACTTTACAGTCTCGCGTTCGCTGTTAAGACGTTCTATATCCGTCTTTAACGTATCAGCGCTCTTGAGTTCACGTTTAAGCGCTGCTATTTCTTCATCCTTGTTGACCAGCTCGTCATGAAGCTTGCTTATTTTTACATTGAATTTATCATTTTCCTCTGTAAGCGCTTTAATTTTTTCAACAACCTTTGTTATTTTCTCTTCAAGCATCTGTATTTTTTCCACAGATGTTCCCTCCTTAAAATTATTGAATAAACCCTGTTGCATCAACATTGTAAACTATCAGAACCAGGTCAAAAAGTAAACCCTATCTTCCCTGCGCGGCTATTTGAGACGCTTCCACCGGCAGGCCGTTTATCGTGCGGTACCGCCAGTAACTTTTTAAAACCCTTTTCACATAAAAACGTGTCTCTTTATAAGGGATATTCTCTATGAACTCTACAAGATCGTTATCGTTATATTTAGCCATCCATTTTTTTAATGCATTTTCACCGGCATTATATGCTGCAAGCGCAAAAGGTATTTGCCTGAATTCCCTGATAAGCATTGATAAATAATGGGTCCCAAGCATTATATTCTTTTTCACGTCATGAATTTCGGAGCGTTCACCGAGATGCAGTTTCAGATCTTTTTTCAGTCTGTAAGCGGTAGCCGGCATCAACTGCATCAGCCCCATAGCGCCTGCCCACGAAACAGCCTTCGGATCAAAGCGGCTCTCTTCCCTGATCACAGTGGCAACAAGATATTTATCGACATTCTGTAAACCGGCAGACTCTGTAATGATATCCCCAAAACCCAAAGGGAATGAATAGGGAAAGAACTCCCTGTCCGTTGCTTTCTCTGCAAAGGCAATCACCTTCCTGTACTCACCAAGTTCCATCGCCTTACTGCCAAGATAAAAAAAGTCGTTTTTATCATTATTCCGCTTCAGCAGATCAATTATCTCATTGACTGCCTCATCTCTCATGCCGAACAGCGCCAATGCCTCTATCCTGTCGTATATCTCTCCGTGAGGTTTTACCGGTTTTGGGATCTCGGTCTTTTCAGATAGAATATGCGATGACGAACGCATTTTTATAAGATAACCGTAAAAACTTAGATCTGAAGGCAGTCCGCTGAAAAAGTCACGGCCTTCGTTATCACACACCGCTTTATCATGAGATTGTGAGGATACTTTCTGTTTCTGGCATTCTTCAGCCGCTTTTTCACTGCTCCTCGCCTGCCAGTAAATATATTTGTAGTAGTTTTCACTTTTTTCAAACGCAGTAAGTTGTGAAAAGTAATTCGCTGCGCTTTTATAATCGCCGGACATATAACTATTCCATCCAAGCCCCCATAAGGCATCTTCTGCTTTAGCTGGAAAACTATTAAGTACTTTCCTGAAGCGGTTCCCGGCCTCAGTATATTTATCCTGTCTTCTGAGATCTTCTGCCTGCATAAGCAAAAGGAGCGCTATCCTTTCGTCCCCCGGATGATCCCTGGCTAATTCCTGTTTGACCTTTTCAAACAGCTCACTGTTATCCATCCTGTAATATGAATAGGCCTGCCAGTACATTGCTTCGGGTGTGCTGACTTTCTCAAAGGTCCTGGCAGATTTAGTATACTGTTTCAATTTAAACCGGCACATGCCGATATCCATTATGACCTTGTTCTTCTCAAACTCATCTGCAAGCATCAGGGCCTTTTGATATTCGATCTCCGCCTTTTGAAAATTATTCTTGTCAAAAAGATTATCAGCTCTCTTTAATATCTCACCTTTTAAGAATGTATCGGCCTTCAGTTTATTCAATTCCTTTAATGCACTGTTCGACAAAGGCACTGCATTGATATATATTTCCTTCAACAGACTGACTGCCTTATCAATTTCGCCGCTGTCTTTCATAAGCATGGCAAGTTTTAATTTGCGGTCCCAGTCAAATGTATAATTTTCAACATACCTGAAAAGCGTCTCTTTCGCTTCTTTATCTTTCTTTAAAAAAAGCAATGCCTGTATTTCAGACTGTCTTGCTCCCTGCAATAATAAACTGTTATTGATCTGACGCGAGGCGCCGGCGGCTTTTTCATATTTCTCCGCAGCCATGTAAATATCAGTAAGCATCTTAAGGGAATAATCCCTGAGCAACGGATAGGCGTTGACAGCTTCAACCATATAGTTCTCAGCCTTCTCCAGTGAGCCTTCTTCCATGTAAAGTCTTCCGAGCAAAAAGACCGCCTTGTTTCTTTCAGAGGAATTATTTTTTACAATATCAAGCAGTATTTCTTCTGCCTTACGGTATGACTTTGCATTAAAAAGATCAGATGCTTTTTTGATCTCTTTATCGGATTCGTTAAATAATGCATGCTGCTGTACTTCAGGGTTTTCAGCTGCTTTTAGATCAGAGACATCACAAATAAAAGGAAGGATGCAGATAAACATAAAAGCAGGAATAATAAGTACCGCTTTTCTAAAAAATGCCTTGTACATTGTTTATATTATCCTAAATATTATTTCTTAAACAACAGAAGATTCCAAAATGCAGGAAAGAACGATGAAGAGTTTGGAGGCGGCGAGCGGATTCGAACCGCTGGATAAAGGTTTTGCAGACCTCCCCCTTGCCACTTGGGTACGCCGCCATTTTTGAGTTAAGAGTTAAGAGTTATGAGTTTAGAGTTACTTGTAAACCCTCGATTGGCAAAATAGTATTAAATAATATAACAGTTTACCAGATTTTGATGAATCTTTGCCAATTCCTCAAAGAATGAGCAATGAGTAATTACCAATCAATACAAACGCAAAACGTTTTGTTACAGTTTATAAAATCTCCCCTAACCCCTCTTTGTCAAAGAGGGGGATAAATTCCCCCTTTGAAAAAGGGGGATGAAGGGGGATTTTTTGAACAATCCCTACCTGATGATACCCCGTCCGCTTGCGGCGGGGAGTCTTCATTACCTTTATATTAGTAATTATGGAGAGGAAACCATCTGCTTTACGGGAAATTTATCGGAATATCCTTACCCGACAGCTCATACGCTTTCAGCAATCTCTTTGCATATCCATGCTCTACGCTGAACCTGTATTTCCCCGAAAGTTTTAGAGCGTTAGAGAATGCCTTCTTTGCCAGGGCTTTTCTGCCGCTCAACCAGTCAAGCTCGCCGATCCCGAGGATGCAATAAATTTGTCCCCTCGGGTCCTTTGTCTGACTGAAAAGTTTTGCAGACTCCTTGAAACTCCTGAGAGCCTTTGCACTTTCTCCAAGCATCTTATAAGTGGTTCCAACGCTCCATAGCGTGTACGCGTAACTGACCCTGTCTCCGATTTTCCTGTACAACACTTCCGCCTCTTTGAAATAGCGGAGTGCATTTTTGTAATCACCCTTCATTCTGTGAACATTGCCCAGACCGCAATATGAATAAGCAAGCCCGAACCGGTCCTTCAATTTATTAAACAATTGATTAGCTAATGTATAATATTTCCCGGAATCTATAAACCGCTCCGCAATCCTCGAACTCCCCCCAAGCCCACAATATGAATAAGCAATGCCTGATTGGTCCTTCAGCGCCTTGAACTTTTTGAGCGCATATTGCAGATCATTAAACGCCTTTTTTATATCTCCCTTTATCCTGTAAGTCCCTCCTCGTGCCCAGGTTGAAAAAGCTTCACCTTTTTTGTCATGAAGGGATTTGTATAATCTGCTTGCTTTGCCGATCAGATCCAGCGCCGCCTGCCAATCTCCCAGCGCCCTCAAACTCAGACCAAGCCCTACCAATGCATCAGCCTGTGCAGTAATGTCGTCAAGCGCACCTGAAACTTCGAGTGCATCTTTGTAATATGTCTTTGCCTCGACAAAGTCCCCTTTTGCCCTATAAGTATCGGCAAGGGAAATTATGCAGTCCAGCACCCTGTCGATATCTGAATGCTTCTTGAAATATGCAAGCGCTTTTTGATACAGCGCAATCGCCTTGCCGTACTCAGCGGATTTCCTGTACGCTTCAGCTTTTTCAAAATATTTTATACCTGAATTATTCATACGATTCCCCTTTCACCTCTGGAAATATAAAAAACACCTTACTGTCACGCACAGTATTCAGATTAAATGAAGGCAGAGAGTTTGTCAATTTACGTTGACTTGCCTCCCCGATTTTGCTATCTTATCTTAAATCAGCAAATAACGGCGATGGGGTTCGCCATTAACCGTCACGATAAATCGGGACTGATAACTCCTACTTTCGGAAGAGGGTAGGAGTTTTTTAATGTCCGGAGGTTGATTACTTGGCAATAGGTCTGGCCCTTATTATCATACTGGGTTTGTTGTCTGACTACCTGTTCAGGAAGATACGTCTTCCGGGGATCATCGGCATGCTCTTTGCCGGAATTCTTGCAGGCCCGTATGTTTTAAATCTGATTGATCCCACTTTGTTAAAGGTGTCATCTGATTTCAGGATGATAGCGCTGGTAGTCATTCTTTTACGGGCTGGGTTTGCCACAAAAAGAGAGACCCTTAACAGGGTAGGGAAGAGAGCCTTGTTAGTGGGTTTTATCCCCGCGGTTTTTGAAGGCACTTTAATAGCATTAATTGCTCCCTATTTTTTTCATGTAAGTCTTATTGAATCAGCCATCTTAGGTTCAGCAGTTGCGGCAGTTTCACCTGCGGTTGTAGTGCCCTCGATGATAAAATTCATTAAAGACGATAGAGGGACAAAAAAGGGGATACCCACTTTATTGCTCGCCTCTTCTTCGCTTGATAATGTGTTTGTAATTGTGATCTTTTCAGCGCTGATTGGAATGTATGAAGGGGAAAGTACAAACATCCTGCTGAAACTTTTAGAGATACCGGTTTCCATAAGCCTTGGGATAGCCGCCGGTATTGTAACAGGATTTACTTTATACAAAGTTTTTGAAAGATACCGGCCGAGGGCCACCAAGAAAGGGATGATCGTTATCGGGACCGCGATACTTCTTACATGGCTTGAAAAGACGCTCAAGCCTTTTGTTCCCATCTCCGCGCTCTCCGGTGTCATAGCCATAGGTTTTATAATTCTTGAAAGATCAGAACCCATTGCCCATACAATATCTCAGAAGCTCGACAAGATATGGGTCTTCGCGGAAATACTCCTTTTCGTACTGGTGGGAACACAGGTCAATATCCATGTCGCATGGAATGCGGGTCTGGCAGGCGCAGCGGTTATATTTTTGGGTTTATCAGCAAGGTCTGCTGGAACGTATATATCGCTGATAAAAACCGACCTGAACCTTAGAGAGAAACTTTTCTGCATGGCCGCTTATATTCCAAAGGCAACGGTTCAGGCGGCGATAGGCGCAGTGCCGCTTTCCCTCGGGGTTAAATCAGGAGAAATAATCCTTGCTGTTGCCGTCCTGTCAATACTCTTTACCGCCCCTATCGGCGCAATAGCTATGGGCATAACTGGAAAAAAGTTTCTGGAAAAGGGATGATTTGTAATAAACCTGATGAAAGAAAATAGAAAATTTTTTGGTTTTGGAAGGAATGTTTTTGTTACAGGGATTGTGAGCTTTTTTATGGATGTAAGCTCCGAGATGATATATCCGCTGGTCCCGCTCTTTTTATCAAATGTTCTTGGCGTTAACAAATCTGTTATCGGCCTTATTGAAGGGATTGCGGAATCAACGGCCAGTTTGCTTAAGGTCTTCTCCGGCTGGTTCTCCGACAGGATAGGGAATCGAAAATGGCTCATGGCTGTCGGATATGGAATTTCCACATTGAGCAGACCCATTGTCGCTCTATCTTCAGGCTGGCAGCATGTCATGGGTTCACGGTTTATAGACCGGGTCGGCAAAGGCGTCCGCACTGCACCCCGTGACGCCATTATCGCTGAATCGGCGGAAAAGGCATATTTAGCGAGGGCCTTCAGTTTTCACCGTTCATTAGATACGATGGGCGCAGTCGCAGGACCGGCAATTGCTTTTTTCCTGCTCGGAATTCTCTCAAACGATTACAGGAAAGTTTTCTGGCTCTCCATGATTCCGGGAGTGATTGCTGTTCTCCTGATTATTTTTTTTATAAAAGAGCAAAAGAACAAAAGTGCAAAAGTCCAAAAGCCTGGCACTTCTGCACTATTGCACTTCCGCGCTAATTTGGACTGGAGATTTAAGGCGTTTGTTTTTATTGCCGCTATCTTTGCCCTCGGCAATTCAAGCGATGTGTTCCTGATACTCAGGGCGCAGCAGATAGGGATCCAGACAACTATGATCCCTGTGGTCTATTTGCTGTTCAATTTAATCTATTCACTTTCGTCAATTCCAGCCGGTATCGCAGCAGATAAGTTTGGAAAGAAGAGAGTTATACTGACGGGCTTTATATTGTTTGCAATTCTTTACTATGGTTTTGCGGTTGCGAAAGACTCAATAAGTATCTGGATCCTGTTTGGTTTTTACGGACTCTTTATGGGCCTTACCGAGGGAATACAGAAGGCGTTTCTTGCCACGATAATACCGCAGGACTTCAAAGCAACCGCCTTCGGAGTATTTCACACAGTAGTCGGCCTTGCGATGTTTCCCGCAAGTGTTATCGGAGGTTACCTGTGGGACCATATCTCCCCTTCGGCAACATTTTATTTCGGGGCTATAACTGCTGGCATATCAGCAGTGTTGTTTGTTGTTTTTATAATAATTGCGGATAGAAAATAAAGACTCCCCGCCGCAAGCGGACGGGGTATCATCAGGTAGGGATTGTTAAAAAAATCCCCCTAACCCCCTTTTCCAAAGGGGGGATTTACAAGGAACCGCCGCAGAGACAGCGGGGTATTTGAAAGAATAAAACAGCTCACCTGCACCTCTCTCTGACGACCCTTACCGTCTCCGCATAGTCCCTGGAATTGTAAAAAGCATTCCCCATTACAACAATATCAGCGCCTGCCTTTTGGACCTCTGCAACATTTTCAACGGTGATCCCCCCGTCAACTTCTATATCGACCTTCAATTTGCTCCCGGTGATAAGACTTTTAAGCTGCTTTATCTTCGGAAGCACTTCAGGAATAAATTTCTGCCCGCCGAATCCCGGGTTCACAGACATCAGAAGCACCATATCAACAATCGGAAGGATAAATTCAATATTGCTCAATGGCGTGGCAGGATTGATCGAAACCGCAGCCTTCACCCCGCATTCTTTTATATTCTGGATGCTTCTGTGCAGATGCACGCATGCCTCAGCATGAACTGTGATGATATCTGCGCCGCTTTCCACAAAATCCCTTATATACTTGTCAGGGTCCTCAATCATAAGATGAACATCGAGGGGAATGGACGCAACCTTTTTTACAGCTTTTACCACAAGAGGGCCGATAGTAATATTGGGAACAAAATGACCATCCATCACGTCAACGTGTATCAGGTCCGCCCCTGCTTTTTCGGCTGCCCTTATCTCCTCTCCAAGTCTCGAAAAATCTGCCGACAAAATAGACGGCGCTATTTTAATCATAAAGCCCTCCTAATATAATTTAATTATATTTGATTACACAGATTATTAAAGACGATTACACAGATTATTTAGGGCATCCCGCCCTTAAAACCACATCCTGCTGCGTCCAAGTGTGACCTCTACAGAACCACCTTTCCCTATGATCGCTCCGGCTTCCGGTTTCTGTGATACAACTTTACTTCCTTCTTCCTGCTCAATCAGTTCTATGCCAAGCTCCTCTGCCAGCGTTCTCGCATCATCTATTGTCATATTAAGAAAAGACGGACATTTATAAAATACATCATACGGCCCTATACTCACAAGAAAATTTATCTCGTTTCTTCCTGTATTACCCGGCAAAGGTCTCTGGGCAATGATCACCCCCTTATCCGCAGTGTCTGAATGCAACCATGTAACCTTACCTATTTTTATATCAAAATTACTCAACGTCAGTTTTGCTTCATCAAGGAGCTGCCCCTCGAAAGACGGCATTGCAAACATCTCCCCGCCCTTGCCGCTGCTCACAATAACATCCACCTCTGAGCCGGACTTAATTCTCTTCCCCGGCTCTTGAAGTTGTTGTGCAATATAACCTTCAGGAATATTATTGTCGTAATTACGGCTTTTTATATTTAATGACAGTTTTCTCTGGTTTAAAAGCTCTGTTGCATCTGTAATACTTCTTCCAGTAAGAACAGGCACCTCCACGGTTTTACTAAGGTCTATCATTTTAAAAAACAGATATGAACCGCCTGCACCGAGAGCTGCAAAGACGACAAAGTAGAGAAAATATTTTATAAAGCTTTTCATCACTTTATTTCTCTGTGCCCTCTATGGTTAAACTAAACCTCATCCCTTCCCTTATCTTTCTCCCTTGTAAAAACGCCCTGATTGCCATAACAGGCTTTCCCTGCGGCTGAATCTCAAGGATCGAGATACTGTCCTTGACTGCACCAACTATCAGCTCATCCTTTGAAACCCTCTTGATGATACCTGCCTCTCCGTTCTCATCAAGAGAAACAACCTTCAGGATTTTAATCCTTTCACCCTCCAGAAATCCATAAGCGCCGGGCCATGGGTTCATCCCACGTATAAAGTTATTTATCTCTCTTGCTGATCTTGACCAGTTAATCAGTCCATCTTCCTTTTTTAAAAGCGGAGCATAAGACGCCTCCCCGGCCTGAGGCACAGGTTTTATGATCCCATTTTCCAGTTGATTCAAAGTGCGAATTAAAAGATCAGCGCCAATCCTGGAAAGTTTGACGGAAAGACTTCCTGCAGTATCATCTGATGTTATTTCTACCTCCTCCTGAAGTAAAATCGGTCCCGTATCCATTCCCTCATCCATAAGCATGGTAGTAATACCTGTTTTTTTCTCTCCATTGATTATAGACCAGTTAACCGGGGCTGCCCCGCGATATTTCGGCAGAAGAGAGGCGTGGATATTTATGCATCTTAACCTGGGCAAATGTATTATTTCCGGAGGCAATATCTGCCCGTATGCCGCGACAACTATGACAGAAGGATTTAATGACCTGAGTTTTTCGAGAAATTCAGTATTGCGAACTTTCAAAGGCTGCAGAGTTTCGATCCCTGACTTTTGTGCCTCTATTTTTACAGGGCAGGCGGAAATATGTCTTCCTCTGCCGCTTTGCCTGTCAGGCTGTGTCACAACAGCAAGAACTTCATATCCTGAATTCAGCAAGGTTTTCAGGGGGGTAACAGCAAACTCGGGAGTGCCGAAATATACAAGATTCATTTCTTTAGCAACTTTTCCCTTGCATAACGCTTCTTAAAAAATTCTTTCCTGATGCGCCCCATTCTATCGACAAACAATATACCGTTCAGATGGTCTATCTCATGCTGAAGCGCCCTTGCCAGAAGCCCCTCAGCCTCAATTTCAACAGGCTTGCCGTTCCTGTCAAGCCCTTTCACGCATACTTTCATTGCTCTTTTCAAAACCGTGGTGTAATCAGGCACACTGAGACAGCCTTCCTCTGCCTCAACCTCCCCCTCAAAATGTACTATTTCGGGGTTTACGAGCACAATCAACAGGCTCTTTTCATCCCTCACGCTTACATCTATAACAGCAACCTGTTTTGAAACCCCAACCTGGTTTGCTGCAAGCCCCACGCCCGGCGCTGCATACATAGTCTCGATCATGTCATCGATCAGTTTATCCAGTTCTGCATCACAGTCAGTTACACGATGTGTTTTCTCTCTCAGCGCCTTATCAGGATATTTTTTGATCTCACGCACAGACATGGTTTTAATTTAATCAAAATTGTGTGGAAATAACAAGGCGGAGGATCGATGCTTTATGCTAAAATTTCTCGTGCAATATGAACAACTGGAAAGATAACGTATATTTCGTCCTTGTGGAACCAAAGGAGCCCGGGAATATCGGGGCCTCTGCACGTGCTATCAAGAACATGGGATTCAGGAACCTTTGTCTGGTAAACCCGCCTTCTCTTATAAACAGTGAAGCCCGCTGGTTTGCCCGCAATGCTCATGACATCCTGGACACTGCGGAAACATTTACCACTATTAAAGATGCGATCAGTGACAAATCAATTGTAGTCGGCGCTTCGCGAAGAACAGGAAGAAAACGCGGGATCTTTGTAAATGCGGAACAGGGCGCCCAGAGACTACTGGAGGTTGCCGCAACAAATAAAACAGCTATTCTCTTTGGAAGGGAAGACAGGGGGCTTTATAACGAGGAAATCGAGGAATGCGGCTTCCTTATGACCATACCTTCGAGCAAAAAACAACCGTCTCTCAATCTGGCCCATGCAGTTTTGATAATAGCCTATGAACTTTCAAAGGCTGAGTTCAGCACAGAAGTCACACTCCCTCTGCCTGAGCTGGTCAGTCATAAAGATCTCGCGCCCCTGTTTGAAAAGATAGAAAAGACCTTGACAGAGCTTGGATATATCCGGCAAAGCGATAAAGATCTTCGCAAGAAGATAATTCAGAACTTTAAACACTTCATTGGGCGTTCAGGGCTTACCGACTGGGAATTAAAGATGTTTTACGGGATATGTTCGCGAATAGAGAAGAAAATACGATCAGGAGAAGAGGGCTAATGCCCTATTTACTTCGTCAACGAACTCATTAACCTGCTTCTAATATCTTACGAATCTCGGATTTTGCAACAGGGACAACATCTTTAATGGTATGCCAGACAAGGTCATATTTCACCCCAATATAAAAGTGAATCAATCTGTCTCTCATTCCCGCCATTTCCTTCCATGGGATTTGAGGATATTTACCTCTCACATCATCAGGAATGTTCTTTGAGGCTTCGCCAATGACTTCAAATTTTCTTATTACAGCGCTTGATATTAAATCGTCGCTTTGAAAGCGATCATAATCAATCCCTTCGACAAACTTCTCGATTGCTTCCATTGCATCCACGATGTCTTTCAGGTAAAGAGAGTAATCTCTCATATATAGGCGGCCTCCTTTAAAATGCCGTCTTTAAGCTCGCTTCTGATAGCGCTCTCAGGAACAACATCCACGCGGCAATGCAATCTTTCTTCGAGGAATATTGAAAGGCCGGTTAAATCCAGAAGATTTGCCCCCTCGTCGAACTCAACCAGAACATCAATGTCGCTTCCCGCCTTTTGATCGCCCCTGACATAAGAGCCGAAGATACCCTTCACCTCTGCCTTGTATCTCTGCCTGATCTCAGATTTCAGGCTTTTAAGGATTGAGAGAATTTCTTTTGCCGAAACTGTCGCTGCATCTGATCTCTCCATAGTTATCTCCTGCTTTTAAGATTATATTGTTTCATCAATTAGTTCAATTTACCAGCCGAAAGATTTAAAGTGACCGTTACTACTCACTATGCGTTAGATGCCCCTGCCTTTTTCATATGGGAAAAGTGACTTCCGGGCATCAGTTAACAGAGAATCATCAATCTGACTGCCCTTCCATATCCCTCTTAATGAAACCCGTTTACCTGTTTTTTTTACGCCTGCCTTAATCTCACCGGTCAACAAATGGATAATCCGGTACACATTCGGCAGCTTGTCGGCAGGAATTTTTTCGATGTCCTGCATTATTTTTTCTTTATAACTTGGCTGCATATATACCTCCTTTATTAAAGCCTATATTATATTATATATTTTACAACTCCCCCTTGAAAGCCTTATCAAGAACTTCCCTGCCGTCTAAGGGAACAAACTCTGCAAGCAGTTTTCCACCCGCATGAGGGAAAGCAAGACGATTGCCTGATTTAGGTTTCTTGGACATTGCAAATAAAGCATCTGCTTCAGATTGTGTGAGCATTATTCTTTTTTCTCCTCCTCCCATAACGCAATGCGGTTTTCTGTCAAAGGTGTGACCGCATTAAGGTTCTACGCTAAAGTCCATTTATAACTTCTATGCCTAAATGCTGTATGGTATCTAAAGCTGACGAGTCAAGCTTTTCTAAGCATGCGATGCATAGGAGTTCTTTTGCCCGACTGAATGCAACAAATCCTTCTCTGCAAGTATCCAACTTGTCAGCACATCTTTTTTGATGATCGGTCTCAAGCCACTTTAAGAGTTCTGATTTGGTTTTTGCAATAGCTAAAACTGCATGCGCTTCAAGCCCTTTTGCCTTATGAATTGTCGAGCATTGCTTATACGATTCTCTTGGCTTATTGTTAAAAGCAATCAATTTATCAAAGGAATCCTTCATGGCGTGTTCTTTGGAGATTGCCAGACCAAATAACGAACTGATGAAGTCATGCGTTTCATCTATACTAATCTGAGGTTGAGACTTGATCTTCTTAAAAACTTTCATCCCATATTTTCGGAACTCTATGATGGTCATCTTTTTTTCTTCACAAATGTCCTTCTGTGATTTGCCGAGAATACCTGTAACGAGCCTCAAAACTTCCGATAAAGTGTTCGTGGGACTTCTACCGTCTTTAGTAAGTACAGGAATGCCAAACGATTGATTAAGTTGTTTGACTGTTTTCTTTCCATCATATGCCAAGTAAAACCGATTGCAATTTCCACTTAAGCCACAGTCACCACAGATATTGTCGAATTTATTGAGTATATTTGATAACTCCGAAGTATTAATGAAATATGTCTTTGATTTCTTTTCACAGTGGACAGTTATAAATGCGCTTCGTTGCTGAATTTGAGTATTAAATTTATTAAGGAGAGTGACTATCGTCGAAGACGATCTGCGATTTATCTCAATTCTTTCAACTTCGCCTTTGTCTATTGTTGCAAGGATTGGTATTTCACTAAAATTAGGTTTCTTGCGTTTACCTTTATATCTAAAGCCATAGATATATTGGTCAGGGTCACCTACGACAAATAGTTCTGTTTTGCCTTCCTTCAATATTTTCATAAAAATATTATGCTGCGTGACAGTAGCATCCTGGTATTCGTCGATAAATAGCATTTGCAATCTTTTGGCTGTAAGGCGGCTAATTTCTTTTTCATCAATCAATTTTTTAGACAGCCTTTCAATTTCATCATATGGTACAAAACCTTTTTGAACGACATTATTTGTGATTTGCCGCTTGCGAATAATATCTTTTATGCTGCCCCCTTTTTGAGCGTTCGTTATATCGTCTATAAAATGAATATCTAACGGGATTAGACCATATAACGAGCCGAATGGCATCAGGATAAACTTATTCAAGAAACTGTGTATGGTTCCAATAAAAACGTTAGGCGGAATTTTGCAGTGTTTGTTTAGCTTCTCCCTGATTTCATCGGTTGCGGCATTTGTATAGGTTATAACTGCCATATGCCTATAAGGATAAGGAGCCAAATCCGGAAGTCTGCTGCTGATTTCTTTAATCAGACCTGTAGTTTTTCCAGCCCCGGGACCGGCGATTACTGATTTAACTTGTTTATGACTTTTTGTTGCCGTCATATTTGATTAAGAAGTTGAAACCGTCTTTTATATATTCAGGGATTATAAATCCATCACATTGTTCGTCCAGAACATCAAGGAGATTCAGAGTAAATTCTGATTTAAACAATTTAATCATTTCAAAAAAAGACTCAATATTTGAATCGCCGTTGCCGATTTGCTTTTTGAATAGTTTAACTTTATTGGGCCTTGTTCTCTCCAACGCCAATAACAGATACTTTCTACCTGCTTTATCGTTGTTGTTTGCTTCAATAATATCCTCTTCAAAAGTTGTCTGTGTCGTCATGCTCACATATATCACGTTAGACTCGTAATCTTTCTTGAGATTTTCTGCTCGATTCCCTTCATCTTTTTTAGAGGAGTCCCTATCGGTTAAGACAAGGCATTTAATAAAGTAGCCATTCTGAATAACCCTCAAGAAGTGTTTGAATGGTACACCGGTTACATTTACAATATTGCATCCGATCTTCTCAAGCGTAAGTAATGTGTCACTATTTCCGGTATATAATTCAAAAAACTTGGGAATTAAAATCTGCTCTGAAATCCCTTCCACAAGGATAAGCTTTCTTGCAAAAAACATTGTAGACTTTGTGGCGTCAAGAAATTTTCTTAGGTAATGGATAGACTTTTTGTTCTCAGCATTTATTTCGTCAAAGCCTTTAAGAATGAAATGGTTGTTAATTTTTCCGCCTTCATTGTATAGAATAGCCGTATCTCTGAAATCCGAGGATGAGGCTATATGTGCTGAATGGGAAGTCATCAAAACCTGCAAGTCTCTTTTTCCTTTTGCGAGTTCCCTGATATTTTCAGCGAGATGATCCTGCAAATGCGGATGCAAATGTGCTTCCGGCTCCTCTACTCCAAGCAATCGAAAAGCTATATAATCAGAATCATCTGGTTTGCTTGAAAAATGAGATAACAGCAGAGAAATATATAAAAGATTATTGCGACCTAACCCATTCCTCTCAATGCCAATTGGATCTTCCCCATATCGAAGACCTAATTTCTTCAATATGTCAGAAGTTTCAGGAGTTGAAAACGAGAAGTCTACTACACTTTTATCTTCCTGAAGTGAAATAATATCCAAAAGCCCTGCGATCTCTGCTTTAATATTATTTAAGACTGGATTATCCTTAACCTTTTTGTCTAACGCTAAAAGGTGTTCCTTAATTTCGCTATACTCGGTTTCTTCCTTTCTGTTCAATATTCTGAACAAAAGCCGGTATTCTCCACTCGCAACGAGTTCTTTCTTTGCATCACGCAAAGCGTCCAACATTTCCATCTTAAGCATTTTCAGAAAATAAGGATCGCATCTATTAGTAGGATCGTCTCCTCCCAATATAGTGTATTCGTATTTTTTTATGGGGAAATCAATCTGCTTGGTTTTCTCTTCCGTAGTAGCGAATGACTGTATTTTGTCACGTTGCGATGATAACCAATCATCTTGCTTAAAGCCAGTGCGTGGATGAAACACATATGTCAATTTTGCTTTAGTCAGTTCCTTATCAATAAACCAATCTCCGCAGACAGCCTCTTGTTCTTCAGTCATGTCAGCAAGGGTTGCTTCAATTTTTACTGCCGGGAAAACAACATCCCCACCGGAAACGACCTTCGCTTTAAATGCCTGAATGCTCTTATAATTGATATCATCTTGCTCAAGAACTCTGTTTCTAAACGCAGTAATATCTTGACTGAATATCAAAGATAGGGCGGTCAGGAGGTTTGTCTTGCCGGAATTGTTCTCGCCGATAATGAGGGTAAACGGTTTTAACTCCATCTCAAAATCTTGCAGATTTCTATAATTTTGAATCTTGATATGTGAGATATACATTTTGTTCCTCTAACCTACAATTCCCCTTTGAACGCCTTATCAAGTACTGCGGGCAGGAGGGCACTAAGCTCATCAACTGCCTGCGTCTGAATCCGATTTAGTTCGGCGAGCTTCCGAACGAAGCTATCGATACTATCAACTATGCTGCGCTGCTCTTTAATGTGTATTCCTTTTGGAAAAGGTATCTTCATCACAGTGTCTTGATTGATTTTTTTCATAGTAGGGCTTGTTCCTTTGGCATTTGCCTTAATGTGGTTCCTTACTGATTTGCATTGGAGCCAGTAAATCAAGAATTCTGGATTAACCAGATCAAGATTAAGAGGCAGTCGCATCATCAGATCAGGATAAATACATGGCGATGGCTTACCATTGTAAATAGAAGCATGACCAACAAACTCCAAAGTATTGCTCCGAGATATGAGTACATCCCCTTTATGTATCCAATAGTGAGCTCCTTCCTTTGTAGGCAATGAAGTTCTCTTAAAAGCTGTTTCTCGATACTTAAATCTGGTTACAGCAGAAAGGGTTAATATGGGAATACCAGACTCTTCATTGTCGCACCTTGCCGACCAGCCATTACGCGGCTTGCCGGTCATTACTTCCCCTAAACTCAAATCTTTATTTAAGCCTTCAAGATGCTTTGCGATTAAAGCCTGAAATAATGTTTCTGTCTCAAAAATTGAATGTTCTGCAAGTTTCTTAGCCTCACTAATTCGATCTGCAAACATCTCTACTCTGCTGACGATAATTTGCTGCTCATGGCGTGGCGGTAACGGTATAGGAATGGGAAGAAATTTATTTGCTTTGAGTTCGGTTTTTATTCCTTTAGGAACATGCCGTGCAAGTATATCGTGAAAAACTTCGTGCCGGAGCAATAACCAAAGATACCTCGGTTCAGCACGATCTTTTCTTATTTCATAGGCAGAGTAGTGTATTGTTGCAGCGGCCTTTCTGTTATCGTTGCTTTCGTATAAGGCAATTGCGCCTTTCATTGCATTAATGCCGGAAAGTACCAAGTCACCGGGATAAATGGAAATCATATTTGTTTTTGTCTCGCCTGACTTGCGGAATTCAAGACTACCGTCAGAAAAGCGTATTTTTGACACAATCTTTTGATTTCCACTTATCAAGTCTTCATGGCGCGGCGTTTCTTGTCGCTCTCTAAGAACGTCATTTAAGGCTATTTCAGGCCAAGAAGATTTCATTCTTCATCCTCATTGCCGTTTCCCTTCGGCTCAAGCAATTCTTGTATCTCCTCCATTATCTCAAGTATCCGGGTCTGCTTGCTTGCAATGTCAGCGGCAATGGCTGTGGGGGAACGGTGCTTTATGGCTGCTGCTGCATTTGGGTTGCTGGCTGATAGGTCATAATTTCTGGCAATGATCTCATCAACAGATACTATCCATGAACGGTCAGAGAGCGTTCTTGTCTTTGCCTTCTCAAAACAATCTGGCAGGTCATTTTCATCAATTGTACGTTGCGTTTTGGTCAAGCTAAAGCCAACCGCGTCAACCTCATAATACCAGATTTCTTTTGTTCCGATAGGATTACCGGCTTCATCAAGTTTGCGATCAAAAAAAAGCAGGTTTGTCTTAGGGCCAGTGCCGCTTGAAACAGCGTTGGCGAAAACACCGGCTGGCAGGCTCACGATTGTGTGCAACACAAACTTCTCAAGCAGTTCTTTCTTGGCTTCAATATAAGCATTTTCAGTTGTCTTGAACAATACTCCCTCATCAATAACCATTCCCACGCGCCCGCCGCGCCTGACCTTTGCCATGATGTGCTGAAGGAAGGTAATCGAAGTCGCCTTTGACGGATATCGGAAATTAGCGGTTACACTCTCGTGTTCTGTGCCACCGAAAGGCGGATTGGTCAGGATAATGTCAAAGCGATCTTTCTCGGTGAACTTGCGGACATCATCAGCCAATGTGTTCCTGCGGTTTAGAGATGGCGTTAGGACGCCATGCAGGATCATGTTCATACAGCCGAGCAGGTAGGGAAGCGGTTTTTTCTCCTGCCCGAAAAATGTCTCGCGCTGCAATTTCCGTTCATCATCCGGTTGTATGCGTGTGCCTAATCCCGCTCTCATGTGCTTGTAGGCTTCCACAAGAAACCCTGCTGAACCCATTGCCGGATCATAAACTGTTTCGCTGAGTTTCGGGGCAACCATATTGACCACAAATTCAATTATGGGACGAGGAGTGTAGAATTCGCCGCCGAATCCGCCTTCACGCCCGAGCTTGGCAAGCAATGATTCATAAAGATGCGAAAGCGTGTGAATGTCGTCCGCGCCCTCAAATTGGATTTCCTGAATTGCGTCTAAAGCATCACGGAGGATGTTGCCGTCTTTCAACATCTTGGACGGGGCTTCCTCAAACAGGGCGCGGATAACAGAACTGCCGTTGACGCCTTTTAAACTTCTTAGGTGCGGGAATAGCTCATTATTCAGGAATGCAAGAAGCAACTGGCCGGTCAGCTTGGTTGAAGGTTCAGGATTCGTCCATGAAGACCACTGGTATTTATTGGCGATGATCTGACGGTAAGGCTTGCCTTCAAACTCGGCGTCGTCCTTGCGTCTCTTCTCAAGCTCCTCAAAGCATTTCAGAAAAAGGAGCCATGAAATTTGTTCAACGTAATCCAGAAGGCTGTTGGTGTTGTCATCCTGCCGGAGAATCTTTGCGGCCTTCCAGAACTGGGTGTTTAGCGTTTCTCGTGACATATATTATGCCGCCTCTTTCCAATATAGTAAGTAAACAAGCTCATCGATCGCCTTGCGAAGCTCGGCGATCCCGCCGAAGGGTTTTGCCACGGCTCGCACATCACTGTTGAATGGGGCAAGTTGAAATACTAATGGATCGGTTACGCCTGACAATCCACCATAGCGATACTTTTCTACAAGTGTAAGTAAAACTTCTCGCGCCGGATTGTCAAACTTTTCAAAAAACTCTTTGTGAAGATTAAAAAGCGCGACGGCGCGTTCTTCGCAACTATGGATTTCCTCACCGAATGCCGTATGCGCTAACAAGTCAAAGGCATCAGCATCGGGACGCTGAAGTATTTCCTTTAGAATATCTATGTGTACCATGCGCTCTTCAAGGCTTTGAAGCAATTGCTCGCGGCGATTGCGTTCAATCCATGCGCTTTGAAGCTCGACAATTGAATGGCAGGCGGTCAGAATTTCTTCGCGCACTTTTTTCAGGTAGTCTTCGGGGGAAACAAGATTGCCCTCGGCGTCACGCTCTTCATAGGTCTCGTCAACGAACTTAACATCCAGATTAGTTATACGAATTTTTCTGACTGGCGGCGCGACCTTTCGGAGGCGTAGCGGAATTTCCAGAGTAAGCGGAGTATCTTTCTTCGTCTGATATATGGTCTGAACCTTGTGATAATCAGGCGCCGTGACAACAAGCAAAACCTGTCCCTCACCTATACTCGAAAAGAAAAACTGCCCATCATGCCCAGTGTGCTGGTCAATAATATCGTTTGCCCCGGTCTGCAAAACTACATGTGCGCCCACAATAGGTTTCTTTGTTTCAGAATCAACAACCTTGCCACCGATGACACATTCAAAGGGCGCTCTTGTATTCGGCCCGCCTTCAGGCGGCTCGCCCGGTTTGTCCCAATCATCGAAGAGCCGCGAAGCGTTTGTATAATCTATGACTCGAAACCAGAATTTTCCCGTGTCCAGGCACAGGCGGCTTCCTCTCCCGACAATCTGTTTGAAGGACACTATAGAGGAAACAGGCTTCATAAAGACAACATTGCGCACACTCGGCGCGTCAACTCCTGTTGTAAGAAGGTCAACCGTTGAAGCCACAACAGGCGTCATGCTTTCGGTGTTCTGGAATTTCTCAAGCGCAGCCTTGCCGGTTGCGCCTTCTTCAGAAACAATACGGACGGCATAGTCGGACACATTAAGGTCGGTGTTGAGCCGGTTTAATTCCGTGATAACCGCAAGCGCATGGTCCTGATTTACGCAAAAGACCATCGTCTTTTCCATCCGCCCATAATTGTGCAGAAGTTTGTTCAGGTGTTCGCACAAGCGAACAATATGGTCGGGCATCGTGATCTTGCGCTCGAGGTCCAGCAGCACATATTCGGGTTCGACAACAGCCTCTGCTGGCACCTCAAGTTCCGCGCCTTGTGAAACCACGTCTTCAATGACAAGTCCGTCCCTCGTGAAGTTGGTAACAGAGCGATGAACTTTGTATGTGGCGAGGAAACCGTCATCAATGCCCTGGCCGAGTGAATAAACAAAAGCAGGATCGCCGAAATATTTGTATGTGTCTATGTTTTCGGTGCGTTTCGGCGTTGCCGTCATGCCGAGTTGAACGGCATTGTCAAAATGCTGGAGTATGGCATTCCATGTTCCAAAACCGGAGCGGTGGCATTCGTCAATGATTATGAGATCGAAGAAATCGCGAGGATATTTCTGGAAGAGCCTCTTTCCGTCCATGCCTGAATACATGGCCTGATAAATGCTGAAATAAACAGAGCGGTTAGTCGGTGCTTTGCCTTCAGCGATTACATCGCGCTCCTTTTCGAACGGCTCAAAGGTGTTGTAGGCTTGATCGCGCAAAATGTTCCGGTCGGCAAGGAACAGAATCCGGGGATTTCTGTCTGCGCCGCTCTTTGACCATTTCGACTTCCAGAGCTTCCACGTTATTTGAAAGGCGATTACCGTCTTGCCTGTGCCGGTTGCCAGATTAATCAACAAGCGGTCTTTGCCGTTCAGTATGTCCTCAATCGTCCGGTTGATCGCCACTTCCTGATAATAGCGAGGGGCTTTGCCTTCAATGGCGCAATACGGCTGCAGAAGCGGATTGTCTGGCTTTTTGACATTCAGCGACTTAAATGTGCAAAGACGCTGCCAGAGTTCTTCCGGCGCAGGGAATGAAGTTAACCTTTGTTGTGTGTTGGTGGTAAAGTCCCACTCTTCGATACCTTTTCCATTGGTCGAGTATGCGAAAAACAGGCCCAGGATTTGGGCGTAGTCTTTGGATTGCTGCAGCCCGGCACCCGGCTCAAGGTCTTCCGCTTTGGCTTCCACCGTTGCTATGGGAAAAGATTCGGTATACCGTAAAAGATAATCTGCCTTCTTCCCCTTGCGTCGCCGATGTCCGTCCCCGACCAGATAAATTTGCCCGTCGGTGAAATAATGCTGTTCAGCGACTCGCCAATGCGGATCACACCAACCGGCCGTTTTTAAGGCCGGTGTGATATAGACACGACATGTATCCGCTTCGTTTAGTCCTGACATATTTTTATCTGATATTATAATGCGTTGTAGAGAAAAAAAACTAAAAAATCAGGCTACTCCTTAATCCTTCTTTTCCCCGTCATGCTCAACTCCTTAAAGTTCTCACTTGAGACCACCTTTTTGCCGGAACGTTTCTCAATATCTTTTCTGGTCCTGCCTGCCACTGCCCCGCCCTCCTTTGCATCTTTCTTTAGCGGAACAAAGCCCTTTGAATCCCTGTCCCTTGTCAGTTGAGGGTCTTCGATCTCGTCAATCCTTTCCTTTCCAACCTTTGCCAGCCAGCGTTTCAACGGCTCAACTTTAGGAGAAGGAATTGATTGAATAATACGGAACATGGTTTCGGTATTGGCGCAATCGGTGGCGTAGAACTTCCCATCGGTAGCGGCAAACTTCAGTTGTACGATTTTTTCGTACAACTCAGAATAGCCCTCAGTGACAAGCTTTCTTTTAAGATCGCTCCAATATCGCTTAGGGATACTGCTGTCTGTCAAAACCTCGATAACATCAATGATCGAAAACCACCACTCGTTGTTATGAATGGTCTTCCTGATCTTTTTCCCTTCAAAGACAGCCAGCTTATTTTCCACCATATGTCCCCCTTTATGATTTGTCGGCTAAACCGCCTCTTAATCCGGCGATTTGCCAATGTGGATCACACCATCCTTCCGTTTTTAAGGCGGGTGTTATATAGACGCTACATGTAGCAGCCTCGTTTAGTCCTGACATATTATTGCCCATTAAAATAATAGAACCAGATTGAACGCTTAATTTTAATCAAACTCACTCTAAACGGCAAGCGGAAAGTTAAGAGCAGCGTTTTATTTTTCAACAAATCGAATATAATATACAGCAATGAAATACGGGGAGAAAAATATATCTAAAGCAACGCTCGAAAAATGGGACAATCCTCATCCTGAGAGGGATTATACAATAGAGATCAGTTTTTCTGAATTTACATGTTTGTGCCCGCGCTCTGGTTACCCAGACTTTGCGACGATCAAAGTAAATTATGTACCTGATAAGTATATTGTGGAACTCAAATCCCTGAAGCTTTATCTTAATAAATTCCGTAACCAGCACATATCGCATGAATCTGCCGCGAACCAAATATTCAATGACCTCAAGAAATCATTAAAACCGAGACATCTCGAAGTTATTGGTGATTTTAATCCAAGGGGGAACGTTAAGACGGTGATAAGGGTATCGCTTTAAGAATCTGCCGGACAATCGAGCAGACATGCAAGGCAGAAATCGATCTATTGACAATTATCTTTGCAACTGCACGTCGGATTGCCTCTTGCCTTTTGGAATGATTCACGACCCTCTCTGAATGCAAGCCCTGCTATAAGAATCGCTCCAATCGAATCCAGTCCCCCGATTCGGGTCAGCTCATATCCAATGCTTGACAGTAGAAGGACAAATGAAAGATACATGCATGCCCTTGTGCAATGGGCATCAGCTATGATGGCTTGAGAATTAAGCTCTCTGCCAATTTTAAGTTTGTAATAAATCAATGCCCACATTGAAAA
>JAGVGM010000227.1 GCA_020057065.1 Thermodesulfovibrionia bacterium
ACCATTTTGGAAATACTCAAAAAGTCAGAGAGACTGAGTGAATTGTTGCTCAACCCTCAGCTCTTTATGGATAATGCGGTATCTGCCATCAAATCGGTGCTGTATGAGTTAATGGTGGCCGGCATCAAGTATGAAAAGATCGGCAATAAACTTTTTGAGATGACATTGTTTGAAGACAATGAACTGGAGATATACCTTGATCGGTTCACATTCATGGTAAACAACACGGACAAAACCATTTATGATAATTATATTCCGCTCGATTCATCTGTTGAAAATCAGTTTGCCAGAGATTGCGAGAGCAGTGAGAACATAGAGTTCTTTTTTAAACTCCCTTTCTGGTTCAGGATAAATACCCCCATAGGCACATATAATCCCGACTGGGCAATAGTTTTCAAGGGAGAAAAGAAGGTCTATTTCGTAGCCGAGACAAAAAGCGAAGACCAGGAATTGAGACTGAGTGAGAAAATGAAGATTGCCTGCGGCAAAGCACACTTTAACCAGTTTGATAATGTAACATTTAAAGGGCCGATTTCATCGGTTTCGGAATTGAACTGCTGATAGGTTCCAGAATAAGTATTGCTTTGTTGCGGGAGAGTGAGGATGAATAATTTATCTTTTAATCCAAAAATCCAAATGTTATGCTAATATTATGTGGAGGGAAGGTTGATGCCGAGAAAAGTTCTGAAGAACAAACCACTTATTGAAGCAATCTTTGAATTAAAATGGGAATTGAAAAAAATTGGTGAAGGGATTGCGATCGATCCTCACTATAAAATTTTAGTGGGAAGTCTTTATTCAAAATTAAAAGATGAGTATCCTTACCATGAAATGCTTCCCGCAGCCTCTATACCTGACGACATAGCAGGGCATGTTATACAACACAGATTTCGCACTGGTAAAAATCAGTGGCCTCTTGTTCAAATAGGCCCCGGCATATTGACTGTTAATGATACCGCAGGCTATATCTGGGAAGAGTTTGGAAGTAAAGTTATTAATGCCGTTAAAGCACTCTATGAAACATACCCTGAATCTGACAATCTTAAGATTAACAGCCTTCTTTTAAGATATATTGATGCTGTTGAATTTGATTATAACGAGCATAATATTTATGATTTCTTGGCAGATAAAATGAAAACTACTATAAGACCATATTCTGAATTATTTAAAGAGACAAGTGTTGATTCGTCCCCGCTATCTTTTGATTGGAGATTTTCTTTCACTTGCAAAAGGCCTGACGGGATAATTCATCTAAGATTCATGAGAGGTAAGAAAATGAGTTCAGATGCATTGATATGGGAAACAATGGTTCAATCCACAAATGAGCAAATATCACAAATGCCGGAGAAAATTGCAGAATGGTTAAATGATGCCCATAACTTAACAGATGATTGGTTTTTTAAATTAATTGAAGGAGACCTTGAAGGGAGGTTTGAATGATGTTGGAGACAATAACATCCAAATCAATAGAACCTATTAGCGCTATATCCCTTGGCTCCAGTTCTACAGATGGTGAGGACAAAGATTTCCTTATGCATAATTATTTTACGAGAAAGAGTATTTATCCAGCAGGAATTTATTTTTCATATGATATTGCAAGTCTTGCAAGAGATATGTCAATTAATTTTAGGAATGAAACCTTTGGAGAGATTGAAACAATTCCTGAGGAAATGCTGGAACATGATATATTTATCAAAATGCCTCCTAAAAGAAGACGTACTGTTAAATTTAAAATAAAGAGTATCCGGAAAGCAAAACCAAGAATAGTCATTCCTGAGTATCCCTATATCGATATTTGATAAAATGCAAAAAAGAGATTTCCCGTGGTATGAAATAGTTGACTCTAAAGAGCCTGTCCTGCAGGGAGATTTTCTTTTGTCTTGTCCTGTTTTTATCCCATCAGCAGAGTCTTTATTTAAAGAAGGCGAATCCCCTACTGGGGACATTGATGAATATGATGTAATTGTTATGAGTCAGTCGTGCGATCTTGTGCAGAAGAAAATTGCTTTGGTTCTTGTCTGCCCGATATGGTCATTAAGCGATTTAGGAAAAGAAAATGATTTTTTCAAGAAAAGGGATGGGAAGGAGGCTTTGCGTCAGGGCAATGTCCCAGGGTATCATCTTTTTAACACATGCGAGATTGATGGTTTTCAAAGAGAATATGCAGTAGTTGATTTCAGGCATTCATATAGTCTGCCTTTTAATCTTGTCAATGATATTGCCAGAAAACAAGATAAAAGATTGAGACTATTACCTCCTTATAGAGAGCATCTTTCACAGGCATATGCCAGATTTTTTATGAGAGTCGGGTTGCCGGTAGATATCCCTCGATTTAAATAATGAAAAGACCCTTCGGACAGCATTTCCTTTTTGACCCCAACATACTGAAAAAAATAATCAGTTGCAGTGGTATATCAAAAGACGATACGGTCGTTGAGATCGGCCCCGGGCTTGGGACGCTGACAAAGTTTCTTTCCCTTCATGCTAAAAAGGTCCTCGCCATTGAGATCGACAAGAAATTGATCGGGAGACTTCAGGAGATACTATCAATGCATGACAATGTTGAGGTCATACAGGCTGATGCCCTGAAATTCCCCTTCAATGACATTCAGGGCAATTTCAAAGTTGTTGCTAATATACCATATAACATTACGACCCCGCTTTTGTTCAGGCTGCTTGAGTTCAGGGAGAAAATGCCAAGCATAACCCTGCTGATGCAGAAAGAAGTGGCAAAAAGAATAACAGCTTCACACACCGACAAAGAGTACGGTGTGCTCTCGATCTCCACACAGCTATATACTAAGCCTTCTTTAAAATTTACAGTATCAAGGAAGGCCTTCCTGCCGCCGCCTGACGTTGATTCCGCAGTTGTACATTTTGAGGTCAATCCATCGCCTTTTATTAATGTTAAAGATGAAGAGTTCTTTTTAAAAGTCGTAAAAACCGCCTTTTCGCAAAGACGGAAAACCCTTACGAACAGTCTAAAAACATTTGATAGCATAAAAGACGCCCTGCTTAAAGCAGGCATTGATCCCGGGCTTAGAGCGGAGAATCTGAGCATAAAAGATTATGTCCGTCTGACAGGGGCCCTCAAACAATAACCGGATTTGGAGAAAAATCAAGTTATTGTTTATAATTTAACGGGGCAAACATTACACCGAAAATCATGAATAAAATCTCGTTATTTTTTATCACGACAATAGCAGTCCTGTCACTTAGCCTTTCTGCATTAGGTAAAGAAAATATGCCTGATTATGTCCCCGGGGAAGTTCTGGTTAAATTCAAAGACGGCGCAAGTACAGTTGCGATCAATAATCTTCATGCATATGCAATATCTGTCAAGAAGAAAGAATTCAGGGAAATCAAAGTCCAACACATAAAACTCCCTGATGATATGAGCGTAGAAGAAGCCGTTGAATATTATAAAATGGACCCGAATGTGGAATATGCAGAACCCAATTACATTGTTCATGCCTTAACAACAACGCCAAACGATCCGTCTTTTACACAACTTTGGGGGCTTAATAATACAGGGCAAACCGGCGGGACTACAGACGCCGATATCGATGCGCCAGAGGCATGGGATATTACAACCGGGTCAAATGATGTTGTCATTGCTGTTGTTGATAGTGGAGTTGCATATGATCATCCTGATCTGGCAGGCAATATCTGGAACAATGCCGGGGAAACAAGCTGTTCGGATGGTATAGATAATGATGGTAACGGGTATATAGATGACTGCAAAGGATGGGATTTTGCAGGTAATGATAATGACCCTGCGGATTATAACGGCCATGGGACGCATGTAGCGGGAACGATTGCGGCAAATGGAAACAACAGCAAAGGGATTACCGGAGTAATATGGCGGGCAAAGATCTTGCCACTGAGGTTTTTAGGGATAAACGGTAACGGTACAACAGCCGATGCCGTATCAGCTATCCTTTATGCCAACGCAAAAGGAGCTCATGTAATCAATAACAGCTGGGGAGGAAGCGGTTACAGCCAGACACTTAAGGACGCCATAGACGCATCTGACGCAGTAGTAGTCTGTGCGGCCGGGAACGATGGCGGAAGCGGCAGTGCAAATATAGATGTAACACCTAATTATCCGGCAAGCTTCAAAAGCGCCAACATAATAGCAGTTACAGCAACTGATAATGATGATAACCTCTCATCTTTCTCGAACTATGGAGTGAGATCAGTGGATCTTTCTGCACCGGGAGTGGATATTTACAGTGCTATCCCTCAATTATCAGAAGGAACTCCTGTCACAGTCTACAGTCAGGACTTTAATAGCACATCTGGAACTCTTCCGCTTTTGGGATGGAACAGAAGCGTAAATTCAACATGGGCCTTTACAACCGGCACAGGCATCAGTGGTACCAACAGCCTTGAAGACAGCCCCGGGGGCAGTTACCTTAATAACACGACCTTTTGGGCATACTATATGACTCCGATATCATCGGAGAAGGATAATACTTACACTCTCACTTTTCAGTGGAAAGGGGTGCTTGAAAACAACCATGATTTTCTGGATATTATTTTTTCTTCTGACTCAACGGACTGGTATTGGTTAGACAGAAAAACAGGAACAACAAATGGCAATTTTGTTTCGTATTCTACCGACCTTACAGACATAGCAGAGATGTTTGATGGGTTTTATTTTGGATTCGGATTAATGTCTGACAGATCGGTAACGTATGACGGAGTTAATATTGATGATATATCGCTTTCAAGAAAGCCGCTTTTAATAAGCGCTTACACTTATTCAGGTTATGCCGGCACATCAATGGCTGCGCCTCATGTCTCAGGTGTTGCAGGATTAATTTTCTCTCTCTATCCTGATCTTAACGCTTGTCAGGTTAAGGATATGATCCTGCGCGCAGTAGATTTAAAGCCGTCACTTGATGGTAAAGTGCTAACAGGCGGCAGATTGAATGCATACAATGCATTACAGGAAACACCAAGTGATGTTTCCTGTAAAAATCATGTTGCGGGTGCCAACACCGGAGGGGGCGGTGGTGGCGGCGGCGGATGTTTTATAGCTACCGCTGCATATGGAAGCATAATGCATCCTTATGTAAAAGCCTTGCGGGAATTCAGGGACCGACGTCTTTTGACTAACTTATTTG
>JAGVGM010000207.1 GCA_020057065.1 Thermodesulfovibrionia bacterium
CAAGACCTTCGAGGGAATATTCTCCCATCTTTTCATTGTTCTGAAGATAGTACAGATAACCGATCTCCTCAGGTTCAAATCCAATCGCACGCGCTGCAACTCCGTCAGCCTTCACAGGGTCAGCCGATGCAATTGCTATCTTCATGTCAACAGGCGTACCATCAACCGGGCCATTGTTCTCCATACAAACAAAACCGTCGAGGACTACCAGATCAGGCCATGTTCTTTTAGCAAATTCCACGATATTATGGTGGATCATTTTCACACTCTTGCGGTAAGCCGGATACTGCCTGAATAAAAAGTTTATAAGCCAGGGAGGAAGTTTTCTCCTTGCCTTCGAAACGGTTCCGGGAGGGAGTCTGTCCAAAAGGGTTTTCGGTGCATCAACTTCTATGCCGCCTTTCATTCCGTGGATCATCGCCATATCCTGTCTCAATACAAGTCCGGCCATGTTTTTTATACCGAATGTTGCGATAGCAAAATTATGGGTTTTGGGGATAGCGAGAGATATTTTATAATCAAATTCCTGAATACGTTTTGAAATTCTCAGATGGGTATCGCCGACTACAGAGTGAATAGGGCTGTTTATCACTTCCTTGTCGTTGTCAAAATCAGTCAATGATAGCTTGCTATATTTTTTCACAAGACGGTAATAATCATAATCTTCAAAAACTTTAGTTGTCGGAAACCCTTTATAAAAAGCAGAGGCAGAGCTTTCACCGACTGTAATGTGTGTGTCCGGAGAGATGTTACGAATAAATTCTATAACAGCTTCTATTGTCTCTACGTTTGTATTTGCAAAATCCGGCTTCAGTGCAACGAGATTAGGTTTGATCAAAATGTTCTTTGCCTTTTTTATGGGTTCCAGATCTTCCAGGATCAACGCAAGGCATTTTTTAATATTTTCCTTTCGGTTGTCACCGTGAATCAGGGAAACTTTCTTTTTATTAGTCATGGTTTTCTCCGTTTGTAGGGGCGACCCGGCGGGTCGCCCCTACGATTTCATATCTGTGTTAATCTGCGTAATCTGTGGCTAAAAACTGCATTTACCTTTCACATACTCAAAGGACCCGTCAGTTCCCCACGCGTCCAGCAGGGATGGTTCCTTTAACTGCTGTCCTCTGTATCTTGAAACGGATACATAGTTAACCTTTAAATCCCTGAGTCCTGTCATATCTCCCCACAATTTCTCAAACTGTGCTACAGGATAGATATCTTCCTGCCCGCTTCCCCAGATATATTTTACATTTTTGATCGTAACGTATGCAGGCATTTTCTTTTCAATCATGCTGATTGCCTCAATAATTATATTTTGCTTTTCAATTTGAGTATCAGCACCAAGAATAATATCCCTGTCCAGTCCGAAAAACTCGAGCAGCGGATCAATGGTTACCCAGTTTGTAAGCGTATTGTAATAACTCAATTTGTATTCATCCTCTTCTCTGGGCAGTGCCAAACCTTCAACAAGCTGCAAGTGGCTGTTAATTCTTGCCAACCCTCCGCCGGAGTCTTCAATCCTGCGGGGTGTTACTTCAAACATCATGCAACTCTTGCTCTTAATATGTAAACCCAGCAAGGCAGGATCAATACTTACGCCCATTGTATCAATATTGTGACAGACAAGATACTTCAGGTTATGATTGTCCTTCAGCATCCTTGAGAGCGTACCGCTCTTTATGAGGTTCGGGATCTCGTACCAGTGTCCGGGAGGGTTAAATCTCAGTAAAGGTTTGTTCTCAGAATAGTCTTCTCCCTCCCCTTTAGATTTTGCCCAATCAATCAATGCGCCGTGGACGTCGTCCTGAACCTTCTGCACATTTTCGTCCATTTTCTGCTGGAGCTGCTCCTCCCGGTAAAAACGCAAATCCCTCTCCATCGGGTAAACCCTTCGGCCAATGGATCTTCCCGGAGAAAGATATATTCTGCCTTCATAATCAAAGTTGTTGCAATTTTTCATATAATCAGAAATAGCATCATGTGTCAGATAACTTGTGGTAAAAATGTGGGGGATCCAGGGTCCTGACAGTCTCCCTGTTTTTCTGCTCTTTGCAAGATGGATCTCAATAAAGGTCCTATATTTGCCGTCGATCCGTATAAATGGATTGAGGGGCTTAACTACAGCAGCCCCGTGCGTCCATCTGCTGCCCATACCTCCGGCAAAGGTGACAACTGCGATCTCATTGTTTTTGAGGGCGTTGATGCCTGCTTCATACAATTTGTTATTCTTTAGTAGGGGCAATTCATGAATTGCCCCTACAGGATGATTTACCATTTCATCCTCAAAATGAAAGATATCATCATATGAAACATCATCGATCTTTGTTGTCAATGGAAGGCGGTTTTTTGCAAGACCGATTTCACCTCTTTTTAGCAACACCTTCATATATTCATGAGACCTTGAATCAAAACCGTATCGTTGCTTTATTTCATCTTCCGTTAATTGTTCCGAAGATGGGCGACATGTTTTTTGTAGGGGCAATTCATGAATTGCCCCTACTTGCATTTCTCTATCTTTATGATGTATCTCCGGCATTATTGCCTCTTTCCCTTTCAACAGCTTTGCCGCGATTCCTTCATGATTGATCTCAAAGTCATACACTACAGGGTCAATTATGAAGGGTAGGGAAGCGCTGTATTTCTGCTTGAGATCGTACATTATCCTGGCTATTCTGTTCTTAAATACTGTTTTAATTTCCGGATCAACTATAAATGCCATTCCGCCGCCGGACATACCTCCGAGCATTAAAAAACCCCAGTAATCTTCTTTAAAATCTTCTTTTGCTTTATTGATCAGCTCTTCTGTAAAGGCATTGTTTACCCAGGGGATGACTTTTTGTATCGCCTCTTCCCAGTCCTCAGTTGTGAGTCTGCCGAGCTCTTTCATGTCTCCGGCCTTTAAGGCATTCACAATTTTATCGAAGAGATGTATACCCTTCATACGAGCGTTCCATTCCTTCTCATATTTCAGCAGATATTTTTCAGTGACCATTTCCAGGATCGGCCCCACATCCTGGGATATCCCGCCATGTACCAGCACCATTGAATCAATGATCTTTCTCTCGATCTCTTCAGATATCTCTTCTCTTGAAAAGACATTATGTTCCGGCAGCAAACAGCCTCTGCTGACACCGAATTCAGGGGCGCCATTTTCTGCCGGTTTCCCGGCAATTACTTTGATCCCCGGCCAAAGACCTCCTGAATCCTGCCATCCTCCTCCCGACCCCCCGAGCCATTCACCGAGGATCGCCCTGGATAATACTGTTCTGCGTTGTTCTTCAGTTAATGTACCTGTCTGGTTCTTTATCTGTCCGCTGAGCCTCATCAATCGTGCTATGACTGTCGCAAGAAGTGTCGTGCTCACAGCCAGACGCGATCCTTTTGGTATACCGTTCACCTTTGTAATTATCTCGATACCGCCGGGTTTGCCCA
>JAGVGM010000285.1 GCA_020057065.1 Thermodesulfovibrionia bacterium
AGACATTATTGAGAAGGTCATTAAGCCGGTTATCCCCAAGAAACTGCTTGACGAAGAGAATATCACATATCATATTAATCCCACAGGAAGGTTCGTAGTAGGCGGCCCGATGGGAGATACAGGACTGACGGGAAGAAAGATAATAGTTGACAGCTACGGCGGGGTGGGGAGCCACGGCGGCGGCTGTTTTTCGGGAAAGGATCCATCAAAGGTGGACAGATCAGCCGCATATATGGCGAGATACGTAGCAAAAAATATTGTTGCTTCCGGACTTGCCGACAGGGCAGAGCTCCAGATCGCATATGCGATAGGGGTTCCGGACCCAGTATCCATCCTCGTGAACACGGCCAATACCGGGAAAATTCCTGACACCGAGATTGAAAAATTAGTGAGAAAGTATTTCAATTTAAGGCCTGCAGCGATCATAAAGAAACTTAATTTAAGAAGGCCGATCTTCAAAAAAACCGCTGCATACGGTCATTTTGGAAGAAATCTACCCGAATTCACATGGGAAAAGACTGATATGGCAGAGACCCTGAAAAAGGCTGCAAAGTAATATACTGAAATTGTTGCCAGGCGGGAAGATTGCCCTTCACAGGTCATTTTTCTCGCCTGATTTATTATTTAATAATGGAGGGATCTTAAATGACAATAGCATTGACACAAGACTACAAGGTTGCTGATATCAGCCTGGCTGATTGGGGGAGGAAAGAGATAGAGATCGCGGAAAAAGAGATGCCCGGTCTCATGGCGATAAGGGAGAAACACAGAACTGCAAAACCTTTAAAGGGCGTCAGAATTTCCGGATCACTGCACATGACCATTCAGACGGCAGTGTTAATAGAAACACTCGTTGACCTCGGCGCAATTGTCAGATGGGCCAGTTGCAATATATTTTCCACACAGGACCATGCGGCAGCAGCTATAGCAAAAGCGGGCATTCCTGTTTTCGCGTGGAAAGGCGAGACGCTTGAAGAATACTGGTGGTGCACATTACAGGCGTTGACCTTTCCTGACGGAAAAGGGCCTCAAATGATCGTTGACGACGGAGGCGACGCAACCCTGTTGATCCACCGCGGGTATGAAGCTGAAAATAAATCCGCCATTCTTGATGAACCGACAGACAATAAAGAGCTTCAGATCATTAACGATACCCTGAAAGCCCAGTTAAAGGAAGACAATCAGTGGTGGCACAAGACAGTAAAAGAGTGGAAGGGCGTCAGTGAAGAGACCACCACAGGCGTGCACAGATTATATGAAATGATGAAGAGCGGGACCTTGTTGGTCCCTGCGATCAATGTTAATGACTCCGTGACCAAATCAAAGTTTGATAATCTCTATGGTTGCAGGGAATCTTTGCCGGATGGTATCAAGAGGGCCACTGATGTCATGCTTGCCGGAAAGGTTGCGGTTGTATGCGGTTACGGAGATGTAGGAAAGGGTTCTGCCAGGTCTTTAAGGGCCTTTGGATCAAGGGTAATAGTAACGGAAATAGACCCGATCTGCGCGCTTCAGGCAGCTATGGAAGGCTATGAAGTGACAACTGTGGAAGATACCCTCGGCACAGCGGATATTTATGTAACAACAACCGGGAATGTAGATATTATTACCAGTGACCATATGGCGAAGATGAAGGACCAGGCAATAGTCTGCAACATCGGACATTTTGATAATGAAATACAGATGCACAAGCTTAATGTTTATCCGGGCGTCAAAAAGATCAACATCAAACCGCAGGTTGACAAGTATGTATTTCCGAATGGCAATGCGATCTTCATACTTGCCGAGGGTAGATTGGTCAACCTCGGATGCGCCACCGGACATCCTTCGTTTGTTATGTCTAACAGTTTTGCAAACCAGACATTAGCCCAGCTCGATCTCTGGAAAAATAAAGACATTTATGAAAAGAAGGTATACAGGCTTTCAAAACAGCTTGACGAAGAGGTTGCGCGTCTTCATCTCGGAAAGATCGGGGTTAAGCTGACGAAGCTTTCAAAGGAACAGGCGGATTATATCGGTGTTCCTGTTGAAGGGCCGTACAAAGCGGAGCATTACAGGTATTAAAGGTTACGGCCTGAAATATTTAAAGATATAGCTGATAGCTGTCAGCTGACAGCTATCAGCTTTTATTCAATCACCCCGCCGCCGATTACTACATCGCCCTCGTAAAATACAGCGCTCTGTCCGGGGGCGGGCGCCCACTGCGGTTCGTCAAATTCAACAAGCACCCTGTCATTTTCTGCTGGGCTTATTGTTGCTGGCGCTTCCTTCATCATGGAGCGGATCCTGGCGTTTACTTTTATCGAAGCGGAAAGGGACTCAATTGCGATCCAGTTAAGATCTCTCACGTTGAAACTTTTCACCATCGCGGCATCTTTTGAGCCGGCAAGAATTGTGTTTTTTCCCCGATCGATATGAGCAACGTAATGAGGTTTTAGCGAAGAAATACCGAGTCTCTTCCTCTGTCCGATGGTATAAAATGCGATTCCTGTATGTTCGCCGATTATTTTACCTTCCGTGTCAACGATGTTTCCAGGCTGCAAGGATTCCGGAGAAAAACCTTTTATAAAATCCACATACTTACCATCACCGACAAAGCATATCTCCTGACTTTCCGGTCTTAAGGCGCTTGCGAGCCCGATGTCTTTTGCGATTTCGCGGGTCTTTTCTTTTGTCAGCTCACCGAGAGGGAATAATGTTCTTGCAAGTTCTTCCTGTTTAAGCACATACAGAACATACGACTGGTCTTTTTTGGGGTCGATACCTTTTTTGAGAAGGTATCTGTACGAATCTGTAGGGGCGGGTTTGAAACCCGCCCCTACGTTTTTATTCTGTCTCTCTATTCTCGCATAATGCCCTGTTGCAACGAAATCCGCTCCCAATTCCCTTGCCTTTTTCATAAGGAAATCAAACTTGATGTATTTATTGCAGAGGATGCATGGATTCGGTGTTTCCCCTTTTATGTATGAAGAGCAGAAGTCTTCAATAACGTGTTTATAGAACGCATCTCTGACATCGACCGTGTAATGTTCTATGCCAAGGCTGTGAGCAACTGATTTTGCAAGCTCAATGGTTTCAACGGAACAGCAGACATTCGAACTTTTTAGATCCCTTTTGTCCCAAAGCTCAAAGCTTAGTCCGATCACTTCATGTCCTTCTTTTTTTAGCAGATAAGCGGCAACGGATGAATCAACACCTCCGCTCATGGCAACTATTACTTTCATAGCGTTTTTATTCTATCACAGAGTAGGGGTTCCTTTGATTCAGCATTCTGCTGCTGTTATTGCAATTTCAATCACCTTGAGTTTAAAGTAACAAAATAGCAAGTATCAACCGAAATGTCAAAATCAAAAACAAATACATCTTCATCCAAAACCAAACGCCTTACTTTCCCTGATGACGAGAAAGTACATCCATGGCTTTCAACACTGCTTGAGGCTTACTATATCGTTGATAAAGGGATCGCGCAGGCGATCGAAGCAGAGCGAAAGAAGGGGAAATGGCCGGCCTGCAGCAAGGGCTGCACAAACTGCTGCAGGGTGCTTAAGGACATACCTGTTTATCCGCTGGAGGTAGTCGGGCTTTCCTGGTATGTTACGGAAAAGATCACCGGCCCCGGACGTGAAACGCTCATGAAGCAGCTTGAAAGCCATAAAAAGCATGACCCATGTCCTTTTCTTATTTTCAGTGCATCCGATGAGGCCCATGGCGTGCAGGCAGTTCAATGTCTTCGGCAAGCCTTGCGAAGAGGGCGAAGACCCTTTTTACACAAGGCGTGAAGATGTCTTGGACCCCGTAAAGAAATATGTGGATCAGGCATTTTTCATTATGCTTCCATTTTATGGCGTAGAAAAGGAATCCGAGCGCATCAGGATAGTAGAGACCGGGGAATTTCACAAAATGGCGAAAGAATTACAGGCCTTTAACTGGAAGAGTGTTGCGGAGAAGATGAACAAGTTTGATAAACTGAATGGTAAATAATGAAGCTCAAAGTTCAAATTAATACAAACGTAATAAATAAAGTTAAAAAATCCCCCTTCATCCCCCTTTTTCAAAGGGGGAATTTATCCCCCTCTTTGAGAAAGAGGGGTTAGGGGAGATTTTATAACCTGTAACAACTAACTACATTTGTTATTTGGATTTTGACATTTGATATTTTAATTGTATATAAAAGACACATGGAAATTCGTTATCGGCTCTCCCAATTACCGTCAGTTGATGAGTGTTTGAAAAGTTCATACGGCGGGAAATGGCTTGATTCATTCCCGAGGAAGCTGGTTCTCCGCGGGATCAGAGAAGTAATTGATTCACGGCGGAAAGAAATATTGAACGGCGCAACTTCTGACGTATCAATTGATGCCATCTCTCATGATATAGAAAAAACCATCAAAAAATATTCTGCATACAAACTTAGACCCCTGATAAATGCTACCGGCGTTGTGATCCATACCAATCTCGGCAGATCTATCCTCTCTGATAAGGCAATAGATCATGTAACGAAAACTGCCCGGAGCTATTCGAACCTTGAATATGAGATCACTACAGGCAAGAGAGGCAAAAGGTATTCCAATATAAAAGACATAATCAAAGAGCTGACCGGCGCGGAAGATGCGGTTGTAGTCAATAATAATGCAGCTGCGGTGCTTATCTGTCTCGATACATTTGCAAAGGGAAAAGAAGTGATAGTTTCAAGAGGCGAGCTTGTTGAGATAGGCGGCTCTTTCAGGATCCCCGAAGTTATGGAGGCAAGCGGTGCGCTTCTGAGAGAAGTTGGCACAACGAACAAGGCACATCTTGCCGATTATGAAAATGCCCTGTGCGGCAACACAGCGCTGTTGCTCAAAGTACACCAGAGCAATTACAGGGTGATCGGTTTTACGGAAGAGGTCCCGATCGAAAAGCTGATGAAGATCGGGAAGGAATATAAAATACCGGTTGTTGCCGACCTCGGCAGCGGATGCATGATCGATCTTAAGAAATACGGCGTGCATGGTGAACCGACGGTCCAGGAGATTGTCAGTACAGGCGCAGACATTGTGACCTTCAGCGGAGACAAGCTCCTTGGGGGGCCGCAGGCAGGAATAATCGTCGGCAAAGAGAAATTCATTCAGAAGATACAGAATAACCCCCTCCTCAGGGCCATGAGAATAGACAAGATGACGCTCGCATCGCTTGAGGCAACCTTTATGCAGTATCTGGATGAGGAGAAGGCAATTAAAGAGATCCCGACGCTAAGGATGCTGACAGAATCTGCAGATGTAATAAAGAGGCGGGCGAAGAAGATCCTGTCATCTCTGAAAAAAGATATTGCCGATCATGCCAAATTGGAGGTTATACCGGATGAATCTCAGGCAGGCGGAGGTTCCCTGCCGGAGATAGACTTCCCGACATTTGCCGTATCTGTGAAACCATCGAATATTTCTGTTAATGAATTGGAAAAACGATTGAGACTCGGCAGCCCCCCTGTGATCGCAAGAATTAAAGGCGACGCCCTGCTAATGGATGCGCGGACCGTGCAGGAGGGTGAGATAAAAATGTTAGCTAACTCTGTAATAGCTGCATTATCCTGAAACAGGGTTATTTCATCTTTTATTTTTAATTTAATCTTATGAACCGTTACATAATACTCGGTACAGCAGGTCACATCGATCACGGCAAGAGTTCGCTTGTAAAGGCCCTTACAGGCACGGACCCTGACAGGCTCAAGGAAGAAAAAGAACGGGGTATAACCATTGACCTCGGGTTTGCGGATCTGTCTTATCCTGATGGTCTGAAGGTCGGTATTGTTGACGTTCCGGGGCATGAACGTCTGATAAAGAACATGCTTGCCGGCGCAGGCGGGATAGATATTGTGCTCATGGTCATTGCCGCTGATGAGGGGATCATGCCTCAGAGCAGGGAGCATCTCGACATCTGCGATCTGTTAAAAGTAAAGAGGGGACTGATAGTAATAAATAAATCAGACCTTGTTGAGGAAGACTGGCTCACTCTTATTGAAGACGACATCAGGAAGTTCGCAAAAGGCACCTTTCTTGAAAATGCAGAGATGATAGCTGTCTCTTCAAAGACCGGTCACAATATTGAACTTCTTAAAGAGAAGATACATGAGCTGGCCCTTAGCGTTGAGCCGAAATCGATCCACGGCATCTTCAGGCTCCCTGTAGACAGGATATTCACGCTGAAAGGTTTTGGTACCGTTGTTACCGGCACTGCTGTTGCGGGAAGCATTTCACTGGACGACCCTGCCGAGATCCTTCCAAAGGGGATAAAGACAAAAATAAGGGGGCTCGAGAGCCATGGTGAAGCGCTTAAAACAGCATATGCGGGACAGAGGGTTGCTATCAATCTGCAAGGCCTTTCAAAAGACGAGATCCAGAGAGGAGACGTCATAACGATACCGGATAAAATAAAAACCACCCTTGTTATCGACGCTGAACTTGAGATATTAAATGACGTCTCCGTTGATGTTCTGAAAAGCAGAAGCCTCGTCCACTTTCACACCGGGACATTAGAACTGGTTGCGAGGATTATCATTCACCCCGTTAGAAAAAAAACCGGAACAGAATTTTCTAACGGGATGAATGATAAAGAAGAACTGAAACATGGAGAGAGGGGTTACTGCCAGTTCAGATTTAAAATACCAGTTACTGTCATGGCAGGGGACAGATATATTATCAGGAAATTCTCTCCTCTTTTGACTATCGGCGGCGGAGAGATACTTGATACCTCCCCATTGAGAAGAAAGAGAAGTGAGAAAATACAGGACCTCAGGACCTTCAAGGAAGGTTCGCTGAGAGATAAACTGTCATTGAAGATCCTTCAAAGCGGATATGACGGATTAACACGATCTGATATTGAAGGCTGGATAAAGGCGGAGCTTCCGGATATTAAAAAAGAGATAATGTCTTTGCATTCAGAGGGCGGGATCATTCAATGTGAAGGCAGATTGCTGCATAAAGATATTTTTACCGATTTCTCCGGCAAGGTGGTTACAACCCTCGTTAATTTTCACAAGGGCAATCCCCTTAAACCCGGGATGCAGAAAGAATCGCTCAAGGCTGTTTTTAAAGGGCTTGATGATAAGATGTTTGAGGCCCTTATCGGCTTTATAGCTCAGGTTGTTATTGAGAAAGATATAATCAGGCTGAAGAGTTTTAGCATCTCATTGAGCGATGATAAAAAGCTCATAAAGGAAAAAATACTGAAGGCACTCGAGCAGGCAGCCTTTCAGCCGCCGACAAAGGATGAGCTGGCGCAGTCAATATCCCTCAGGAAAGAAGAGGTAAGCGAACTGTTTAAGATCATGGCTGTTGAGAAAAGTCTTGTCCGGATAAACGACTCCATATATATCCCGATGACGAATCATAAAAAAATGCTTGATGGATTGAAAGGCTTTTTTACCAAAAAGAATGAGATGACAGTTGGAGAATTCAGGGATCTCCTTGGAACAACAAGGAAATATGCACTTCCATTCCTTGAATATCTTGACAGCAGTAAGATCACATTACGTGTGGGTGAAGTCAGAAAACTCCTCAATAAAAATAATCTCTAACCGCTCCTTCCCTAAGGAAAAGACTATGTCCAAGTAAGGCTTTTCCTGATCAAATTTCAGAAAAAAACTTATTAAGAAATATTTTAAAATGCCGTAAAGATAATTATGTTTGAATTATTAATATTTGGATATTGACAGATAAAAATAAAAACGTTCTCATAATTTTTATTGTTTTTATCTAAAGGGGGGACATGGCTGAAGAATTTGGTTTGCAGACTTTTAAAATATTCACTTATTTAGCTGGGTAATAACTTTTTTCTCATCACTGTTCACTGTTAGCTATCAGCTTTTTACATTTACATTTCTGACGCCCGAGGGTCTCCATGCAGGGGAGATGACGGCCGGCGGTCCTGACTGTTCAAGATAGGATGCCCATGTGATGGTGAAGTCCCCGTATTTGTCATTAATGGAATCCACTGCATTGAGGATGGATTTCTCTTTTGCCCTGTAATCGAACAGAGCCATTTGATCATTGTCGTTTCTCTTGAGATGCGAGAGGGTGACGCCGATCAACCTGACACTGTCTTTAAGCCTTATAGCATTGAGAATGCTCAATGCATAACGGTAAATCTCATGGGTAATGTTTGTAGAATCAGGCAGTGTGGTTTGTCTGGTGAAGGTCTCAAAATCAGGATATCTGATAGTGAGAGTGACCTTCCTCCCTGTAAAGCCGTATTTCCTCGCCCTCCTTCCGACCATTGCGCTCAATTTCAGGATCTGTGCTTCTATCTGTCTCCTGTCTGATATGTCTTTTGGAAGGGTCATGCTGTGGCCGATCGATTTTGGGTCTTCTTCTTTAACAATGAGAGGTCTGTGGCAGATCCCCTGTCCCATCAGCTTCAATGTTTCACCGGTGATGCCGAATTTATTTCTCAGTAAACTCGCCGGTGCATCACCGAGTTCCCCGCATGTCTTTATCCCAAGAACTGCAAGCCTTTGTTCAGTTGCCGGACCGATGCCCCACAGTTCCTTCACAGGAAGGTCTTTAAGCAGAGATTGCATAGCATCTCCTTTTATCCACATGAACCCGTCCGGCTTTGCAAGATCGCTTGCAAGTTTTGCCATTAAAATATTTGGCGCTACGCCGACAGTGCAATTTATTCCGAACTGCTTTTTGACCTTCTTTTTAATAGAGGACCCGATAGCCTCAGGGCCTCCGAAGAGTTGGTGGGTTGTTGTTATATCGAGGAAGGCTTCGTCTATGGAGTAGGTCTCAACATCAGGCGTGAAGCTGCTGTAGATCCTGGAAAGCTCTTTGCAGGTGTGAGTATATTTTTCGTTATCCCCTACAACAAAGATTATATGAGGGCAAAGTTTCTTTGCCTCGTAAATATTCATCCCTGTCTTTACGCCGAATTTTCTGGCCTCGTAGGAGCGGGTCGTAATTACAGTCCTGTGACCGGACCCTATGACCGCTATTGCTTTGCCCCGTAATCGCGGATTCGCCTGCTGTTCCACCGAGGCGAAAAAGGCGTCCATGTCTATACAGAGGATGATGGTCATTACATTCCCATCTTGGGACAGTAACGGATTATTGTGCAAGCATTACATCTTGGAGAACGTGCAGTGCAGATTTTTCTTCCGTGTGAAACCATATTTACATGCAAGGAGAAACGTATTTGGGGAGGGATCAATTCTTGCAAAAAGTCCATATCTTTTTCGGAGCATTTTTTACTGTCATAAGTCTTCTTATTCCATCCGAGCCTATTAGTAATTCTCCAGCAGTGTGAGTCTACCGGAAATACTTGTCGATTAAGCGAATAGAGCATCACACACCTGGCTACTTTTTTCCCAACCCCAGGGAGAGATAAGAGAAACCGTTCACATTCATCATCTGACATTTTCTTTAGAGGTGCAAGAGTAGGTTTCCCGAATTGTTCTATTAGAGTTTTAATGATGACTTTAACAGCAGCGGCTTTTTGATTTTGGAGCCCTCCCCAGGCAACTACCTTGCTGACCTTCCTTACAGGAGTATTGGCTAACATTTCATATTTCGGGAAGGCACGTTTAAGAGTCCTGTAAGCATTGAGATATACCTTTTCGCTTCTCTTGACGCTGCAAAGGATAAAAACAAGTTCATCCAAAGGATTTTTCTTATTGTAGTGGACAAAATCTTTGTACTCTCTCCTTAGTCTTTTTGTTACTTCAAATACATATGGAGCAATTGGCTTATGCATTATTAAGTTTCAATTCTTCTCTTTAAATCCCAATTATTCTGCTAATGCAACAGGTTCAAAAATGCTGATCCCAAAATTTGTATTTAGGGAATGAATGAAAGAAAACAAAGCCATTCGGTCTTTACCAAGTAGCCGGAAATGAAACGGCATATTTTCCGTTTCAGGTATGTAGTTCTTCTTTTATGATTCTCTCAAACAGTTTTATTTTCTCGTTAATAGGTATCTCAAAATCTTCGGACGGCATAATTTCAATACTGTTTATTTCTACACCATATCGTTTTTCAACTTCACCAAGTGCATCCATCAATCCATTCCACCCTCCCATTCTGTAATATCGGTCTTGATATAAGCCGTTAATTTCGCCAGCATGAGATGCAATGAATTCTCTAATATCCAATTCAGAAGTAATTGACCTTATTTCTTTTTTAGAATTTTCCATGTTCTTAGAATTATAAACCAATATCAATTCGCAATTCTTTATGATTCATTTCAGCTGCATACAAATCACCAATCAAATCATTTGAAATAAACTTGTATCTATCGTTATACTCTAAAAAAGAATTTATGACTTGAGTGAATTTTTTAGAATCATTTGCAATAACATAAAGAGAAACATTTTTGTAATCCATTAATGTTGCCATTCTTCCAACGCCACTCCATACTCCCGTAGATAACTCAACTTCAAAAGCATATTCAGGAACATAATGACTTCCACGATTCTTAAACCAAAGAACATCTATCTTCTGCAATAAATTGTAATCTGAAAATTGAAGTTTGGGACAAGAATCAAGAGTAGCAATCTGCTCTAATTTTTTTTCGTTAAAGATTTTTGATTTATCAGGACAAAAAGTATGAAACCCCCGAATGTTTCCAATCTCTAATAACCTTTCTTGAAGAATTGAATGCAAACTATTTTCAACAGTATTCTTTGCTTCTTCTTTTATTATTGGTGGAGATAAAAGTAAATTCCAATTGTTGATGTAATCTTTACAAATTCTGTTACTTCTACCTGATAAAACAATATTTAAATCTTTATCAATATTGATTTTGTATTCACCATTTCTATCATGACTAATCTCTGGTAAATATTTGAAAAGAATTTTTGCAGGAATGATTACAACCTTATCAGCCGAACCACAAATGAAAGCAACAAAAGGATTGTCAAGATTTGCAATTTCCTCAACCGTAATATAATTGATTCCGAAAAAATATCTTCTGTTACCGTCAGAAGAAGCACGAACCAAAACATTTGATTCTCCAATGTGATAAGTTCTTGATTTCAGAACTTTAATCAACTCAACACTTGCGTTAAACTCTTTTGCTTTGTTTAAAAAGTTTGCAGCTAATAAATCAGAAGGACTTAATTTTTTAGAAGTTAATTTCATTTTATCATTTCAGAAAAGATGGTTGAATAAACGATGTCAATACTTGTGAGCAATCCATTTCCTAATCCTTTCTTCGCAATCAAAATTTCTTCTTCAGTTAATTCTCTTCCAAGTTTTTCTTTTGCTTCAAACTGCAAATCTTCTATTGAGATTGCAAAAACATTTTCTGTTGCTTGTAAATTTTTCATTGTGTAAAGCAACTAAATTGTAGTTGTATTTGTGTTAGGGATTGAAGCGGAAATCCTTTTTTCTGCGTTGGCATTGTGCGTTGGGAAAAAAGATTGCAGCGGAAAACCCGACCCGTAGGGAATGCCATAATATTTTTTCTAAGCAGCAATTGCATATTCCTTATCTTTCTCGGTGCGGTTTAATACGGGGCGCTTGAATTGATTAACGATATGCATGCCTGCATTTTCTGCAATGGTTGGGTACATATTGTATTTGTCATTGGCTACAAGGAAAATGTCATAGTCATCAACTAAAAACTTTTTGCAGTTATTGAGAACGTCTGTTATGCCTTGAATATAGTTTTGTTTTGCTTCTCTGTTTTGTCCTTTATGAAGCGGGCCAATTTCTAAAGAATCCTTACGTTTGAAGCCAAAGAGGTCATAAGCGTAAGCGTGCTGCTCATGATAATCAATTAGCCCAACGTAGGGGGGACTCGAAAATATCCCTTTGATTTTTTGCTTTCTCGCTAATTCTGAAAAGGCAGGATTTTTATTTTCAAGTTCTCCGAAGATATCAATAGATCTGCTGTCACCAGTTAAACAAAGTTGGAAAGTTTGAGTTCTCAATCTGTCAAATTGGGAGAGACGGTTTACAGTGTCTTTCGTGTACGTCTCCCACCATTTGAGAATTGAGAAAAGTGGTTTACAAACCTTGCCATGTTTCGCGCAGTAATACGTTGCTGTAATTGGTTCAATCAACGTCGCTAAGTCGGCATGTGTTGTTGCTCTGCATGAACGAATAGCCCTGCTCAAAATAATACTGACGATTCTCTTTGTATCAGCATTTTTTATCTTTTTGATTTCATCAAACACAAACTGAATTTCGTCTCTGATGTGCTGAGAATACCATTTGTCGAGAAAAGTGTCGGCTTGGTCCTGGCTCAGTTTGATGTTATATTGTTTAACGAGTTTGTTGAAGATAGGTAAAAACTCTTTTTCTTTTTCCGCTCCGTACTTATCCTCGTTAATCAGATTGCGCTGGACTTTGTATTTGTATTCGGGAACGGGGAAATATTTATTGTTGAATTCGTAAAGTGCTCGCAAAAGTTTTTCTTCAAATTCAAGTGTATGTGAATTTAATAAAAACTCCTTGAGGGCTTTTGTTATCCGCTGGATTTCCTTTTGAACGTCAACCAAGTTGTATTTTGTAACCTTACAATTCCCTATTAGTGCGTTGAAGGCAGAAACATCTATGCCAATGGCATGCATTCCAAGTTCGCAGGCTTGCACCATAGCAGTTCCGCTGCCGGCAAAGGGATCCAAAACAACGTCTCCTTTTTTGAAATATACGTTCTTCTTGAAATGGTCCGTATGGCTGTCCAGGAAATACTCCACGAGTTGAGGAATGAACTTGCCTTTATAGGGATGGAGCCGGTGAACGTGTTTGGTTGTTTCAGCTTCTTTATATTGGTCAAAGGATAAAGCCCAGTTCAGGTCCTTGCCTAATTGGTCTTTCCAGGAAAGCTCTCTATAACCGTTGTAAGATTTGTAATAGCTGATTAACTCCTGCTTAGAGACTTGGGTAGTTCCGTTGCCTCCGATTTTCTTTATCCGTCCATATTGAATAAGGTAGGAAATATTTGAGGTTGTTACTGTCTTACCCAGATGTTTCGTCGCCCAATTACTCGCTTCTTTGATAGTGAATAATTTATCGGTTTCTACCATTTCCCGCCCTGTTTTATAGGATAAAATATCATTTAAGTCATTAAAAATCATCTTGCTCCCCTCCTGAAATTGTCTTATTTTACACAATTAGTTTTCATTTAGCATCAGCAAATTTATACATATACTTCGATATCTAAATACAGCGATGAAAGCTATCTATTTTTTCTATTTAAAATAAGCTTGTTGCTGTTCACCCAAAACTGTCTTCTGCAACTTCGCCGCACTGTTTGGTAATCATGTCAATCATATCTTCCATGAATTCCCTGTCTTTGATCATTCTTCTTATAACACCCTCTCTTTCATTTCTGGGCAATTCCTTTAACGCCCTCCAGAACAACTCTGATGATGCTTCTTTGATTTTCATATTCCCTGCCCCCCGTATTAATGAACAATTAACAATGATCAATGAACAATTAAGGAAAAATAATTCATTAAAGGTTCATTGTGAAATGAGTAATTAACAATGTTGCTAATAATCAAAGATCTTAAAATTGATTTAAGATCTTTCAGCAGATGTAGTAGTCTGTTTCAGCATTTCTGTGATCGACAGTATATTGAAAATTTTACTTAAGTGCAATACTTGTCTTTTAATAAATGGGCAATTACGAAATAACAGCTCCACAATTGTTCATTGATCATTACGCATTGTTCATTATTCTATTTCCGCCGCCGCCAGCCTCCATATCAGTGACGTTGCGTCGAAAGTAAGTTCATACAGTGTCTTGCCGTCCGTCACGGAAAAGTGGTGGATAAGGTTCTCCCCCTCATTTGTTTTCCAGATGTATGTGATTTCCTTGACCTCGAAGGTCCTGCCGGACCATCTGAATTTGACAGGCCTTATCCTGTAGCGCGGCCCGAATGAGACAATGACGCTTATGTGTTCACCAATATGCATAGTATTAATTAACAATGAGTAATTAGTAATTAGGAATTAAAAAAATCTTCCTTAATTGTTCATTGATCATTACTCATTGTTCATTGCCTCTTACATTTTCCTGATCATGCCGATAACTTTACCTGTGATGATGACTTCATCTGATCTGTATGTTGCCGGTTCCAGGTTCCTGTTTTCCGGTTTTAACGTTATCTTGTCCTTATCTTTGAATACCCTTTTTACTGTAGCTTCATCTCCTATAAGCACAACCCCTATTTCTCCATTCTTTATAGTGGACTGCGGCCTTACTATCACAAAGTCACCGTCAAGTATCCCTGCATCTGTCATGCTGTCGCCCGTTACCTTTAACGAAAATGCGTCTTCCGCCGGAAAAAGTGTTTTATCAATAAAGATGTGTGAATTAATTTCTTCAACAGCAAGTATCGGCTTGCCCGCCCTTATCTTTCCTGCCAAAGGAACCATGATACCTTCCAGTTGCCGGAGTCCCGGGATCTCTATTCCCCTTGATCTTGCAGGGTTGATCTTTATAAATCCCTTTCTCTCGATCGCCTTGAGATGCATCCTGGCTGCGGCCCAGAGTATTCCAAAGCGCTCTCCTATTTCCCTGACAGTCGGAGGGTATCCGCGTCTTTGCACATATTCTTTAAGAAATTCCAGGATATTTTTCTGTTTGTCAGTTAAAGCTAACATATATACAAATGTATACCATACCGGGGTTATTTTGTCAAGAAGCGGTGGGGTGGTGGTAGAATAAGACAGTAAAAATAATATGATAAACATTGATTCCATTGCTGAACAGGTTAAGCTCAACTGTAATATTTCAGATGCCGGATACTGGGGATATTATCTGCCTTGCGGACTGCTCCTCAGGCTTAGGGATCTATACAGGATCGAAAACGGATCAAAGCCCTGGGAAAAAATAGGGACTGACAGGATCGCAGGCTGGATAGGTGAAAGGGAAGGGTTGTGGCAGGAACTTGAGACCGATGATTTTCACCACATACTTATAGGGAATAAAGAATACAGGCCATTTGACGTGAAAGGCATAAATGCAGCGCTTCAGGGGCATGGAATAATTTACGGGGCCGGTTACGGCAATCTCCTGAAACCGGTATTCATACTTGCGGAGCTTATAGAAAAGAACAGGATCGGCAGATACTATGTTTATGTATTGGGAAGAGAGCGAGCACGCGACCTTTCAACCGTTCCCGCGATGATACAGGGAAATACAATTATCATCAGATATGAGACCATGAATTTATTTTTCTGGGACAAGCTTGAGGAGATGAAGGCAAGAAAATCCTGCGGTGCGCTGTATCACGCATTTTCTGAATATGGCATTTCAAAAGAGGGGCTTAGCCAAATTTCTCCTGAAAAACTCGAAAAGGATCTTGCAAAGATCACCCGTGAAGAAATTTCAACTTATATTTATCATGAACTCGGCGAGGCGTCACAGAGGAGGCTCCTTGGCAGCTGGTGGAAAGAACTGCTGGTGAAACTTCCATACAGCAGGGCGGAAATGTTTTTGAGAAGTTTAAAAGATGTCCTTGCCGATACATGTGATAAAGGGATGCTGTCATACGTTATCAAAAACAAGAAAGCGGGCTCCCTGTTCTTTTACATTGCATTTCCGGGGGGACTCAGAAAGAACATTTTCCCGGATATAGTGACGGCATATGAAGAATTCATAAAGACGCGTGACTGGAATATCGTTGAGAAGGCACGGTTAGCGGGGTATAACAGGGCAAAAGGGTATGTGAAGAAACTGAGAGAGATTTATGATACAGGCAGCATATCCGCTGAGATCATAGAGCAGGGACTGATAATGTAGGATTGAAATTTCCAAGATCAAATCCCAAACAATAAATTCGTGTCCTGTGATTTATTGACATCGATGTAAAAATGTATTACAATTTTACATTATGGTAAACAGAACTCTGAAGCTACCGGCTAACAAATCATTTTTTCTCTTCGGTCCCAGACAAACAGGGAAGACCACCCTCATCAACAGTGTTCTTAAGAGCAGGGTTTATAAGATCAATCTTTTGTTAAGCGATCAGTTCTTTAAATATTCAAAAGACCCATCACTTCTGAGAAGAGAAGTCATGGAAAAAAGGAAAAGTATAAAACATGTTTTTATAGATGAGATACAGCGCGTCCCTGAACTTTTGAATGAGGTGCAGCATCTTATTGACAGCACATCGTTATATTTTATTATGTCCGGATCGAGCGCAAGAAAGCTCAAGCGCGGCTATGCAAATCTCCTCGGTGGACGGGCTGTGCAACGTTTTCTTTTTCCTTTTATGTGGCAGGAAGTCTCCATGAAGGCCCAGCTTATGCATTTCTTGCGTTTTGGATCATTGCCCCCTGTTTTTCTTGCTGAAACAGAATCAGACAAGATTGACCTTCTGAACGCATATGTTGATATTTACCTTCGTGAAGAGATCCAGTCTGAGGGTATTGTCCGGCAGATAGGTGCATTTTCAAGATTTCTCGATATGGCGGCCAGTCAGTTTGGAGAGATCGTTAACTATTCGACAGTTGCAAGAGAGTGTCAGCAGGCTGTTATGACTGTCAAGACATATTATGAGATCCTTGTTGATACCCTTATCGGTTTTCGTCTGGAGCCGTGGAGAAAGAGCTTACGGAAACGCCTTTCAGGACACCCGAAATTTTACCTTTTCGACAATGGCGTTACGAACATCATTAACCGTTATGACCATGCAATTTCCGATCCAAATCTCCTCGGGAGATTATTCGAGCAGTTTATCATCATAGAAACAATAAAATGGGTAAAGACATCACAGAAGATGATCAATCTGTACTACTGGCGGACAAACACCGGATCAGAGGTAGACCTGCTGATGGAACGATCAGGAAAGCTTACCGGCGCTTATGAAATAAAATGGTCTAAGACAGTTACCACAGCGCAGCTTACCGGCCTGAGATCTTTTAAGGAAGACTACCCGGATGTGCCGTGTTATGTTGTTTGCAATACCGATGAACCTTACAGGCTTGGGAATATCCTTGTAATGAGCTGGAACCAGTTTCTGCAGGAACTGGTTAAAAGGTAGTTTCGATGTCAGGAATTTGAGATCTGTAATTTGGTATTTGTGCTCCGGAATTTGTTATTATTGGTTGTTCTTTTATTTGTAATTTGGATTTTGATATTTAGAATCAAACTTGGGAGCGTATAGGGTTCTGGTGTCCCTCCCGGACTTCAAATCCGGTGTTGCCTGCCACAAGTGGGCAGTGTGGGTTCGATTCCCACACGCTCCCGCCAAATTTATTAAGAACGAAAGTGTGCAAGGTCAGGGTTTCCGCTCTTTCACACTTTCGGGCTTCCCCACTTCCAAGCTTTTGCGCTTCTGCTCAATGACACTACGGTAAAAAAGATCTTCTTGTCATTTTTTATGGAGTTTGATTAAAATCAAGCGGGACACAGGCTGAGTTCTTAACCTATTCATTACAAAAAAGAGAGGGGACACTATGTCAGACGAAAAATCCGTAATTCCCATTGAAAAGATCGAACGCTCAATACTTTTTATCAGAGGACAGAAGGTGATGCTCGATGCAGATCTGGCAGAGCTGTATGGAGTTTCTACGAAAGTTCTTAATCAGACAGTTAAGCGCAATAAAGAACGCTTTCCGGATGATTTTATGTTTCAACTGACAAAGCACGAAAAAGATGAGGTAGTCACAAATTGTGACCACCTCAAAAGACTGAGATTTTCTTACGCATTGCCTTTTGCCTTTACTGAACATGGCACTGTCATGCTTGCAACTGTATTGAATAGCCCAATAGCTGTGCAAACCAGCATTCAGGTAGTAAAGGCTTTTATTAAATTGCGTGAGATACTGGCGACACACAAAGACCTTGCGGGAAAAATTGAAGAGATAGAGAAGAAATACGATTCTCAGTTCCGGGTGGTCTTTGATGCCATCAGGTAGCTCATGACCCCGCCGCAAAAGCCCAAGAGAATGATCGGGTTTGGGAGGGAGAAGGAGGGGTGAGAAAGCGCGTAAGAGGTAAGGGGGCAAGGGCAAGAAGTGGGGAAGAGCTGCACAATATTTTTTACGGGATGGATGTACGGAACCTTATACTTTTGCTTGAACCCAGGGATGACAAATTTCAATTATTGTCCGATAAGGACCTTTTGAAATGGGCCAAACGGGTAAGCGCTGCAAAATCTCCTGCAGAGGGAACTCGAAGCACATCAAAAAAATCTAACTACTAAAGAATCGCAAGGACGGATCAATCATGTATTATCGAGCGAATTAAAAAGGCAGGCCTCGTATTTATTCATTGGGAGAATTATGGTCAAAGTCAAGACCCGCTCCACCGGCTAAGCAGCTTCAAAGCTATATAAACACGGCGGACTTTCATTAATGGAGATGCTGACGCCATGGGTTTTGCTTGAAATTTAATAAATTAGTTAAAAATGTGATGGCACATTTCGACATCACTATGCTATCATCATTTATATACATAAAATTAATAAGGGGATAAAAACACATGAAGAGAATCCTTATGGATACAAATACTTATACTGCTTTCAAGAAGAATGATCCTGCAGCGGTAAACGTATTTAGAACAGTTGAATATATAGGCGTAAATATTGTTGTTCTGGGTGAATTGCTGAGCGGTTTTAAGGGTGGGAACAAAGAAGCAAGAAACAGAAAAGAGCTTGAGCAGTTCCTTGATTCACCACGTGTTAACATTATTCAGGTAGATGAAGAAACTGCGGAGTTTTATGCAAGGATTTATTGGGACCTGAAGAAAAAGGGCAAG
>JAGVGM010000058.1 GCA_020057065.1 Thermodesulfovibrionia bacterium
ATATCACAGCCAGCAGAATTTCATACATGCTATAAGTTTTAAAGACTCAACTCCCGCGCTTTATTATGTTTTACTTCATTTTTGGATTGCGCTCATGGGAACCTCAGAGTTTTCGGTAAGGCTTCTTTCTGTTTTTTTCGGGACTGCTTCAGTTTTTATTATCTATTTGTTGGGCGCCCATATTTTTAATAAGAAAGTTGGAATATATTCTGCTCTTTTAGTTGCTTTTTCTCCATTGCATATTTACTTCTCACAGGAGGCGAGAACTTATTCTCTTTTTTTTGCGCTGACATTATTGTCAATGTATTTTTATTCTAAATTGAACAAAATTGCTTCGAAGTGGATTATTAGCGGCTATTTGATAAGCACTGCTTTTTTAATCTACTCACATATGTATGCCCTGTTAATCGTCTTAGTACAGAACCTGCATCAATTTATTGTAAACAGGTTTAAGCTTTCGAGGGAAGTGAAGGCATGGGCCTTAATACAATTTATTGTTTTCATATTTTATATTCCAAGGATGCTGCAGCTACCGGGGATAATCTCGGATAATTTTCATTCCTGGATTTCAAAACCTTCTTTTCTGCAATTAATTTATATGATCTATAATCTCTCTTCCGGGGTGGTGTTTTCATTTTATGGATTAGTATTAATGCTGATATGCTTTATATTGGTACTGAGATATAAATTCGGGAACAATATCTTTTTTACCCTCTGGATTTTGATACCCCTTTTAGTCCCCTTCACTTATTCTTTATTGTTTATTCCGATTTTTATTCCAAAGTACATTTATTTTATTTCTTTGCCTTTATATATAATAGCTGCCCGGTCACTCTTCGAAATGAAAGCAGAAATCAGGCCGATACTTATTTCAGCAATAATTATTTTATCTGTCGCAACATTGCTTGTACAACAGCATAAAACAACAAAAGATCCCTGGAATAAAGCTGCCGAATATATTCAAACAAGTAATCAAAAAGAGGATAAAGTGATAATTATGTCGTCTTATGAGATAATGCCGTTTTCATATTATTTCGATCAGGACTGTTTTCATAATAACGATCTGTACACGTGTTCGTATAAAAAAGGGATATATCCGGTAGATTCTCTTCAGGAAGTTAAAAAATTAGATGTGAATAACTTTTGGCTGATAGTTTCCCGCGGGGCCTATATTGCAGAAACTCAGGACGTGCTGAATTATATTCACGACAATTATATTGAAACAGAGTATAGGGAATACGTGTTGAATCCTAATCCGGCATTAATTAACAAACTGTACAAATATTTCGAGGAAAAGGGTCTGGTCCACCTCCAGTTCAATAGAATAAAAATAACACATTTTCAGAAAAAGCAGAAGGTCGTTTAAGGGGAGCGCGGCGAGATTTAAGATGCGCGTGCTTCTTAATAAAAACGATAAAATTCCTGACATGTCAGCATGCTCCTGATATATCAGAAGCCGGCATCTTTTCACATTATCATCCGCTAATCGCAGTTTTCTCTTAAACATCAATATTTTCAACGGGATAGAGGCTACTGTCCTTTTAACAACAGTCCTGGCATAAATTCTGCTGTTGAATACTATATAGATTTCCTTTTAAAGCAGTGAATGAGCTTCCTGATTTCTGAATCTTAGGAGCATGGAGGTATGATGATAATTGCGACATTAGGAATGAATGTACGGCCTGAAAGGCGGAGTGAGACAAGGAGCGGATCGTAGCAAAGATCAGGCAAATCAGGGGTGCAAAATCAGTGCAGAGCAACTTGAAGGTGGAAAAAAGCAAATTCAATGAAATCAGTAACAAGGCATTAGGCCGCAAAGGAGGTAGAAATGAGAAAAAGTATTTACAGAGTGTGGGGGCCGGCAGTACTGCTCCCGGTGTTTATTTTACTTGCTGCGTGCGTATTGGTGCCGGCCGGACGCCAGGGGCCCGGAGTTGTCATTGTGCCGCCCCTTCCGGCTATTGTAGTGCTGGAACAAGAACCATACTACTATCAAAGCGGCTATTATTATTACTACCAAAACAACAATTGGTTCTACTCTCCCAAAAAGAGCGGACCCTGGGTAGACCTGCCAAGGGGGCACTACCCAAAAAAGATCAGGTACAAGGGCAAGGACGACGATGGAGGCAAGGGTTGGAAGCACGGAGACGATGAAGGGGACAAAGGTTGGAATCGCGGTCATGAAGACCAAGAGCGTCATTGATTATTATAAAATGTAAATAATTGTTGATTAGTGGTCATGTGAGATTAAGAGAGTTGAAAAGCCATGAATTCACAATTGCTTCATTTTTATTTGGTTATATAGAGAGAAAGATTAAATTTTCAAGGAGGCTCACATGAAGCTATTAAAAGCAGTGATGCTTGCGGTTGTGCTGATTTTAGTGCCGGCTTATGCCTTTTCTTCGAATTATGGTTATATGCGCATTAGTCTTGTCGAAGGCGATGTCCAGATTAAAACGCCTGACGCAGATGACTGGGGGTACGCCTCTATAAATACACCGCTCGCCGAGGGTGACCAGGTTTGGGTCCCTCAGGGCGGGCGGGCTGAACTCCAACTGAACACCGGGACATATGTCAGACTCGACAATAACTCGGCGCTCCAGATACTTTCAACGGATAAGGACTCTTCCCAGTTCTATCTTTCTCAGGGGCATGCATACATTTATTATGATGCGCCGAGGGGGAATGTCATACAGATAGATACACCCGATGCGTCAATCCGTGCTTTTGACAGAGCGGTTTTCAGGATCGATATGTCCGACCAGTACCAGTACACGGACGTGGCCGTTTATAAAGGTTACGTTGAAGCGGAAAACGAGGTCGGAAAGAGCAGGATAAATGCAGGGCAGATGGTTTTATCGCTCGGTCCGAACACAAACGCGGAGGTCGCACCGTTGCGCCCGTCTGACGAGTGGGAAAGATGGAACAAGATGAGGAACGATAATATCTTCGCAAGAAGGGACGGTGGTACCCGTTATCTGCCTGCCGAACTAAGGGCTTATTCTTATGATTTTGACAACTATGGCAGGTGGATCCAAGTCCCGGATTACGGTTATGTCTGGACTCCGACCGTCGTTGTTGGTTCAAGTTGGTCACCTTACAGAGATGGCAGATGGATCTGGTGGGGCGGTGATTACGTCTGGGTGGCTTACGAGCCTTGGGGCTGGGCGCCATACCATTATGGCAGATGGAGTTTTATTATAAACATAGGCTGGTTCTGGGTGCCTCCTGTTGCGAGGGAGGTTTACTGGAGTCCGGGATATGTCGGCTGGGTCAGGACTGCGGATTACGTGGCGTGGGTTCCGCTGGCTCCAGGCGAAACATATTACGGCCGCGGCGAGCACGGTCGGCACAGCGTAAACATTACTAATGTTAATATCAAACAGGTCAACATTACTAATGTATATAAAAACGTGTACGTTAACAACGGGGTGACGGTTGTTAACCGTAAAACATTTAATACGCACTCACCAACCATTGTTAATGTCAATAAGAACGTCATACAGCAGAAAATATTCACAAAAAATAATATCAGTGTCGGCGAGCCTGATATAAGACCTACCAAGGGGAGTCATTTTACATCCGCCAGGACGATTCCGACTTCAAAGCTTCCGCCACAGCACGTCAGAGAGCAGCAGGCGAAAGAATTAAAAAAGTCACGTCCGCTTATGAAGGCACCTGAAAAGTCTGTTCTGAACCCTGGAGCAGAACATAGGGAACTTCCGCTGAATACTGTTACCACACCGAGAGATCCCGGTAAGGGGAAACCTATGATAAAGCGGGTTAAGCCCAAGGAGAAAATGGAACCAGGAGTGATCGAAGAAGGCCCTGCACCGAGAGGCGAGAGGAAACAGATTAAGCAAGAGGAGAAAGGGAAACAAGGAGTGACCGAAGGCAGACCTGCACCGAGAGGTGAGAGGAAGCAGATTAAGCAGGAGGAGAAAGGGAAACAAGGAATGACCGAAGGCGGACCTGCACCAAGAGGTGAGAGGAAGCAGGTTAAGCAGGAGGAGAAAGGGAAAGCAGGAGTGACCGAAGGCGGACCTGCACCGAGAGGCGAGAGGAAGCAGGTTAAGCCTGAGGAGAAAGAGAAACCCGGAGTATCCGAAGGCGGCCCTGCACCAAAAGGTGAGAGGAAACAGGTTAAGCCGGATAAAAAAGGGGAACCCGGAGTACCTGAATGCGGTCCCGGACAGAAGGACGAAAAGAATCCTGACAAGTGTCCTCAGAAAGATTAAGAAAACATGGGACGGAAGAACCTGAGAGATAAATACATTATGGCATAGATATGGAATCGACGATAACAAACAATTACTTCTGGCTCTTCTTTCATTCCGTCGGCAAAAGGGCAATGAACGTCATCAACAACCTTGGCGCCGTAGTCATATTCTTTACCCTTGCCTTTCTGAAGATCTTTCGGCCCAAGCAGATCAGGGAGATCGTTCAGCAGGTTTTTTACATCGGCGCCAAGTCATCGAATATCGTGATACTCGTCGGCCTCTTCACCGGCATGGTCCTCGGTCTTCAGCTTTTCTATACCCTGAATAAATTCGGGTCCAAGGGGGTGCTCGGTTCGGTCGTCGCCCTCACGCTCATCAGGGAACTGGGCCCTGTCCTTACAGCGATCATGATAACCGCACGGGCGGGCTCTGCAATGACAGCCGAAATCGGTATCCTGCGAATCTCAGAGCAGATCGATGCACTGTATACCATGAGGATCGACCCCCAGAGGTATATCATCAGCCCGCGTATCGCAGCTGCGATCATCAGCTTTCCCCTGCTGACAGCCTTTTTCGATCTGGTCGGGATCCTTGGAGGATATCTCACCGGCGTACTCCTCCTCGGTGTAGATAGCGGAGCCTACTTTTATCGCATCCATTCCTATGTGGACCTGGTCGACATCAGGGGCGGATTTATCAAGTCCATCGTCTTTGCTGTGCTCGTGTCAACAGCCTGCTGCTACCAGGGATACTTCACTCACCTCCGTACCGACAGCTACGGCGCAAAAAGCGTCAGTCTCTCGACCACCTCGGCAGTCGTATTTTCCTGTGTCATGATACTGATCTCAGACTATGTTGTTACATCTTTTCTTATGTAGAGGCCAATATGGAAACGCCATTGATAGAATTCAGAGATGTCACCAAACGCTTTGACGAAAAGACCATTCTCGACAAGGCTAACCTCACGATTTACGAGAACCAGATTACGACGATCATCGGTAAAAGCGGCAGCGGCAAAAGCGTTCTTCTCAAGCACATCATCGGCCTCCTCACTCCTGATGAAGGGAACATACTCTTCAGGGGAAGGCCCGTTCATGAGATGAAGAAAAAGGAATGGGACGGATACAGGAATCAGGTCAGCTACATGTTCCAGAACAATGCCCTGTTCGATTCCATGTCTGTTTTTGAAAACATAGCCCTCCCGCTCAGGCAGACAACAAAACTCGGAAAAAAGGGGATCGAGCAGAAGGTGATGTCACGGATCGAACAGATGGAACTCTCAGATGTTGTTGACAAGTACCCGTCAGAACTTTCGGGCGGGATGCAGAAGCGGGTGGCCCTGGCCCGCTCCCTCGTAACAGACCCGGCCATCGTGCTCTTTGACGAGCCGACTACCAGCCAGGATCCTATGAGGAGAAACATAATCCTGAGCATGATCGCGCATTACAGAAAACAGTTCGGATTTACCGCTATTCTCATCAGTCATGATATCCCGGATGTCTTCTTCATCTCTGACCGCATACTACTTCTGTGGGAAGGGAAGATCGCCTTTAACGGGACATATGAGGAACTGTCAAAACTTAATCATCCAATGATCGATGAATTCCTCAAGAGCATTGAGGGGCTTCGGGACGAGCTTACCGGACTGCTCTCCAAGGAAATGTTCAGGTCCCGGTATGCC
>JAGVGM010000350.1 GCA_020057065.1 Thermodesulfovibrionia bacterium
GTTTTAGTCACTAAGCCGTAAACTTGCTCTTCGTTTTGGCAGAATATTTTTCATGATCTATGCAAACCCTTTGCTGTAAAGAGATTGCTGAGATTATTTTTAAATCCAACTTTTAAAATATGCGTCATATTTTTGGTTCCAGCTTGTCCGGGTTAGGGAGTAATTCGTGTATTTAATTGTGGGAGCATCCGGATTTATCGGCAACTGGCTTTACCGCTCGCTAAAAAAACGGCGGGATAAAGTGAAAGGGACATATTTTTCTGATAACAAGAATATCGACGCCGATGACGCGGTCTATCTCGATCTTGAAAAGGGCGAATTCGGCAGGAACGCTATCGCCGGCCCGGTCAAATACGTTGTGTTATGTCACGGCATCTCAAGTGTCGACCGCTGCAAACTGGAAAGCGATAAAACCCGCAAAGTAAATGTGAAAAATACGGTCAATTACCTGAGAACTTTCGACCCGAAAGAAATGGTGCCTCTAATGCTCTCAACCAGCATGGTCTATAACGACAAAGACTCAGCCCCGGTGGAAGATGACAATCCTGACCCGATCGTTGAGTACGGCAGACAAAAACTTGAGGTGGAGCGCTTCATTGAAGAGAGTTTCCCGAGACACATTATCCTGCGTTTGACCAAAGTGTTCGGCATCCAGAAAAATGACGGCACGATTTTCACCTCCTGGCTCGACCGGTTTGAAAAACGTGAAACCGTTCTTGCCGCGGACGATCTTTTCATTTCTCCAGTATACGTCAACGACGTTATTGCAGTATTACTCGCGTTAATGGACAAGGAGTTGAGCGGGAAATATAATCTGGGCGGCCGACGGATTGAAAGCATTCACTGGTTTTGCAAACGGGTTGCCGCACGGTTCTCCGTGCCGGAAAATTTGGTCTGGCGCGTGGTGGCGAAAGACCTGGGTTTTGTTGAAACGAGGCCGAAATATAATAGCTTATGCTCGGAGAAGGTGCTGGCCGCGACGGAAGCTAAATTGACAGATTATGAAAAAAGCTTTGACCTAATGGCAAAAAACTACGGAAAATAAGGAAATTTGAGATGGGAAACAAACGAGCAAAAGAACCTCAATACGATATCCAGTTTGAAATGATAAACAAAAATGGTCCGATTGAACTTGGGCCGACGCCAAGCCATCTTTGGAGGACTGATCCCCGTCATCTTTGCTTTTTGCTTTCCAGGTATAAATTTGTCTCTAAGCTTCTTGCCGATAAGGATAAGGTACTGGAAGTCGGGTGCGGTGACGCTTTCGGAACGCGTCTTGTGCTGCAGACGGTCATGCAAGTCCATGGGGTAGATTTTGACCCGTTGTTTATCAAATGGGCGAAAGATCAGTATCAGAAAGAAGGTTTTAACGCTTCGTTTGAAGTCGTGGATGTGACCAAACGGTCACCAATCGGCGGTCCATATGATGCTGTTTACGCACTGGATTTTATAGAACATATAAAAAAGGAAAAAGAAAATATTGCTATTGATAATATTTGCCGGGCGTTGAAGCATGACGCTGTTTGCGTTCTGGGAACGCCAAATGTGACGGCTAGCCGATATGCCGGGCGGGACAGCGGCATGGGCCATATAAATTTGAAAGGTGCGGAAGAAATGAAAAGTTTGCTGTCAGGTTATTTCCAAAACGTCATGGTTTTTTCGATGAACGATGAAGTCGTGCACACCGGATTTTATCCCATGGCGCATTACCTTTTTGGCGTGGGAGTTGGTTTGAAGAAAGGAGATAAATAACATATGTCTGGCGAGGAGGTTAATCTGCTCGGGACTTACCCTAAAATCAAGCGCGATTATGATAAACGGATGGCGGAAAAGACCCCGGAAGTTATCAGAATAGCCAAATTATTTAGCCGCGAATTCTTTGACGGGGAGAGAAAATACGGTTACGGCGGCTATCGTTATGACGGTCGATGGAAAGGTGTAGTCCAGAGAATGAAGGAGCATTACCATCTGACTTCAGACGTGGCAATCCTGGACATCGGATGCGGCAAGGGCTTCATGCTTCACGATTTCAAGGAACTGATACCAAATTGCACCGTGACAGGGATTGATGTCAGCGAGTACGCCATTAAAAATGCCATGCCCTCTGTAAAACCTTACCTTAAAGTTGCCAGCGCCGAAAAACTGCCCTATACCGAAAAAAGTTTTGATCTCGTTATCTCGATAAATTCCATCCATAATTTAAGCCCGGAGCCTTTAAAGGCAGCCCTGAAAGAAGTGGAGAGGGTCAGCCGAGGGCATAGTTATATCACTGTTGACGCTTGGCGAAATGAAAAGGAACGGGAGAATCTCTATAAATGGGTCCTCACTGCTGAAACCATGATGCATGTGGATGACTGGAAGAAGCTATTCAATGAAGTCGGCTATACAGGCGACTACTGGTGGTTCATAGCTGATTAAGAAGGGGGGGCATAAAATGAATAATTCTGTGAAACAAGAAGAATACATTGGAGAGGTCCTTAGTGATGGGCATCTATCATTGCCGGACGCTGTTCGACAAAGGCTGAGTCTTGTGCCTACATCAATTGTTAAAGTTTTGATAACTCTTGAGAATATGGAAAAAGAGAGCGCAACTAATGCCTGGAACTTATTTCGTTCTATGGGGAGGACCACAACAACGGGGAAATTGAAGAATTCAGCTGAAGAACATGATCGCTATCTTTATGAGAAAGTCTCGAAATGAAAATATTTATTGACACGAGCGCTTGGGATGCCATTGAAGATAGTAATGACCGCAACCACGAACTTGCCTTGATCTTCAAAGATGACCTTCAAGATAATTGCCTTTTAATAACAACTGATTATGTTCTGGATGAAACATATACCCTGCTTCTCTTGAATATCGGTTACGAACAGACTATTGTATTTCAGCAGAATATCAGAAATTTAATAAAAGCAGGAATTTTAAAGGTTATTCATGTTTCCTCTGCTATCTATGACGAGGCATGGGATGTTTTCCAGCGGCATAATATTGATAAAAATTGGTCCTTTACCGACTGTGTTTCTTACGCTGTAATGAAACAATTGGATATTGAAACAGTATTTGCTTTTGATCATCATTTCGAGCAAATGGGGTTCAATAGAAAACCGTAAAAACATGATGTGTGTGGTATCAATGCATAAAACCCCAGAGATACAATCTGCACACTCCGTGCTGCTGCTTGACGGTAAATATGTCCTGCAATTGAGAGATGACATGCCTGACATCGCAGCCCCCGGCCAATGGTCGCTATTTGGGGGAATGATCGTCCCAGATGAAACACCGTTGAAGAGCATACAGAGGGAAATATTTGAAGAGCTTTCCATTCAGTCAATGGGATTTCAATATCTGTGGTTTATCAATTATTTTGTAGAGTTTGATCAAGAGAGAATCCGAAGTTGGTTCTTTTCCGCAGATGTCAAGGATGTTTGGCCGCGACATAAGCTGATGGAGGGGCAGGATACGAGCATATTTCCTTATGAGCGAACGAAGGCCCTGAAAATGCCGTGGGTGATGCGGGAAACGATCGACAGATATGAAAAGAGAAAGCATCCGGCAAGGGAAAGCGTTATTGCTGCAAATGCAAAAGGGGATTTTACCTGAAACGATGAAAACAATTGCTGCGGTACTAACAGAAATCAATCGACCATTACAGATTGAAGAACTGACAATTCCGCCCCTGAAAAAGGGGCAGGTGATGGTCGAAATTGCCTACAGCGGCATCTGCCATTCGCAATTAAACGAAATCCATGGATTAAAGGGTGAAGATAAGTTTCTTCCCCATACCCTCGGCCATGAAGGCTCAGGTATTGTCTTGGAGATCGGGCCGGATGTGACAAAAGTCAAACCAGGAGATCATGTCGTACTGACCTGGATAAAAGGGAGTGGACATGATGCACCTTCAACTCAATATTCAAGAAAAGATGGAAACATTGTTAATTCCGGGGCAATTTCAACATTCATGGAATACTCCATCATATCCGAAAACAGGCTTATACCCATTCCCAGGGAAATGCCCCTCAAAGAGGCTGCCCTGCTTGGATGTGCCATACCCACCGGGGCTGGTATTGTCATGAATACTGCCCGCGTCCAATCGGGAAACAGTGTGGCCGTTTTCGGTGTCGGCGGCATTGGACTTAGCGCTATTTTAGCGGCAAAAATGATGGACGCTGCCATTATCATAGCGGTGGACATTCGTGAACAGAAACTAATACAGGCAAAAGAAATCGGCGCCACCTATATCATTAATGCATCACAGCAGGATGTATTGGAGACAATACAAACGATCACGGGCGGCCAGGGCGTTGATTTTGCCATTGAAGCGGCGGGACAAAAAGAAACAATGGAAACGGCCTTCGAATCTGTAAAAGATAAAGGGGGGCTGAGCATCCTGGCAGGCAATCTGCCTACCGGTCACCAAATCAGCATTGATCCCTTTGATCTGATCAAGGGTAAACGGATTATAGGAACCTGGGGAGGGGAAACCGACCCTGATAGGGATATCCTTACTTATGTCGGTCATTTCCTGTCTGACAGACTGAACCTGAGCTTTTTTACATCGGATATCTACCGTCTGGACGAGATTAATAATTCATTTAAGGATTTAGAGTCAGGCAAAGTGAATCGGGCATTGATCGAATTCCTATGAAAGGTTCTGCGATAGCAAGCACTCAGGCATTTTTCCTTGATATAAAAGTCCGCCTTCGGTCATATGCCCGGCGCGCCGAAATGGATCGGGCTGTTTTGTACGCTATCCTTACCAGGATATGGGGTTTTACCGCCGGTCCTATCTCCGCCCTTTTGATTGCGACTAAATTTACGCCAACAACCCAGGGATTTTACTACACTTTCGGATCTATTCTGGCGTTGCAATCATTTGCAGAATTAGGCCTCGGCTTTGCGATCATTCAGTTTGCCAGCCATGAATGGGCGAATCTGAGGATAGGTGAAAACAAGAGAATCGAAGGCGATCCTGACTCGCTATCAAGATTGGCGAGTTTATTACGGATCGCCATTAAGTGGTATTCTATAGCGGTTTTTATTGTAATTATAGGCTTAAGTATCGGTGGCCTTGTATTTTTTTCTCAATCCCCGACACAGAACGTCAGTTGGAAATTGCCTTGGATTTCTCTTTGTGTTTTGACCGGGATCAATCTTTTTTCAACAGCCATTTGGTCCCTGTTGGAGGGGTGTAATCAGGTAAAAAATGTATATTTTTATAGGTTTTTTCAGGGATTATGCGGCAGCTTGGCGGTATGGAGCGCCATCTTGCTTGGTGCAAACCTCTGGACAGCAAGTATTATGACGGTTGCAGGGCTTATCTACGCGGGCTTTTTTCTCCGTAGAAACTATTGGGAATTCTTTAAATCACTGTTGTTTACGAAATCAGAGGGTCCGCGGTTGAGCTGGATGACGGACATTTTGCCTTTTCAATGGCGCATTGCTCTAGGCTGGATCAGCGGTTATTTCGCCTTTTCCCTATTCACACCAGTACTTTTTCATTATCATGGACCGATAATTGCCGGTCAAATGGGTATGACTTGGGCTCTCGCCGGGGCTTTATCTTCTTTAGGCGGGGCATGGTTATCACCACGGGTTCCGCAATTCGGCATGATGGTAGCACAAAAGGAATACGGCGAAATGGACCGGCTTTTCTGGAAGCTGACGCTTATTGTTACAGGCATCACGATGTTGGGAGCGGCGGCAATTTGGTTGTTGGTATTTGGACTTAATTACTATAATCACTTCTTAGCTCGCCGTCTTCTATCCCCATTGCCAACAGGTCTATTTCTCATAGCATTTATTATCCACACAGCCTCTATGCCTATGTCAACCTATCTGCGCGCCCATAAAAAAGAGCCCCTTGTATTCATATCAGTTCTTCTTGGATGCTTAGTGGGACTATCCACTTGGTTGCTCGGAAAGCATTACTCGGCGCTTGGCATGGCTATTGGATATTTAACAATTTACGCGCTGATTTTTCCAATATTTGTTTTAATTTGGCGGCGTTGCCGTAATAGATGGCATAACCCTAGTGAATAACTTTAAGAAAGCCTTAAAACAGAATATTCAAAATCTCCCTTTAGGAGAATCCGTACTGCTTCCGATGGCGAGGTTCATCTACAGACACATTCTGTATCCACGGTACTTATTATACCATTTTAAAAAATGGGCGGATGAGAAGAGAGAGGCCGATTATTTGTTGAAAAGACTACGAGCAGATAATTTTTCAGAAGCCGTTATAGTATATGACTTGTTAGTTTCACCTCCAAATTATGGGGTTGTATTTTATATGGTAATGTTTGCAAAATATTTTTTAATGAAAGGGGGAAAAATAAATTTTATTATTATAAATTCAGAATTTAGGGAGGACTGGGAGGTTTTAGATAAAGCTGAAAAAATAAATTTAGTAGAGAGCTTTTTGGAACTCCCAAAAGTATTGCTTGATAATAGAGCAATGGTTGACATCCGCTTAATGTCATGGAGAGAATTCACTATTTATTTTGAAAAAAAGAAGTCAGCTTTAATTCCTTTTGAAAATAAAATTAAAAATAGAATGTATTATTATCCATTCATATTTAATGTTATTAATCGCCTGGTTTCAATTGAGGACGTAAACTTTATCGATCGCTTTCTTATATATCATAAGGATATTATCTCAAATTGCAATATTTCTGTTCCAGGAAAGCCCTATATCACTTGGAATGCCAGGTATTCTGAGAAGTGGGCCATAAACAGAAATTGTAGCGAAGAAGAATTTATTAAGATATATGAATCGTTAAAGACGTTATATCCGAACCATTTAATAATATTAGTATCTGATCAAATTGGATGTGAATATTTCAAAAGTTTATCAAATAAATATAATGTAAAGCTTTTATTCTCAAAAGACTTTTCGACAACTTTTATGGGTGATGTTGCCCTAATTTTAGGAGGTGATTATTACTTTCAACTCAGGGGTGGTGGAATTGGTGCAGCCGTAATTTACTCAAAAATTCCTTATGGAATGATTGTGAACATTGGCTATGAAGGCCATGAAACAGAATGGACAAAAGGGAGATTAGCCCCGTGGTCAACTAATAAACAAATAATTAAGATCGGAAATATTGGTCTCCCTTATAGTGTTAAAATCTGAAGGAGTAGGTATGCGTATTTTACTTGTCGTTTATGATAACGAGTCTTATATACATTATTTCCCCCTTGGACTTGCATATATTGCTGCTGTGCTAAAAAAAGCCGGACATAGTATTACGATCTATAGTCAAGACATGCATCACTACCCCGAAAATCATTTAACCCAGTATTTAAATGAAAATATATTTGAGGTGGTTGGTATTGGAGTCATCGGCGGATATTATCAGTACCGCAAATTATTAAACCTTTCTAAAGCGATTAACAGATCGAAAAATCGACCATTCTTCGTTATTGGAGGGCATGGCCCTTCTCCGGAACCTGAATATTTTCTCAATAAAACAGGTGCAGATGTGGTTGTTATCGGTGAAGGCGAAATAACGATGATTGAGATACTAAAAGCCCTTGAGGAAGGCCGTCCGTTAAACGAAATATTGGGCATTGCATTCAGGGAAAATGATAAAACAATAGTAAATGAACGCCGACCTCTAATTAAGGATATCGATGCAATCCCTTGGCCTGCCTATGAACTATTCCCAATCGAATATTATCGTTTGATGCGCGAACCACACACTTCTTCAACTGATTTTCTATTACCGATGCTTTCCGGGAGAGGCTGTATTTTTAAATGTAATTTCTGTTATAGGATGGATAAAGGCTTCCGTCCCCGCTCGACCGAAAGTATTATCGAGGAAATAAAATTTATCCAGAAAAAATACCGAATTACTTATATAGAATTCGGGGACGAACTTTTTATGTCTTCCATTAAGCGCGCAACCGAATTGTGCGAAGCGTTCATCAAGGCAAATTTGAAATTTAAGTGGTTCTGTAGTGGACGATTAAATTTTGCGAAGCCGGATGTGCTTGCACTGATGAAAAGAGCTGGTTGTGTATTTATCAATTACGGCATAGAAGCCATGGATGATCAAATTCTGAAGAACATGCAGAAATCACTGACTACAGAGACGGTTATTAAAGGAATTGAAGCCACTTTGAACGCAGGAATAAGCCCCGGATTCAATATTATCTTTGGTAACATTGGCGAAAGCAGAGAAACACTAAACAAGGGCGTCGAGTTTCTGCTCAAATACGATGCCGGTGCACAGCGTCGTACCATTAGGCCGGTAACACCATATCCAGGATCACCATTATATTATTATGCAATTGAAAAAGGATTATTGAAAGATTGCGCTGATTTTTATGAAAACAAACACTTGAATTCAGATTTACTCAGCGTTAATTTCACCAATCTTAGCGATGATGAATACCATTTGGCGTTATTAGAGGCAAATACTCGCTTATTAATAAATTATTATGAAAAGCAGTTAGCATCAACATTGGAACAGGCAAAAGACTTGTATCTTAAAAGAAATATAAATTTTCGTGGATTTAGGCAAATATGAGAAACAGGAAAAGGTATTTAAGTAGCCGTTTTAACCTTACCGGGAAAAGGTACTTCAGGAAGCCTGTTTTCTGTCCAACTGATGGGGGGAACCTCAAAGAACTATTTCGAACAGGAGGAAATTAACGATGTCTATTTTTATCATTGCAGAAATCGGTATCAACCACAACGGTGATGTAGAGATTGCAAAACAGTTAATTGATGTTGCCAAAATAGCTGGAGCTGATGCTGTTAAGTTTCAGAAGAGGACTATTGATTTAGTATACACAAAGGAACTGCTGAACTCGCAGCGGGAGAGTCCCTGGGGAACCACACAGCGGGAACAAAAGGAAGGTCTTGAATTCGGTCTGGCCGAATATAAAGAAATTGATGCCTACTGCAAGGGAAAAGGGATTGAATGGTTTGCCTCGGCATGGGACATTGAAAGCCAGAAATTTCTGCGGCAGTTTGACTGTAAATACAATAAGATTGCCTCTGCAATGATCGTTTATGAAGATTTGCTCAAGGAAGTAGCTTCAGAAAAGAAGCACACATTCATCTCAACAGGCATGACGGAATTTGATCAAATTGATCGTGCAGTGGAGATATTCAGGGAGGCAGGTTGCCCCTTTGAACTTATGCACTGCATTTCAACGTATCCAATGGCAGATGAAGATGCAAATCTGAACTGCATCAAAACGCTCAGTGATCGTTATCAATGCAATGTGGGTTACAGCGGGCACGAAGTTGGTCTGGCGGTATCTTATGGTGCGGCAGCGCTTGGGATAACATCTCTGGAACGGCATATCACCCTTGATCGCGCTATGTATGGTTCGGATCAAGCTGCCTCAGTTGAACCTATGGGATTAATTCAATTGGTAGGTGCTGTACGAAAAATTGAAAAGGCCATGGGAAACGGCAAGATACATGTTACTCAAAAAGAAGTTTCGGTAGCAAAAAGTCTACGAGCACATATTCCATTTGAATCTCATCGATAGAGGAGTTGTTTATGGCAGAGGTTGTGGCTATAATTCCCGCGCGTTCGGGTTCTAAGGGAGTTGTTGATAAAAATATCAAGTTGTTAGCCGGACATCCGCTTATTGCCTATAGTATCGCAGCTGCACAATTGGCAAACGAAATCAATCGTATTATTGTGTCAACGGATTCTATCGAATACGCCAGTATCGCACGCGAATATGGTGCAGAAGTTCCTTTTTTGCGGCCACTGGAAATCTCCGGTGATCGTAGTGGCGATTATGAGTGGGTTAAGCATTTACTTGATTGGATGGCGGAAAATGAAGACCATGTACCAAAATATCTCGTTCATTTGCGGCCGACTACGCCGCTGCGTGAACCAAAGCATATTGACGCGGCTATTGAACTAATGAGACAGAATAACAATGCTACCTCTCTACGGTCAGTACATGAGATGTCCGAAACTGCTTATAAGACAGTTGAAATAGACAGAGATTACTTGAAATGTATTTGTTCAGGATCATTCGATTTGGATGCAACAAATCAACCTCGGCAGGTGTTTCCAAAAACCTACATTGCAAATGGGTATGTCGATATATACAAAAGCTCCTATGTTGTAAAGAACAAGAAAATACTGGGAAATAAAGTCATTGCATACGTCACACCGCGTATCTTTGAGGTCGACACGTTAGAAGACTTTGATTACTTAGAATATCAGGTGGCAAAAGAACCGACAATTGCTAACAAACTGTTTGGAAAAGAGAAAGGCTGGTTATGAAATATCAGTTTTCACAAACCCCTGTTGATGTTCCGCCTGTATCTACAAAATATCGAGAAATAAAAACGTCAATTCCCGCACAGGAAACGTTAAAAGTTTTACTCGATCTGAAAATATATGAATCCCGTTCAATGCACGGTCAGCTTCCCATAGTATGGGACAGAGCCGAAGATTTCCAGGTCTACGATGCTTGTGGTAATTGCTGGATCGACTTTACATCCACCATTTTTGTCACTAATGCCGGACATGCAAATCCCCAAATAACAGCTGCTCTTCAGAAAACTATCAACAATAAACTCCTCCACACATATACATTTGCCCATGAGATACGAGCCCAATTTTTAAAGAAGCTGATTGAAATAACCCCTGATCAATATGAAAAGGCCTTTTTGTTATCCGCCGGAACCGAAGCAACCGAATGTGCTGTAAAATTGATGAGGATGCACGGCCAAACCATCAGCCCAACAAAGCTTGGCATTATTTCTTTTCAAGGCGCTATGCATGGCCGTACCATGGGAGCTGAAATGCTTAAAGGAGACCCCAGTCAATCCGAGTGGATCGGCTATAGAGATCCGAATATGCATCATTTACCCTTCCCTTATCCGTGGACTGCAAAAAACTCCTTTGACAAGATATATGATTGGGCAAAGCATTTCGGAGAAGATATGCGCGCCTTGAAAGTAAAAGGATTAAACTTCGATGATATTGCAGGTTTTATGGTTGAATCCTACCTGGGATGGGGAGCTATATTTTATCCTGTTGCATATATTAAAGCCCTTGTGGATTTTGCAAAGGAACATGATTGTTTAGTTACCTTCGATGAGATTCAAGGTGGTTTTGGAAGAACCGGGAAGCTATTCGTTTATCAACACTATGATGTTGAACCCGACTTACTCTGCCTTGGCAAGGCATTAAGCGGCAGCTTGCCTTTGTCTGCTGTTGTTGGCAGTCAAAAGATAATGGATCTCCCGGAATTCGGTTCCATGAGCAGCACACATTCCGCGAATCCTCTTTGTTGCGCCGCCGGCTTAGCAAACTTAGAGGTAATTGAAACCTGGAACTTGGTTGAGGAATCAGCCAGAAAAGGGGAAATACTTCATCATAGTCTCAATGTACTTAAGGAAAAATATTCAGCCAGGATCTCATATATTTTCGGCAAAGGGTTGCTTGCAGGCATTATTTTTAAGCACCCAAAGACGGGCAAGCCAGACGGATTGTTCGCCAGTCGCATATGCGAAAAAGCCATGCAAAAGGGATTGCTTCTCGTTCATACAGGCAGGGAATCGATAAAAATTGGTCCACCGCTTACTATACCGGATGAGGTTTTAGAGGAAGGACTTGATGTTATTGATGAGGCGATTGCGGAAACAATACAAAATTCAAAATGATTAAAGATATCCGCCACACAGGCATAGTAGTTATTGACTTAGAAGAATCACTGCATTTTTATCGTGATCTTCTCGGCTTTCAGATCGTGAAACAGATGGAAGAAGCAGGGGATCATATTGATAATATTTCATCGCTGCGAAATGTTAAGGTTACAACGGTCAAGATGACTTCTCCATCTGGGCAGATGATAGAACTACTGAAGTATCACTCGCATCCCGCAGAGCAAAAGACGCGTGAAATATGCGAAATCGGGATTTCCCATATAGCGTTTACTGTAGATGATCTGGATATTGAGTATGAAAGACTCAAGGATAAAGGGGTTCAATTTAATTCGCCTCCGCAACTGTCACCAGACGGTTATGCGAAAGTTACTTTTTGTAGGGCGACAGAGGGCACTTTGATCGAATTGGTGGAGGTGCTGTAGTGTCTTCGGTAAATCCACAGAGGGATTATGTATCTGTAGTATATAACGAAGAAGACAGACCGTTCACTCAATATCCGGATAAATTAGCTCGCTATTTATCTTCCAGGTATAAATTGCCAAAGGGAAGCAAGATTTTGGATTTGGGATGCGGTCGCGGTGAGTTTCTGAGGGGTTTTATCAGGTGTGGCCTTAATGGATATGGAGTGGATCAATCGTCTATAGCAAAATCCGTCTGCCCGGAAGCTGTAATATTACAGTCAGATCTGGAAAATGAACCATTGCCCTATAATGATAATTCTTTTGATGTTGTATTTTCAAAATCAGTTCTCGAGCATTTTTATTATCCTGAAAAACTGGTCATGGAGATATGTCATGTTGTTAAGCCAAGTGGATTAGTTATTACAATGGTTCCCGACTGGGAGTCTGTTTATAAAACATTTTATGAGGATTATACCCACAGAACACCATTTACCATTAATTCTTTGAAAGACATCTTTTTGATTAACGGATTTGATAATGTAAAAGTAGAGAAATTCAGACAGCTTCCTTTTTTATGGTCACTACCCTGGCTGCATCCATTTTGTTCGCTTGTGGCATTAATCGCACCCCGATTACTACGACCTTACAGTAAGCTTGTAAGATTTTCACAAGAAATTATGTTGCTTGCATCCGCGTATAAACCGGACAACACATTACGAGGTAAAGAATGAGTAAATGCTTTAATGGATTGTATTGTCTACATTTGGAATTGACCAGCAGATGTAACAAAAATTGCTGGATGTGCGGCAGAAGAAAGATAGACCGGGAATATCCGGAAATAGCCATGAATTATGGCGATATTGATTTTGAATTAGTTAAGAAAATAGCCGATCAACTACCGGAAGGAATAGTAGTTCAATTTCATAACAACGGCGAACCACTGCTTTATCCACGATTTGGAGAAGCAGTCAGATTATTCAAGAGGCAGATAAAATGTGTAGACACCAATGCTAAATTGATTTTAGAGAAAGCCGATGAAATTATAGATAAACTGGACACCATAACTATATCAGTCATAGAAAATGATCCAGAAGGGGATGAACAGTATGAGTTAGTTAAGAAGTTTCTGGAGATTAAAGGTGAGAGAAAACCTTATGTAATTTATAGATGCCTAGGGGGCGTGGATACGGAAAAGTGGAGGAAATTGGATGGAATAATAGCCACCAGGATATTGCATAATCCTTTGGGAAGCTTCAAATATCAGAAAAGGCCAACTGTACCGGAAATCGGAATATGCTTAGAGATATTAAATCATATGGCTATTAACAGATTTGGCAAAGTATCTATCTGTGTCAGATTTGACCCGAAAGGATTGGGCGTTATAGGCGACGTAAATTCAACTCCATTATCAGATATTTGGCACGGTTCAAAGAGAAAAGAGTGGATTAAATATCATATAGGGGGGAATAGGGCTAGAATCCCCCTGTGTAGTTATTGTGATTTTTGGGGGGTGCCGACAGGATTGTAAGGAAGGAGCGGAGGGCTGGTCTTGCATCGGAACCTGGGTTTTTAGGTGCAATGGGTGTCTTTTTTTTGGCAATATTGGTATATTTCTGCAAAAGAGAGTCTGTATTCAAAAGGAATATCTGTGCCATAGTATTAATGGCTGTTACACTAATTATCCTTTCAAAATCCGGAACAGGATATGTTTTTCTGGTGATGTTTGCCATATTTGTGGGGGCTGATCAATTTAAGATAAAAAATGTAGTTATTTACCTAATATTAGGAGTAGTGTCCGTTCTTTTTTTATATCAGTATAGTGGTTACTTTGGGGAGCAGGGGCTATGCTGTCCTACAGTTGTTATTTAAAAGCCCCTATGCAGTTTTACAAGATGTTTTCTGTCGGAATGAGATTGTCCAACGTCTATGTTGCTGTATGGAGTCTGTTTCAGTATCCATTTGGTTCTGGTGTGGGTACCTATTCGACAGTCGCGACTGAAGCATATGATTTATCTGATGTGGGTTCGTTAATTAATGCCGGTGATACTGTTTTTACTGGAACTGTTTCATCATTATCTCAATATATTGTAGAGATGGGGCTGTTTTTTCTAATTTTCCTTGGACATATTTTTTATATTGGCAAGAAATCATTGTTTACAATATTATTACGTGCTCTTTCTTTTATGTTTATCTTTGCGTCGTTCTCAATCTTATTTCCGCCAACATGCTTTATGCTGGCAATTACCAGTTTTAAAAATGGGCGAAACAATAGGTGTCGTTGGCGATGGAGAAGTGTTCGATTACTCAAAACAAAAGTGCTTTGATACTTTTGAGTTTTTCCGCCAAGGAATGATGAAATGACTAGATACGAGGCTTACCTCCGTGCGACCGAGAATGAGATGAGCATTGACAGAGAAGACATGCGGTTTAATAAACTGGATGCTTTGTATGACTTTATTGTGCTAAGGTCAAGTAAATTTATTCATCGCTTAAAGAAAACAGTTTGGTTTTATACATTTGTTTTTAAAATTAGTGCTTTCTTCTGGTGGCTTTTCATATTTCCATTACTGATATTTTTTGAAGTGACGAAGTTTACGTGCCTTTGCGTGCTGAATAAAAAAAATAAACGGCAGCTTCAAGGTGATGTCATTATAGCTTTGACACACCGAGTTACAGATGTTGTTCTGAGGCTGCCAAACGACGAAAGGCCGCATAGTTGGCTAACCGTACCGTGGGTATCATTACAATCGAAGTCTATTCCGGAGGGTGATGAAAGAATCTCTTTTCTTTGTATGTTAAAAGGAGAAGACATAGTTGGTGCGATGTTAGATGCGTGGCGGAGCGCTTTAGCGTTTGCCAAAAAATATCCTGAACCAACTAACAAATTACAAACATATACGGCATATTCATGGTTCTTATTGTGGAGGGTACTGTCGCGAGAGGGGCAAGCTATATCGAGCATATGGTTTGCTAATCATTATGACCGGTGGGCAGTTTTACTGGATCAATTGCCATTACCCGCAAAGCGGGTTATGTTGCAGCATGGTTTGGCGAGGGATATAGCACTACCAAAACTGCCGACAAAGATTGAAAACCTTTCGACCTTTTACTGCTTTGGTGAGACATCTCGACAGCTTTTTTATGAAGCCGTGTTTGCAAGAGGCAAATCAATAGTGTGTAAGCTACTTCCGGGTGCGATCCCCCTCCAAAATATACCATCAACCTCCGGAATTAAACAAAAAGTTTTAATAATTGGAGAGCAAATTGATCCAGAAAAGGAATGCCTAATTGCAAAAGAGATAGTGGCATTCCATTCTAATGTCGATGTATATATAAAGCCCCATCCAGTTTGTAGTACGCAGATATATAAAAACATTCAAGACAAACGTGTTACAATAATTATGGATAAAGATATGTTTCCTAGAGTTGATGTGGCACTTTGTACTTATTCAACCCTGGGTTTGGAATATAGTGCATCCGGTGTAGCCGTTATTTGGCACGCGAAACTATCAGTAAAAGAAGTAGTAAAACAAGTTGGGCAATACTTGACAACAGCTTCGATATAGTCTACAATAAGAGCTTTCTAGAGCATCTGCAAGAGCCGGATATGTTCCTTCGTGAAGCGCGTCGCGTGTTGAAACCGGGGGGACTACTTCTTTGTCTGGTGCCTGACTGGGAGGCTAACTACAAGACTTATTTTGACGACTTCACGCATCGTACGCCATTCACGGTGGTCTCCCTGCGAGATATATATTTGATGTGTGACTTTGAGCGTATCTCGGTCTACAAATTCAGACAGTTACCCATCGTCTGGCGGTTCCCGGTTCTGAACTATTTCTGTGCTGCGATCAGTCCTTTTGTGCCCGTTCGCATAAAAAACAAATTCCTGCACTGGTCCCGCGAGCTAATGTTGGTGGGTTGTGCCTACAAAGGGGTTGGATAACGTGGACTTAGCATTAAACGAGAAGGTGGTTTTCGTGGCTGGTTCCAGTCACGGTATCGGTAATGCCATTGCGCATTCATTTCTTGACGAGGGTGCAAGTGTTGTGGTAACAGGGCAGAAACCGGATGCGGTCAAGCAGTGCATAAAGGAATTAAAAGAGAACCACGAGCCACGCAGTATCATGGGATTGACAGGCGACCTAACTTCCACGGAGCATATTCGATATTGCTTGAGAGAGACCATTGCGAGATTTGGAAGGCTTGACGTTGTTGTTGCCAACATCGGCAGTGGACGGGGACGAATAGATCATGACTTAGATGTAGATGATCAAGAGTGGAATGATTTTTTTCAGGTGAATCTATTCAGTGGCGTAAGACTTATCAGGGAGGCCATCCCTTACTTGAAGGAAAAACAGGGCGTAGCAATATTTATTTCATCCATAGCAGGGATAGAAACACTTGGCGCGCCCGTGGCCTATGAAGCGGCGGTACTATTTCTTGTTTCCAATGCATCCTCATACATGACAGGTTCAGTCCTTATTATAGATGGGGGTAGAACAGTTTGGTAGAGAAAAAGTGCATGAATAACAATAAGTAAAGATATTGCAGTTTATCCAATTAAAGCCTGATTTGTCCAATCAATACTTAAATTTGGGTATTGTTAATTTAGTATAGCTCGCAGGCCATAGTTCCATTTTAGCATTAAAAGAACGACAGAGTATTTGAGCATCTCCTTGCTTTTGCTGTAGCATTTTGATTTTCTTCGCATCCTTGCAA
>JAGVGM010000057.1 GCA_020057065.1 Thermodesulfovibrionia bacterium
AGTATTCGCTAAAGATTTCCATTTGTTTTAACTATTTTACATGAGTTATTTTATTTTTTTCCGCCAGCCTGACATGATCAGCAAAATGAATAACAAAAACCCTGCAATAAACAGATACGGTATGGGCGCAGATGCCGCCCCGGCTGACGCATTCACATCCTGCATTTCGTAACCCTCTACTTTTTTACCTTTTCCATCAGGAGCTAATTGTCTATTACCTGCCTTGCTTTTTGTTTTTTGACTCTGGACTCTGGACTCTGGACTCTGGACTCTTTGTAGCGCCTTCATAAATCCCTGCACCTGAGCCTTTAACCCCGGGACAGACATCAGCACAGATCCTGTAAATTTTGTGAGCAGCGGGTTATTGCAGGTGTGGTCGCAGCAGGCAAGTCCGACCTCTTTCACACTCTCTGCATATTCCTTTGCAAGGGTCTCAACTATTTTTTTATCCGGTTTCCAGTAATCCTTTCTCACGGTCTCAAGCATTCTTGCCACAATGGATTGATAAGCCCACATGTTCTTTGACTGTCTGAACATCTCTTTTATATTCAGACCGTTTCTATCCAAAACATATGTCTCATACATCTCATTCCACTTTGCTGCATCTATTGCCTCCGGCACTGTTACCTGCCATCCCCATAGATGCTCCACTACCTTATCTACAAACCTCGCGCCTGCATAGCCCTCTTTCATCATTGCCTTTATCCATTCTGGATTCAGATACCTTGCCCTCATCTCCCTGCCCATGAATTTTTCGAGGGTCTCCTGCTCCGGTTTTTTTGGATTGGACATGTTTGTGACGTAAACCTCAGGGGTCTTGCCGTCGACTGCCCGGATCGCCATTGCGGTCCCGCCGAGGTATTGAAAGAAGTCGTCATTATCAAGTGTTGCATAAACATTGCCCGAACGACTGTGAATCGCTATCTTTGAACCTGAAAGGGCATTTTTAAAAAGTGTTAAACTAACATCTTCTTCACTCTTAACTCCTAACTCTGAACTCTGAACTTTGCTTCCCCAGAACCCCTGCCCATACATATGGCTCATCCTCATGAAATAGACATCAGCCACCTGTTTTTCATTGTCCCATGTATTTGACATAGGAATTACTTTGTCAAGATTTGTCCCATAAGCGCCCGAAGGAACGGTGAATAAACGCACAGATGCGAGCCTCTCTGCCTTGTCTTCCGTAATGCCCTTTTCCATGAGCATCTTCTTTGTCTTTAAAATATTCGCCCTTAAAATATTGTCATCTTCATTTTGCTCCTTTGCTAAACTCACAGCCTTATCAAGCAAAGCCATGAGGTTTGAAAACAAATCCCTGTAAAGTCCTGATGGGACAATGGTTACATCAATGCGGGGTCTGCCCAACTCTGAACGGGATATTGTCTCAACGCCTGTCACCCTTCCGCGATCATCCCATTTTGGTTTTATCCCCATGAGATGCATAATCTGGGACTCCATCACACCTTCATGCCTTATGGTCTCAACGCCCCAAAGGTTGAATGTGAGTTTGTCAGGATATATGCCGTGCCTCCGTTTATATCCCTCAATAAGCTCCTTTGCTAACTTAACACCTATTTCATATATGGATTTTGATGGTATTCTCGTTGGATCAAAGGAATAAAAGTTTTTGCCTGTGGGCAGCGAGTCAGGATTTCTTATGGGGTCATTTCCCTGTCCGGCAGGGATATATTTGCCGGACAATGCGGCAATAAAGGAGTCCAGTTCTCTTTGGGCGCCCTTTATTATCTTTTCTTCAAGGTCTGAAATCCGCCTATGCCTCTCCTCGGCGGGTAAGTCCTTTTCTATGGAGAGAACAGCCTCGGCAGTTGTGCGCCTGTATTTTTCATCAGGAGATTTTCCAAAAGTATGCAATCCAAAGGGAGTCTGCTTTTCTGAAATATCCTTGATGTAATGCTCAAGCTCTTCTATCTCTTCAGCGGTCTTTATCTCTTTGAATTTTAAATCCGTAAGCATGCCTGTCTTTTTTGCGAGGCTGTTAATCTCCTCAAGTTTTGATTGCGCCAATGAAAGGCTTTTGTCTTTCGCAGTATTGTAGTCATTAATCAATGCTGCAAGTTCCTTCAGTTCCTTATTCAAGCCTGCCTTGTCAAATGGAGGTGTCATGTGGTCAATGATTACAGCCATGCCGCGCCTCTTTGCCTGAAGACCTTCGCCGACATCATCAACGATATATGGATAGATATTCGGCATATCCTGTATCAATGCCTCTGGCGGGTCTTCATTGGTGAAGCCAACCTCTTTACCAGAAAGCCATTCATGAGTGCCGTGCGTTCCAATGTGTGCAATAGCATCAGCCTGAAACTCATGCTTAAGCCATAAATAAAAGGCGATATACTGATGATGCGGGGCAAGGGTCACATCGTGGTAGAGTTTTTTAGCATCCTGTTCCCAGCCCCTTGAAGGCTGAGGGGTAAAGATGATATTGCCGTATTGAACAGCAGGGATGACAATATACTTTGTGCCGCTTGCGCCTTTCCATGCCATGACCTTGTTGTCTTCAGGCCTGCCCCAGTCTTTGATAACTGCCTTTTTTAGACCTTCAGGCAGTTCCTCAAACCATCTCTTGTAGATGTCAATGGGAATAAGGACAGGTTTTCCTGTGTGTGCCAGTTTATCAATCTCTCCTGCAGCCCAGTTGCCGATGTTTCTGGCATAGCTGTGAATATCATTAAAGAGTCTTTCTTTAGAAATTACCCCCTCACCCACAGGGGGAGAGGGAATCTCTCCCCTCCCTTGATGGGAGGGGACTAAGGGGAGGGTGGTATATCCTTCAGCCTTGAGCCTGTTCAGTATCTCCCAAAGGCTCTCAGGAAGAACATTTAGATAAGACGCCCCTATGTTCTGCTTGCCCGGGGGATAATTGTAATAGATGATGGCAATCCTCTTGTCTTTGTTAGCCTTATCCTGAAGATTAATCCATGTCTTCACCCTTTCAACGAGCCTCTTAATCCTCTCAGGGATGGGCCTTTCTTCTATGTATTCAATCCCTGTCTCTTTATCAGTCACCTTTTCTTTTGATGCAATAACTGTGGGCTGGATTATTCCTCCCATCTCAGGCATGGCAACCTGCCATGCCCTCTCAAAAATATCAAGCCCCACAGGCGATTTTTCCCACTCCTCCTTTGACTGGCTATAAAGGGTGATGGCGTCAATCACAGGGGCATTGAGCTTGGTTAAAATTGGAATGGCGACCTGTGGATTTAAGCCCATTTTTAAAGACATGCCAACTACCGCATTTACTCTGCTTTTTCCACTTTCATTAAAGAAAAATCTCTCCACCGCATTCTCCGATGGATAGCTGTACACAGGCAGGACATTGAAGCCCTCTTTCTCAAGACTGTCAATTAAAAAGTCCAGATGAGCGGTGTTGCCTGAGTCAACAATGCTCTTGTAAAAGGTTATGCCTATCCACGGCCGGTTAGGCTGTACGGAATAATGTTTTAAAAAGTCTTCAAAGGTCTCTACAATCCGTCTCTCTCTCTTCAGATAGATTCCGAAATCCGGCGTCTGAACAGGTTCTTTGTATTTCACATCAAAACTTAAATCCCTGTTCATGACAAAAAGTATCATGTTTTTTATATTCTCAAGACCGTTCTCCTTATAATATTTCTTTACAACCACATCGTCTATAAGCCCCATGTCTTTATGTTCTTTGGTGTATGTCCCGCCCACTGCATAGATCTTGCCGCCGTTTTTTATCACCTCGGAAATATGTGGCTTCACCTTCTCAACTGCCTGCCTGTCCATGATGAGGAGGATGAACACTACTTTTGAGGATGTGATTTCTTTAATATCAGTCTCTCTGTCTCTGATTGCCTTGCTTGTGAGAACTTGAAATTTAACTTTTCCTTTCACTCCAGGATATGCCTTTTCAATCTCCTTAATCGCCTCAATGGCTGTCTTTGAGTGGGTATCACCAAGGAGGAGACTTATCTTTAATTGTTCAGCATAAGCAGTGGCAGCAAAAAAGATGATAAAAAATAGGGTACTAAGTAGGAACTCATGCAGTCCGATTTTGTCATTCCGTGCTTGACACGGAATCCAGTTTTTTTCTGGATTCCCGCTTTCGCGGGAATGACGCTTATGTTGCCATAATAATGTTCTTCTTAGTAACTCAAAACTCCAAACTCTTAACTCTGACCTACTCCGGCACATAAATAACCCTCCCGTCCTTTAACTGATACGCTGTTCCGAGTCTTTCACCCTCGCCGCTCAATCGTTTGTCTGTCACCTTTTGTACCTTTATCTCTTTTCCCTTCTTTGTTACTATCTCTATCTTTCCGTCAGCAGTCTTTTTTGTAATCGTCACCTCTGATTTCGGGTCAAGCAGATCCAGCATGTTGTAGGCCATAAACAGAGCAATCATCATGCTCACGATAAAGACAACGCTTGCATCAAAGAGATTGGCGACTCCTGATATAGGGTCTTCAAGGGGTTCGTCATATTTGTCAAACCTTCTACGCCTCTTCATAAATCTCATCTTCATTCTCCTTTGTGGTCTGACTTTTGACCTCTGTCTTCTGTGTTCTAAGCGTTAGCTCAGTGAGATATTCCATTTCCCTCATATCCGCCCTGACCCATTTTTCCTTTGCAAGTGACATGAGATAAGCAGCTACACCGCAGGCAAGACCGACAACGGTGGTTGTGAATGCCGTAACCATGCTCCCTGCCATTTTCGGCATATCACCCTGAGCAAGGGCGGAAAGGGAGATGCCCATGGGTATCAGTGTGCCCATCAGTCCGAGCGCAGGCCCGACCCTAATGGTGAACCTGATTTTGTCGAGGGACTTAATGAGTTCAAGCTCTGCACTTTGCAGAAACCTTTCAAACTCAATATCCATGACAGCCGGCAACGAAGAAACCTTAGACTCAAGGACTTTTTTATATCTCATTAAAGCGGATGATTCACCATGTCTCCTTTCCAGATACTCCCTCAGAAAGCTGCCGAAGGAAATAACTATCCAGAATGTTAAAATTACCAGCCCTGCAATTACAGGATAAAAAAGGGCTGATGATATGACATACAGAAATGTCTCAAGTCCTGCAAGTATATTCATTTTTCAACCTCCGATTTTTTATTTGTTAGATAACCAATAACCAAGGTAACAAAAAGTATCGCAAATACACCGATGCTGTTATTCATGTCAATATTGGCGCCCTCTGTAAGAAATGACTGATACATCCCCCTTGCCTCCTCAATTTTTGCAGGAAGGACTAAAGATGCCATAAAATAAATTCCAATACCCATCATGCTTAAGCCGAGGTTTATCCTTTTAGTGGCGAGTGATGAGTTATGAGTGATGAGTTTTAGGAAAAAGTAGAAAAACAAAGACAGTGTGACAAAAACAACACCGAGCCCTATTCCAACAATATAGGTGGGAAGTTTAATCACATTCAATGCCGCCCATGTGGAAAAGGTCATGGCAGAAAGGCAGACAGGACAGGGAACTAACAACAGTAATGAGTGATGAGTAACGGGTAACGGGTTGTTAAATTGTGGATCTTGAATTTTAAATTTTGTCTGTGCTCTATCTTCTGTCTTCTGACTTCTCAAAAGATAGATTCCCCATCCCAACATCCCTGCCGCCATAAGCGCATGGAGATACGGGCCTTTTCTCAAAACAGGCTCAAGGAGTTTTATCAAATGCCCTGAAAGCACGGCTATAGCAACAAACAGCATAAGATACAAGGAAAGGGTTATTAATATGCCTTTCCATCTCATTCTGCTAAAGCCAAGACCGAATCCAACTTTGATGGCAAATATGCCCAGACTGAAAAGCATACCGCCAATCCATAGAATGATGTTTAAATCCATATTTCACTCCTCCATAAATTCTGTCATTCCGCACTTGATGCGGAATCCAGAAACTTGCAACTAAATTTTTATTACTAGATTCCTGCTTTCGCAGGAATGACGACAATAGACTTACTCAAGTTTAAACCTCACAGGCAGTATTGCCTTACACGCCACTGATATACCATTTAATTTTGCTGGTCGAAAAGCTGATGCCTTCACCGCCTCAATTGCTGCCTCGTCAAAACCGTAACCTGCCTTTTCAATTATTTCCACATTTACAAGTCTTCCGTGCTCATCAATAAAAAGCCTTAAAACCACCTTCCCCTCCTTGCCGAATCTTCTTGCCAATCTCGGATAGCCGGGTTTTATCATTCTCAAAAAAGACGGTCCATTTATTGAGCCGAATTCGCCCTCCACAATATCTCTCCCTGAATTATTCCCTTTAGCAACATAGGGACCGATGCTTTCCTTATCATGGAAACCGGATGTTGAGACGCCTGATGCTCCCGATGTCGGAGTTACTCCTTCATTTCTGTCTGTACTCCAGTGACTTGATTGAATATTTTCAGGTTTAGAAAAGGATGGATTCTCAGCCGCCGGCAACGGCTCTGATTTTTGAATGTCCGTATTCTTTGTCTCCGGCGCGTTAAAAGCTGATTCTGCCGGACTTTCCTTTTTGACACTGTTTTTTGAAAATCCAGTTTTCTTATCCCGAATACTTCTCTCAGAGGTCTTTGCATTTCCAGACATTGATTCCTGC
>JAGVGM010000125.1 GCA_020057065.1 Thermodesulfovibrionia bacterium
AGCGAGCTTAGATGGGTCAAAAAATGTATGCTGAAGCGAAAAGGGGTACTTTTTCAAAGCTCTCTACTGTAATTATCATATAAAGACCTCACTGTCAACTGCATTTCGTAGGTTGCATGAAACTCGGAACATACATCGTACCTACCTGGTATCTTAGTTTTCATCCGTGAACATCTACGGTGAAATAACGGTTTCTTCAGTGTTTTACCCCTTCGATTTTTATCACTTTATAAAAAGTTAACCATAATATCTTGAGATCAAACAAACATGACCTGTTCTTCAAATGCTGTATTCGACGATCTTTGTTGGGCCGGTGGCTTTGGGTAGGGGACGGGGTTTCACCTCCCATAATCCCAGGTGCTTGAGGATCTTCTTAAGAGACCTCTCATTCTTTCGTAATCTGTCCATTTTCTGAATACCTCGAACCCTGCAATGCTCTTTGTAAAAGCATGATAAACCCCTCCATCAACTAAAAGAGTTTTTCGCATACTTACACCTCCGAGGTGGAAGTGGGGGCTGTGCAGGATCCCATGCTCGGCCAAGACTGCAAAGGCATCCCTGTAACTCGAGGGTTCTCGGAAGCCTTCATCCGATATAACATGTTGAGCGACATCGATGCAGGCCTCGATCATAATATGCAAGGTTCGCTCCACAAATCGCCGCGCCCGCTTATCCGTCCTGTACACATCCCAGGTTATGTCCACCGCATTTCTCATATCGCGGACATTCGCTTTAATGTCTCCAAGTATTCGTTCCAGGAGGACCCGATTAACCATCTTCTTTCCTATACAAAACAGCTTCTGAGTACTTTCGGTGCAGGTACAAAAAATCCTCATAGCTTTTCCGGCTCGAAACTTCGAATTGTTTCCGCCTCTCAGATTCTCTTTCGAATACCAGCCGGCCTGTACTTCGCACCTCGTGTTTCAAAATCTCCCCGGCACGGTTTAAAATAACAACATCCACTCTGCATTCACATGCTTTCTCCAGACTTGACATAAACGAAAGAAGGGAAAAACTCGATCCACGAGTCTCGTTTAACAAGAGCGCTACATCCATATCCTTTTCAGATCCTGTTGAACCCCTAACTCGTGAACCAAAGATATAGGCTGCATCAACGGCTGGTTCGTGGGAACAGAGCGCCGATATCTTGTCACTGATCTCCGGAATTCTTGCCTTATTCATTGTCAACCATCCCGTCTGGTCAGGCAAAAATAATCTGAATCTTCTTTATGCATTTTAACTCATTCCCAAGCAGTTTCAAAGCCCTTGCTGATTATGGCTGAAATATTCAGTCAAGGAGTCTGGGGACTTGAAGGCGAATTCTCTCCACCGCATCCGAATAATCTGACCCAAAAATAAAGTCATGAAGGCAAGATGACTGAAAAATGTAGTCCACGCTCCTATTCTGTTATATAATCGTTATGCTGCCCATCACCATCAGAAATAGAACAATTGCCGAATCCGATCTTGAACTCATACAGGCTACCATCAACAATCATTGGTACAAAAGCCGCACTCAAATCTCAAAGATTCTCAATCCTTTAATAAAAAAGTGATATTTCAAGACCTGACCCCCATCCCTATCCTTACTTTCAGTTTTGTGTTTTGAGATTCTTTTTAGATACAGAATGCACATTAAAGAAGCCTATTTTTAGATTACCCCTCAATCTCTTAATCGTTCACCCTGAATACGATTCATTTCCTTCCCAGCGTCGCCTGATATACATTCCTCCAAAAAAGAAAAGGCCGGAAAAAAAGAATAAAAGGCCAACTAATAATAGTAAACCCTCTCTCATCGCCATCCAGGCCAAAATAGCCACCGCGATCTGAATAATTCCATAAATCAAAGTAACTCTGGCATGCGAAAAACCTGCCTGGTTGGCAAGGATCTGATAAATATGCCTGCGATGAGCTTTGGTTAAACTGTCTCCGTCCTTGACGCGCACTATAAGAGTGCTTAATTCATCCGCATAGAAGGGGAACAAAAAAGAAGTGAGAGCTACAAACTCAAGAAGTGATTGAGAAAACCATAAAACCCAGGATGCAAAAAGAAAACCCAACAAAACACTTCCCACATCCCCCATGAATACTTTCGCCCGGGGGAAGTTCAAAGGGAGAAAACCCAAACACGCCGCTGCAATGCCGAAAGCCAGAGCTACCCACGCCATATCTTTGCCCTCAAACAAACCGAATAATCCCAAACAAGAAAAAGCAATTATCCCCGTCAGGCCAGCAATCCCATTGATTCCATCCATGAAATTATAATAGTTGGCCGTTGCCGTTATGTATAATATTCCAAATACAAACAGTAAGACGGTTATTCCTGCCGACAATTCCGATGTTGACCTTCCGAAAAATACTGAAGCGCTGAATATCGCAACTGAACCAACCTGAACAGCAAGCCTAATTTTGAATGACACATCTCGATAATCCCCCAACAGACTGACCATTGATACTACACAAGCAGGAATCCATAAGAACCACGGAATATGCCACCAGATAGCACCTACAGCAATAACAACCGGAATTCCTATTCCACCACCTTTGGGTATTGGAATCCGATGTGAACTCCTGGCATTTGGGACATCAATCAAACCCCAGTAAAACCCACGATGGGCAACCAAGAAAGCCCCGACCATACTTATAACTAAGGATATTACGAGCCACAAAACCATATAAAGAATCCCTGCCAATTTAATGAATTATTCAACATGGATTCGGCAAGTAAGCGGTATGAAATCGTTTAACATATTGAGAATACGGGTAAAAACTATTTAAAAAAGTTCAAAAAACTTTGAAAGATTCATTGTAATGGGTCTCCAAATTTGATAGGTTAAGATTTATTAAATTATCGTCTAATATTAATAAGTTAACCCACAAAAGGAGACCCGGCATGATATTACCAAAGAAAGAGGATAATAGTCAACAACAAAACTTACCACTGTCAACCACAATTAGAAATGTCCTCTTTTAAAACATTTAGAAATGTCCGCTTTGGTGTATCTATAAATGTCTTCCTCCAGGGATGATCTTTTGGAGG
>JAGVGM010000242.1 GCA_020057065.1 Thermodesulfovibrionia bacterium
AGAGGATATTACCGATTTAGAAATATTATTGAATCCACCAAAAACAAAGATAGCCGAAAAGAAAGTTGGACGCAATGAGCCCTGCCCATGTGGAAGCGGTAAAAAATATAAAAAATGCTGTGGAAAATAAGGCTATTGTACATTCCAAAAGATAAGTCTGCACATAACCACCTGCTTCATTCTGACGACTGGAGAATAGTAGGGACGTTCTATATGCTCAGCAATTAAACTCACCCTGTCCGGACGTTTTGATGTATCTGTATGTGATGACCCTGATGACAATAAGTTCATGGAATGCGCAATTGCCAGCAATAGCGAAATAATTATCAGCGGCGACAAACATTTATTAACGGTGTCAGGATATCAAGGCATTACAGTTTTGAAGCCACGGGAATTCGTTGATAGCTATTTACCAGTTTCCAAGGTATTTCTTGGCTTTCCCTTGCGCACTCAGAGGGTCTAGGGGGCAGGTCTTGAAAAGTAAGTTTTTGGCAGCAAAAGTGATTTTCCAAGACCTGACCCCCGTCCCTTCGGTGGCTGAATTGAGTATTGTGTCCCCAGAACTGGTACAGAACTGTCGCCCAGAACTGTCGTTTCCATTATTAAAGGGAGGGGGATAAGCAGGCCACTTTTCTTGTTTATTTTTTGTCTTGACATCGGCTAAGTGTGGTGTAACATCTCAAACAATATGAAATAATTATTTACATTAACACACCCTAATGAAGAAAGGAGTTCGTCATGAAAAGAAAAAGTACCTTGATTGTTTTTAGCACCTTCCTGTTTTTCGGGTTGTTTGCAGCGAATCTGTTTGCCCAGGATAAACAAATTGCTCCGGATAAACAGGTTGTTCAGGAGCAACCAAGAGTCATCGAGGAAGAAATAGTCTTAAGCGACCCCACGGTTGCTCAACCGCAGAAATGGCTTATCGGAGGCAGCAGTGAGCTTTGGTATGTGTGGAAAAATTGGATTCGGTGGGATAATGAACAGGTATACAGCTCGGGTAAGATAAATGGCAGCATGCCCGGCGGAACGATTTACGCGGGATATGATAATTTTGCGATTTCCTATTCCTACCGCAGGGGCAGCTGGGATGGTTCTTCTGACACTTCCGACGTACCAGGTGCTACGGCTACATTGTCTCAGGACCAAACCGAACATGAAATAACGGGGCGCTGGCTGTTTAAGGTGAGCAAGCATTTTAATCCCTATGTTCTGGTCGGATATAACCATCTGGTCAGGACGGAAACAATGACCGTGGATGTAGGCCATCCCTTTTCGTATAACTCAAGCCAGGTGAGCAACTCTGAACGAACATATAAATCACCGTTGATCGGTCTGGGTGCGATCATTCCCTTTAATAAATATATCGGTTTGAGGGCTGACTGCAGGCTTATGTATTCTTGGGCAGAGTGGAAAAGGGACGATGGATTCTCTCTGACCAAAACTGATTTTGGTGGCGCAGTGGTGGGAACGTTGTACTGGAACATCTGGCAGGGGCTTAATGCGCAAATCGGTTGGAAATATCAGCGTTTGGGTTTGGATGAAGGTGGCGAGCTCGGCGCAACTTCAAAAACCGGTGTCTTTGGCATGCTGGGCTACACATTTAAGCTTTAATGTTATTGAACTGGGATTTAATCAGGACGCAATAATATTTTCATTTGATTTGAAAGAAGCATATCTCAGGCATACCGTGCCGGTAATTGGTGCGGTTGCCTGAGGTATAATGATCAAGGATTAAAAAATTATTGACTATGCTGTTTTTACAGGGATTGTCAGTGAGAATCAACGTTAGGAAGACATTTGCAGCATATATCTCTTGGCTTGTTCTGGGCATTTTCTTTTTTTGTCCCTTTGCTTCTGCCCAAAACAATAATAAAGCCATTCTGATTGGCATAAGCCAATACTCCGACCCCGATATCAATTGTCTGGCATATGCCGACGAGGATGTCCGAACATTCTCCACGATGCTGACAAATTATGCCGGATATGGTTCAGCGGATATCGCTTTACTGCTTAACAACGAGGCCACCAAACAGCGTATTATGAATACGATAACGGACATGGTCAGGCAGAGTCAGAAAAAACCGCTGGATCATGTGATATTTATGTTTGCCGGGCATGGCTTGCCCCCCAGTATTAAATCAAACACAACCAATAGTTTTCTGGCGCCCTACGATGCCCGAATCGGTGAATTTTATAAAGAGTCCGGCGGAGATGGCTCACTGGTCAATAATGAGACATTCATCAACAAGGCGTGGCTTTCCAAACAGCTTTCTGATCTCAAAGCCCGGGAAATTGTTCTGATTCTGGATTCCTGTTACAGCGGGGCCAGAAACTTCGGTGCACTGTTTGCGGAGAATTTGGGCTTTAAAGTTGATTTGGCGGGAGGGAGCGGCGGACAGAGAGGTGTGGTGATTGTGCAGAGAAAAAGCGCCGTAGATACCAGCCAAACCAGAATAGCCTTTATTGCTTCCAGCAATGAAAACCAGCCGTCGGCGGAATATCATGAACTGAAGCATGGTGCTCTGAGCTATTGTATTTTTGAATATATCAACACTGTTCGTAAGAATACCGATGAATCGGACATGAGTGAAATAACGGTTAGCGACATGTACGCCAATGTAACTAAACTGTTTGATCAGGTTGAAGTAAGGGGCGCTTCGCTTTCTTACCGGCACCAACCTGTACTATTCCCAATACCGAGCTACGATACGATTACAGGCATGAAGTTTGTTTCCATTAAGGGCAATAAAAAAACCCGGATTAAAACAGGGATGATCGAAATTGTGTCCGATCCGGGAAAGGCGGAAGTTTCCGTTGACGGCGTCAATACCGGCCAACAATCCAACTGTTCTATGGAGCTTGCCGAAGGCAAACACATGATATCTTTGTTTCTTCCCGAAACAAATTATATGTACAGCTTCATGGTTGATATTAAAGACGGCCAGCGTAAGAAGGAACTCGTTTCGTTGCGTGGTTCCCTGCAAATAGAAACTTTCTCGGATAAGCCTGCAAAGTCGTTGCCCAAGCTGAAGGTGTACATAGATGATCAAGAAGTGGGGGAATCCGGCATAAAGTTGAGGAGTCTTGTGGCGGGAACTCATACTCTGGAAGTATTCGCAGAAAATATATCGAAAAAAAGACAAATTGAAATTAGACCGGAATCGCCATTGCTCGTCCGATACAAAATTACCAGAGAAGCATCTCAACGGCCGCCGAATGATAATAACGCTGATACTGTTCCTTTCTAAAGAAGACGGCGATAGCGGATATATTTATCGGCTATTGATTAAAGGAAATAATCGATACTGAAAAATGATGTGAGACCCGCAAAACTATATAAAACCAGCAATTATGTCATTCCGGCGAAAGCATACGCCGGGTAAACATACAGCCTGAATCCAGTATTATCAGATTTTTCCTAGATTCCGTGTCACCCGGCATTCGCCGAAACATGCCTAGCACATGCCTAGGGGTCAGGTCTTGAAAAGTAAGTTTTTGGCAGCAAAAGTGATTTCCCAAGCCTGCCCCCCTCCGTCCCGCTCTTCATTTTAGGGCCAGTCTGATATCATTCCTTCTGAAGTGAATTACCCCGCCCACAGGGCGGGGCATCTTAAAACAGTTTCAACTGCTTGGGAGATTTCTCTTGTTCACGATGATACTTAATATAATTTCTGAT
>JAGVGM010000360.1 GCA_020057065.1 Thermodesulfovibrionia bacterium
GGGGTGTAAAATACCTCTCCCAGGTAGTTGAGTTGTACATGCATATCAGGAGAGAAGACAGAGAGCCGAATCTTTCCTGTTATTCCTTCAAAGATCATCTGTTTTACATCCCCCTCCAGTAGTTTTGCCAGCTTCTTTTTCTCCTCTTCAGTTAGACTGTCTATTTCTTGATCTATCTTCCACATTAATTCCTCAGCGGATACCGCCCTGTACTTCATAAGGTAACTCGATATATTTCCTAAAACCTTTGGTAATAAACTCTCCATTTTAAGAATCCTCCATCCTTTTAAGTTTGCCCTTTACATTATAGCATACGTCTGCCAAGTTTCCCCAACTAAGATATTTAAATAGATATTTAAATAGTGCTTGACATGTTAATATGATTATGTCATCTTTTAATTGAGCGGTAAGACCGCTGTGGGTTCTTCTGGTGTTCCCTTCCATAGGTTGGCCAAGCCAGAGGGCACGCACCTACAGGGCACGCTCTTACAGATCAAACAAAGTTTTTCATCTACCAATCGCGGTAGAAGGAACTCGGGGGCCGCCTGAAAAGGCGGTCGCTGTTTTTAGACTCTGCTTTCATATTTCCTCCTCAAATCCTTTTGCTTCCGTGATTCTACATAGAATGCAGTAACCCAGTAGAAAACCTTTCTCTTCCTATGCAAAATAAGGGCGTAATTATACTCTTCGACCCATACATAGGTCCTCAGGCCTTTATCCGCCGTCCCCTCCTGATATTGCCAAACCTTTATTTCATGCCTTTCAGGGCTCTCCATCAAGGGTTTTGCCCATGGAAGCCGTTTCGCCCTAGGATAATCAATAAGGCGCTCACCGGTATCATCATCTAACCGGCTAACAACATGCCAGAATCCTTCTTCCTTTCCCAAACCATCAGCCTTAATAGTGCCATTGTAGATTACCTTAATTCCGCGATGATATGTCTGTGATTCCTTGAAATCTATTTTGAACACAGAATACAAACGAGCAAGGATGGTATCCCAATCACCATCAAGGTTGAGTATCGGAGGAAGAAATGAAGGCGTGTCACTCATCAATGAACCTCCGTAGGCGTAAAAATAAACAGGTTGAACTTATCACCCCACGGAGGACTTGACCTACTCAGGGTTTGACCGCCATGATTCATTATGCTTTGCACCACGTTCTTTTTTGTGCTGCTTGCCGTAAGGCCGCGATTGTAATAGCTTATCGCTCCGATAAATAAATCGGCCAGTTGAAGTATCTCAGATTCATGAGAATGGATATTTTGCATATTGCCGATCATTTGTTGTGTGAAATCATAAACATTATTACATAAGACATCTTTCAACATGGCCAGTTTATGCGCGCTTCTAGTGTCTTTGATGTCCAGATATATATTGTAACGATGCTCAGGCTTCAAGATATTACGGAGCATATAAAAATACATCTTGTAATAAAAAGAGTCATGGCTTCCCTGATTGAAGTAATCATGATCCAATTTTGACTTATCATCCACTACAAGGCATCTGAAGTTTAATGATGGCGTTTTGAAAAAGTATTCCACGAGTTCGAGGAATAACTCCTGACGAGATTTGGAAACCCTTACCCATTTGATTTCGCCACGAGCTTTTTGCCTGTTCTTTATTTCACGAATCTGTTCTGAAATCATCCTAACATCTTCTTTCGGACACCACATCCCGCCGATCACCATAATCGGCTGCCTGTCGTGTTCAAGGTGGCAGCTTTCATCGCAATAGATATTGTATTCCATTTAATTCACCTTATTAAAATTTCTACTACACACTCCTTGCTTTTTCAAGCCTATTCTTTACCAACTCGCAGACGGCATAGTAGACCTCGTTTCTCTCGTCTTCTGTCAGGCTGAGGATGTCGAAGACAATATCGTCGAGTGCTTGATTAAGCCAAAAATCAGACATATGAAAATCAAACAGGCCATATCTTACGAATTTGGTCTTTATCAGACAGTAAGTCCTGAAAAGATGCTTCTAAAATAGATTTTCGTATTGTAAGGCGTAAAATTTCCTCCATCTTCTTATAAAGCTCCATTTTTTGAGTTGTCAATCCTCCAACCCCTTGTCCGTGCGCTAAAGAAGATCTAAATTCGTACATTTCTTCTGCTTGATCCTTCGTAATGGTCCCCGTACCTATAACAACAGAAAGCTTCTGAACTCTCTCAACAAACTGTCTCGTTGATTTGGAGCGGTCTGTATGAACTATTACTTCAATACCAGTAGCAATCAATGTCCATCTCAAATCTATCTCATAATGTCTGGCGGCGTATTCATGATACCACATAGCCCTTGCGAGAGGATCTTTTAATGGTTTCTTTTCAAAAGCTTCTATTAATTGTTTCAAATTTTGTGCATCTATTTCGGTCAAACAATTTAAATTAGTTTCAACCACGAAAGCTTGTGAACTATGCCCTGATACTGGGCCAGGAACTATTTGTATTAAGTTGCCGTCCGAAGTTAAGAAAATTCGTGCCGCATATTCCGTTGAGATGCTAGTCGGCTGAATTAACCTTGATAAAGCAATGCAAAGCTGTAAACGTCGATCTTCATCCCATGCGAGGTTATTTTCGTTTGGAGGATTTTTCCGCACAAAAGAATACATCTGGCCAAACTGCAATACAGGATCATAACAGTATCCTTTTGGCTCACATGCCTCAAAAATTTTCTGGGCAAGGTCTGTAGGTAAAATGTCTATATAGAGGTCATCGGCAAGGTCTATCCGTTTTCTTATTGGATATCTATTCGGATCAAGGTTGTGATTTGTAGTCTGTACTACGATGTCTAAAGTTTGGTCATCATCCATTTGCATCCTCATGAGATGACTTTAGTAAAATTATTATTCGGTGTAACATAACATTATCTCACACGCTCCTTGCCTTTTCCAATCTATTCTTGACCAATTCACAAACCGCCCAGTAGACCTCATTCCGCTCATCCTCCGTCAGGCTGAGAACGTCAAAGACTATATCATCAAGGGCCTTGCGGTCAGGCGGAGGATTTTTTGGGCGAATAAACAACAGGCAATCAACCTATAGGCAAACTAACACCTTTCAGTCTCTCAGTAAAGTTTTTTTTAAGCCTTATCTTCAGCCATCCAGCCCTTGAATTTTCAGCGGTTACGTCTTATATTAGATGCGTTATTTATTGTGTGCGTAGCTTTCAAAAGAGAGAAAAATCCACAAATGTTATTGACAATGTCTTCCTATTTAATTATCTATATTGTAACCGTTTACGGTTCTCAGTTTACAGTAATTACAACAGCAGGCTTAAGCCCGCTGTTATATAAAGCTTGGAGCATTTTTGCCAACTGTTAACTGCAAACCGTAAACTGTGAACGGATAC
>JAGVGM010000263.1 GCA_020057065.1 Thermodesulfovibrionia bacterium
CATGGGGAGAAACATTTCTGTTAAATGCTTTAACAATAATGTTAGGACTATCAACATACCAGGATGCAGCAGGCATCTCTATTGTTTTAAAGAATGAGGTTAATTCCCCTGCCTCATCAAAACCCAGGTGGTTTATGGTGAGGAAGAAGTCAGGTTTAAACTTGAGGATATTCTCCACCAACCTTGCAATGGTAACCTCACCATCCTCTCCTTTTCTTATCGGGACCTTCACCACCTTGTGGCCAAGACGTCTAATCGTCTTTTCCACCTCATGGGTCAGGAAATAGCCAAAGTCAATAAGTGCGACATTGAGGAGACCATTTTTGAATTTAGGATATTTTAGCCTATCCCAGAGTCTTACGGATGTGGTATTCTTCAGCGTCTTAAGGAGAGGGTGGTAATGGCCGGGAAAGGCAGAGATAGCCGAAGACAGAGGAAAGACTGTTAGGGGCGCCATTCCGGCATTCATCTGCTCCCTGGTAATCTCCTTGATCGCCTCATCGGCAGGAAGACCGACGATGAGTTTGATTTTATCCTCAAGCTCGGAGACCTTTCCATGCCTTTTTGCCAGTTCGTATATTTCAGGTATTGCCTCAACTACCACAACCTCTGCATCAGGAAACCTTTTTATAAGCTCAAACACATGGTAACCAATGCCCAATCCTAAAACCACCAAAAGCCCTCTGCCGTCAAACTTAAACGCATCAACAATAGCCTTTGCCTCTCCTTCCGGATCATAAATGCTGTGCAGGGTCTTTAAAGAGCCGTCATCACAAGTAACCCTCAGGGAGAGATTGCCGTTTTTGGCTTCTATCAAAGAGATATTCTCATTAAAAGTAGTAACCATAAATACCCTAAACTGCTGTCTTTAGTTCTTCTTTAAGCCTATCAGACTCCTCTTTACAAAAGATGGCCTTTCTTTCTTCATCCAATGCCTTATAAGACAAGCTTAAACACTTATAGATAAAAGATCCCTGCTCTACCGAGATAGGCAATCTTTCCGCTATTAATTCCTCTAAAACTTGGGCAGCCTTTTTATATTTCCCCTGGGGGATGCAGGCCATGGCAAGCCACATATAGTAAAGGGCTTCATCTTCTACGGGAAGACCGGAGAGAGAATTATATAATTTCCTTTTCTCCAGTCCTTTTCCGAATACCTCTTCTGCAGGTTTATGCTTTTCAAGATTTAAATAGAAACTTCCCAGTGCATAATAGGGGCCGGCATGCATAGGGACAAGTTGAGCTGCCTGCTCAACACCATCAAGAAATGCCGGAAAATCACCCTTGCCTGCCCTGCAATAACTCTCCATCAATAGCTCGTATGCCCGGTTTTCACTCTTTAAATGCTGTAACTCTACATCTATTCCATCAATATAGATATTCAGCCAGTCATCTCCTTCGTGTTCTTTCAGCACCTCATTTACCCCCATAGCGTAATAATAATCTGACAGAATGATGTAACACCTTTCCAAGAGAGACGAACCGGGAAACTTATAATTGTTCCGTATATCTTCATGCATCTTTTCAAGCTCGTTGACAAGTTCCTCGGCACGCTCAACCAATCTTTCCTTCCCTAACAGATGGCGCACACAGCTCATTTTAATGGGATTAACATCAAATATGCCCGGATGTATTTGAGCCAGAATAGCCTGCTGCCTTCCAACCGAGATCTGTCTTTCGAGGAATCCTTTTAAATCTATCCGGCGGTAAAGATCAACAACTGCATCACGGTTATAAACTATGCGATATTTATTTAGCGAAACCCTAAAACCAAATTCTAAATCTTGAACACCATGCTGAAGGCCTTCTTCAAACAGCCCTACATTCTTAAAGATATCTCTTTTCAATGAAAGATTGGGTGTATAAAGATGTTTATAGTACACATTCTCAGAAGATTCGATGTCATTGTAATCAAATGCAAACTCATAACCATATTGAATCAAGGGACTTTTTAACAAAAACTTCATAAATGGGGTGTTTTCCCCTATTCCTTCCGGGGGAGAAGCTGATATGTGACCCAATACCGCAATATCCTCTTCGCTATACTTCTCGTGTGTTTTCAAATGTTCACTTATCAGGTTTTCATCCGCAATCACATACGGAGATGTCAGGAGAATAAAGCTGCCAACCGCCTCTACTATTCCCCGATTTATGGTTGCTGACCATCCCTTATTTGACCGGCTATAATACCTGAATTTATAGGGAGCCTTTATTTTATCAAGAGCTTCAATAGTCCCGTCTTCAGAGCCATCATCCACGACGATAATCTCAAGCCTTTTATAGTCGGCATTTTTTTGATTAAAGAGAGATTCCAGACATTTAAGCAGCTTCTCCTTGTTATTATATGAGGGGATCAGCACACTCAGAAGCTTTGCTTCAGGATTTTTAAATCTGATCTTATTAATTTTCTTCTTCAGCCCCGGCTTTAAATGCCGGACAAGAGTATCTTTTGCGACCGCTATTTTGTTGCCTTTATTTACAATCTCCGAGATAAGTTCGGTTAAATTGTGATACTTACCTTCTCCAACGGTGGAGCAGTCAATGATTATACAGGGAACATCTACTCTGTTAGAAAACACATTTAAGCCTTTATTTTTGTTGTAAATAGACCATGCGTCGCTTTCAAATTTATATGCAGAGTTGTACGATGATTCTGCGGCTGCGGGGGTAGTTATTCCGATTTGGGGATCCTGTTTGAGATGAGCGATCAGGCGTTTGTCCCAGAGAGGAGGCACAACTACGGTCGAATCCATAATTGCAACATATCTGCTCTGGCAGTGTTTAATGACACGACAAATAAAAGATGTAAGTTCCTGTTCATTTTCGTATATAAAATAATGTTTAAATTCTCGCTCCAACTTATTACTGATACCATGATTTGCCTTACTCTCTATAGCGAATATTGTCTTTGAGTGGTTTTGTCCGGTATTGTTGGAGAGGGTTTCCATGGAAAATTTTGCGATTTCAGGAATATCTTTGACCACAAAGACAACGGTAACTTCCGTCTTATTTAAAGATTCAACGGGGATTGAATCCGGATAAAGCCTGAACCTCCCCAGATTTTTATCTATCGGTTCCGG
>JAGVGM010000092.1 GCA_020057065.1 Thermodesulfovibrionia bacterium
GAAGGAAGGCGAAGGCATCCGCATGAAACTCGAACATGCAATGGAACACATAAAACATGAGAAATTTTACAAGGTCGACACCGATCTGACAGTAGACGACCTGAAAAGACTCTGCGATGAATTCAAGGCAATTATTAAAAACACCCTCGGTAAAGATTTCCCTGACGAACCGCAGGAACAATTGTGGGGCGGCATCAGCGCTGTCTTCCAGTCATGGATGGGGAAACGCGCTGTCTCGTATCGTAAGATAGAAGGAATTCCCCAACACTGGGGGACGGCAGTTAATGTCCAGGCTATGGTCTTCGGCAATACCGGAGATACCTCGGCAACAGGAGTTGCCTTCACGCGCAACCCTGCAACCGGCGAAAACATGTTCTTCGGCGAATGGCTTCCCAATGCACAGGGCGAGGACGTTGTTGCGGGAATCAGAACTCCGAATCCGGTAAATACGGCAGGAAAAACCGATGACACAAGACACCTTACGTCACTTGATGAAAACATGCCGCACTTGTATAAAGAACTTTACACCTATCAGAAAAAACTTGAAAACCATTACTCGGACATGCAGGACATCGAATTCACCATTGAAGAAGGCAAGCTCTGGATGCTCCAGACAAGGGTAGGTAAACGTAACGGTCAATCAGCTATCAGGATGGCTGTTGAAATGGCAAAACAGAAACTGATCACAAAAGAGACGGCTATTATGAGGGTCAAACCTGACCAGATCGATGAACTACTGCATCCGAGCGTTGATCCCGCTGCTGAAAAAAAGGCAATTGAACTTGCAAAAGGTCTTCCCGCAGGTCCGGGAGGCGCAACAGGAAAAGTGGTCTTCACTGCTGACGATGCGGAAGCCTGGGCCAAGAGAGGTGAGAAAGTCATTCTCGTGAGAAACGAAACTTCTCCCGAAGATGTTCACGGAATGCACGCAGCGGAAGCTATTCTTACTGCCAAAGGCGGCATGACGAGCCATGCCGCGCTTGTTGCAAGGGGATGGGGCAAATGCTGCATAGTCGGATGTTCAGCGCTTAACATTAATCTCGCAAATAAAGAAATTCACGTAAACGACAGAGTTATAAGGGAAGGCGAATGGATAACATTGAACGGTACAAAGGGACGTGTTTATGAAGGACAACTGACTCTATTGGCTGCCGAACCTGAACATAACCTGTGGTATAAAGAGTTAATGAAATGGGCAGACCAGATAAGGACTCTCAAGGTCAGGACCAATGCCGATACACCGAATGACTCTGCTATAGCACGTAACTTCGGCGCAGAGGGGATCGGTCTCTGCAGGACAGAGCATATGTTCTTTGGCCCGGACAGGATAAAGGCTGTCAGAGAAATGATCCTTTCTGACACTCTTGAAGGAAGGAAAAAGGCGCTTGCCAAACTCCTGCCGATGCAGAAAGGAGATTTCATAGGTATATTCACCGCAATGCAGGGCCTGCCGGTAACTATCAGGCTCCTTGATCCGCCTCTTCATGAATTCCTTCCGCACACTGACAAAGAACTTATGGAACTTGCAAATGATATGGGAGTGTCTTTTGATAAACTTAATGCCAAGAATATGTCCCTCCATGAATTCAATCCCATGCTCGGACACCGCGGCTGCCGTCTCGGCGTGACATATCCTGAAATGTACGAAATGCAGGCGCAGGCAATTATGGAAGCTGCATGCGAGCTTTCGCAGAAAAAGGTAAAAGTCATACCGGAAATAATGATCCCTCTTGTAGGTCATGTCAATGAGCTGAAAAAGATGAGAGAGGTTGTGGTCTCGGTTGCACAAAGAGTTCAGAAGGAATACAAGACAAAAGTAGCGTACACGGTCGGGACCATGATAGAACTCCCGCGCGCATGCGTGACCTCTGAACAGATCGCTGAGGTCGCTGACTTCTACTCGTTCGGTACTAACGACCTCACGCAGACAGTTTATGGACTATCACGTGACGACGCCGGAAGATTCCTGCCGTTCTATGTAGAGAACAATATACTCAAAGATGACCCGTTCGTCACTATCGACCAGGAAGGCGTCGGCGCATTCATGAAGATAGCAGTCGAAAAAGGCAGGGCTGTTAAAAAGGACCTTAAAATGGGGATTTGCGGTGAGCACGGCGGAGAGGCAAAGTCTGTAGAGTTCTGCCACAATATCGGACTTGATTATGTAAGCTGCTCACCTTTCAGAGTGCCTATAGCAAGATTCGCTGCAGCTCTGGCGGCGCTGAAAGAGAAGGCTGCAAAGCCTATAGTCAAAAAGCCTGTCAAGGCAGCCAAGAAGGAAGCTAAAAAAGTAGCCAGGATAGCCAAAAAGGTTGTTAAAAAGGTAGCAAAGAAGGCAGCGAAAAAGAAGAAGTAGTTGCGTTACAATTCAAGAGCGCTGGGGATTATTTTCCCGGCGCTCTTGTTTTTTATATTGTTGGGATTTATTTCCGTTGATAGGTAGCGTTGGAGTTTATCCCCAACGTTCTTCAAAAAGCGCCCCCAGTAAATGAGGGCGCTACAGACAGGAAAACAATTTATGGATGGAACCAGACGCTCTGATATAAGGCCGGGATTACGTGTTTTAATAGTATTGAAGAAAGACCAGCGCACCGGGACACTTACAGAGGGAATTGTAAAAGATATACTTACAAGCTCGCCCGCACATCCGCATGGAATTAAAGTTCGCCTGGAAAGCGGGGATGTTGGACGCGTAAAAAAGATAATGGCTTAGATGAGGTTCAATGCTTTTCTGTTAGCATATCACTTATAAATCGCTACTGCCTTTCCAAACAAACCCGGCCACCTCTTTGTGACCCTTGGTCTTTCACTTTCTCAAGTCTTTTAATGAAAAAAAGGCAAGCAGATATGTCAGGGCAGATAACCATAGAATTATCTGGAAGCCTGTTACCAGGGCTATAATGATCGTTAATATTGGTGCAAGCACAGACATGCATCCGTTAATAGCCCAGGCCCATGGTATTAATGTCTGACACTGCTCTCCGAGGATCTTCATTCCGGTTGGAAATGGTATACCCATAAAAAAACCGAGCGGCAGAAGCATAATAAACCATATTATCATTCTTGGTATCAATTCAAGAGAGAGCAGGGAGGCTGACAATACCGGCTGTATAAAACTGTACACTACTATAATAGTGGAAAGTGCCAGCAATGAGAAAGATGAGCTTAATCGTGATGATTTAGAACTGGTGATGCCTCCGATTCCGGAACTGACAAGAATGGCAGTAACTACAGTGGCAACTGAATACAAAGGGTTTTCGAGTAAAAGGATGGTCTTCTGTATCATAGTTACTTCAACGAACATAAAACCGAGTCCTAACATTGCAAAATAGAGAAGGACCGGTCTTAACAGTTTAAACTGTGCAAATCTTTTGAACAGTTCAGATGTGGTCCAGCGGAACAATACAGGCAAAATAGTTATTAGTGCACTTAATATAAAAACTATCACAAAAATAACCGGCAACAGGTATCCTTCTTCCAAGAAATACAAGAAGTTACGCCCCATTATCTCATAAATAGCTTTTATATTTATTAATTTAAGATAGTAATGAAAGAAAGGGTTTGAGTCGTAAACAGGTCCAATGTCAAAAAGATAATTGCTTACATATGATGAACGTGTCTCAGGGGTTATAATATTTTTAAAGCCGTTAAAATATTCGTCAGAAGACAGTTTTACATAACGATTCGCTTCTTCCTCTTTAATTCCGGGATAGTACACAAGATCAAAACGTTTTTTACTGGCGAAGTCTTTAAGGCGCTCAATTTCTTCCATCGTAAAAGGAGAGTTTTTAATAAGCACTGTCATGCTGTCCCAACTCCTGATCGCAAATAATCTTAATACAGGATCTGTTACGCCTGCTTGTTCAAAGACCGTTGCGATAGTCGCTAAAATTTTGAATTCTATCCTTGGCGGCGGGATAAGATAAAGACTTATGCTAATGATCCCGTTTTTTTTGAGAGCGTTCAGGTATTGATTGAATGCGTCAACAGTAAGTCTGTAATCTTCTGAAATTCCAAAAACAGCGCTTACAGAAGCGCCTGTCATCGACAGGTCAATTAAATCATAGGCTCCTTTCTCCCTTGTCCTGAGGAAGTTTCGTCCGTAACCTGTCCATGTATTGTTTTGATAAATTTTTCCGGAAAATTCATTGTAATTATCTCTTACAGCCTTGATCACCATTGGATTGCTTTCAACTTTGTGGATATTTTTTGCTCCGTAATATTCTGCCATAAGCACATGAAGGCCCCCTTTGGGATCAAGTACGAGTACATTATTTATTTTTCCTGTTTGATATACGGCTGCGGATGGGAGGAACTCAAGAAATCTTAATCCGGATCTGTCATGAGCATCTGTTGTAACATCTATCCTGTCGCCGTCTATTGCAAGTCCGATCTGTTCCGGCAAAGGGTCCGGATAGTTAAGACTCAGACCGGGAGCGTATCTCACGGCAGGACTTCTAAAGAGGTCTATCTGAGAATATGAACTGTAAAGAGTTTTCAGATGTTCAGCGCCCGGGAAATTTAAATAAACAGGAAGCCTTTTGTAAGGAGACATCCTGACCTTCATGATATCAGGATGAATGACGATCACTGAAAGGTTAATGATCAATAACAGCAGGGAAAGAGCCTTGAACTTACTTTTGCAAGTTGCGAGCGCCCCGGTAAAACAAAGGAGCGATGCAGCAGTTACCGTGTGCTCGGGGGCAATAATATTTAAAAGGATGAGGACAGCAAGAGAACCTGTTCCGGCGCCGAGCAGATCTGAACCATAGATCAGATTTGATCTGTTGCTGTACAGTAAGAAAGCAGTTGCAATGAGGAGTCCTGAAAAGAAGAAAGGGATACTTAATATAAGACAATATAAAGCTAAATAAAAGACCTGTGAATGGTCCCATGAGAACTTTACCGGATCAAAGGGTATATGGTTTGAGACGATGTAGCATAGGATCAATGAGACGCCTGCAAACATGGCATAAGCGCCTATGTTTGACGCTGAACAAAACCGGTTGGGAAATAAAGCAAGCATGGTGCCTGCCGCGCCTATTCCCAGCATGGCGATACTTATCACCATAAAGGCAAAATGATACCATAAGTAAATTGAGAAGAGTCTTGTGAGAGAGATCTCGAACATCAGGACGGAGCATGAGACTAAAAAAATGGTGAAGTAAACCCTGTTAGAGATATTTTCTTTCACGTATATTGCCATGGCGACTATGCCTGTCTTGAATAATTATATCATCTAAACAATTTGACGCCGGCAGATTTTTGCATGATAATTGTTATATGGCAAGATCGAAAACAATGTCGCTCATTATTATGTCGCTCTTTCTCTTCGCATTCTCGCGTTACCCTTCTGTTGAAAGCGCAAATTCATCTGATACAGAAAAGACGAAAGCACAAAGGCAAAGAATGGTTCAGGAACAGATTGTCAGCAGAGGGATCACTGACAAGAGAGTCCTTGATGCAATGTCGAAGATTCCCCGGCATCGTTTTGTTGAAGAATCGCTGAGAAACAAGGCATACAATGACCATCCGCTTCCCATCGGAGAAGGGCAAACCATTTCACAGCCTTATGTAGTGGCGCTCATGACCGAAGCACTTAAACTTGGATCCACTGACAGGGTTCTCGAGATCGGGACAGGTTCGGGTTATCAGGCAGCGGTCCTTGCGGAGATCGTGAAAGAAGTTTATACAATCGAGATACGTGAGCGGTTGAAAACACAAGCCTCCAAACTTCTCCATGAACTTGGTTATGTAAATGTTAAAACCAAATATGCGGACGGTTATTTCGGCTGGGAAGAATATGCGCCCTTCGACGCCATTATAATAACAGCTTCTGTAAATCATATTCCTCCGCCATTGATCAAACAATTAAAAGAAGGTGGAAGACTGATAATCCCGCTCGGAAGCACGCTTTATTACCAGACATTGACCCTCGTTACGAAAAAAAGCGGTGAACCGGAAGTCCGGCAGATGGGCGGTGTTGCCTTTGTGCCAATGACCGGAGAGGCGAGGGGGAGGTAGGTCATTCTTTTTCCCCCTATGCTGAAAGCTGATTGCTGAAAGCTGACAGCTTTCTAAAACTTAATCGTCTGCGGCGCTCTGGGGCAGGGGATGACGTCGCGGATGTTGGACATTCCGGTAATATACTGCACCAGTCTCTCAAATCCCAGGCCGAATCCTGCATGAGGCGCGGAACCGTATCTGCGGAGGTCCAGATACCATTCCATGTTTTCAAACGGTATACCTGACAGACGCATTCTTTCAGACAGTACTTCCAGCCTCTCTTCGCGCTGGCTTCCGCCGATGATCTCACCTATCCTGGGAACAAGGATATCCATGGCAGCAACTGTCTTTTCATCAGGATTAAGTCTCATGTAAAATGCCTTTATTTCTTTCGGGTAATCTGTCACGATCACCGGCCCTTTAAAAACCTTATCTGTCAAATAACGTTCATGCTCTGACTGCAAATCCAGCCCCCAATTCACCGGAAATTCAAATTTCTCTTTTGACTTTTCCAATTCTTTGATTGCTTCAGTGTAGGAAATATGTACAAAGGGTTTTTCAGCAAGGGTTTTAAGTTCAGCAATGGAAGTGTTCTTATAAAACTTCTCAAGAAAGGCGATATCGCTTTCCCCTTTCTCTAATATCTTCCTGCATAAAAACCGGAAAAAATCCTCTGCAAGCTGCATATCGTCTTTCAGATCGGCAAACGCCATCTCCGGCTCTATCATCCAGAATTCAGAAAGGTGGCGTGAGGTGTTTGAATTCTCCGCCCTGAATGTAGGACCGAATGTATAAACATCACCGAGCGACATTGCAAGAAACTCCGCTTCAAGTTGTCCGCTTACCGTCAAATAAGCGTGTTTGCCGAAAAAGTCCTGAGTGAAGTCGATATCACTGTTATCGCCTTTCGGCAGCTTTTGTAAATCAAGCGCTGTCACAGTAAATAAATCTCCGGCCCCTTCACAGTCGCTTGCGGTTATTATCGGTGTATGAACCCATAGGAATCCACGGTTCTGAAAAAATTCATGAACTGCTTCCGCAAGAATATTCCTTACCCTGAATACAGCGCCGAAGGTGTTGGTCCTTGGCCTGAGATGGCCGATCTCTCGCAGAAATTCCAGAGTATGACCCTTCTTCTGTAGCGGATATGAAACAGGATCAGCATCGCCGAAGATTTCAATATCAGAAACTTCCACTTCGAATTTCTGCCCCTGCGCAGGAGATTCTTTCAGAATGCCGGCGGCTTTAATAGCTGCGCCTGTATTGCAATGGATTAATTTTTGAAAAGCCGGAGATGCTTCAGGGATAACGAGCTGAAGGGTTTCCTGTGTTGAGCCGTCACTCAATGCAATGAATGCGATGCCCTTTGACTCACGCCTCGTTCTCACCCACCCGCAGACAGCGACTGTCTGAGCGGTATTCCCCTCTGAAAGAATATTTTTTATTCTAAGCCGTTGCATGGTTTTCTCCTGAAAAATAGTTTAACAGATTTTCCCCCTTTTTTTGGCTGAAAGCTGACAGCTATCAGCTTTTATAACAATTCATTTACGGGTTGCAATAATTGTTTAAAGCGTGTCATCCCCGCAGTCTGGACTGAGCCCCCATTATTTCACAGTCTTATAATCTTCCCTCCCTTGACATATGTAACCATCATGGTTACACTTAAAATGAATGATTAAAAAGTTTTCCCACAAGGGATTGGAAGATTTCTTTTACGATGGCACTAAAAAAGGAATTCAAGCTCAGCATTCACAAAAGTTGGCTGATGTTCTTGACAGGCTTGATGCTGCAAAAGATATAACAGACATGAAATTTCCAGGATCAGATCTTCATCAACTAAAAGGGAAAATGAAAGGATTGTGGGCTGTAAAAGTTTCAGGGACTGGAGAGTGATTTTTAGTTTTAAAGAGGGCAACGCCTATGACGTTAATTATGTCGATTATCATTAAAGAGGTGAAGAAATGAGAACAAGAAAAAGACCGCCTACACACCCGGGAAGTATTTTAAAAAGGCATTACATGGAGCCTCTTTCTCTTACGGTTTCAGAGTTTGCCGAAATTCTTGGAGTGTCGAGGAAAACATTATCAAAAATTATAAATGAGCGCGGCTCCATAACACCTGACATGGCTTTACGTCTGTCAAAAGCATTCAAAACAACTCCTGAACTGTGGCTCACCTTACAGCAAAACTACGATTTATGGCAGGCGTCTCATAAATCTGCCGACTGGAAGATGGTCGAAGCGATAGCAAGTTAAGGACTATATAGAGTCTGTTTATAAATGCTGTAAGACACTTAAGTAAATTTGTCATTCCCGCAGTCTGTTGAGCGGGAATCTAATAAACACAAGGATAGATTCCCGATTAAAACCTCGGGAATGACAGACAAAGGGAGTTTATAAACAGACACTATATAGCTTACCTACATTTCCAAGTTAATCTTGCACACAGTCTTTATGCCCGGCAATATAAATCCGGGATTGATAATATTTATCGGAAGAATATTATGCGCCATCCTGAATGGATAAAAGTAAGATCAACAGGTACACATGGTACAAAAAAAATTCTCAGACACCACGGGGTATCTACTGTCTGCGAAGAGGCGAGGTGTCCAAATCAGGGAAAGTGTTTTTCAAAGAGCACTGCAACATTTATGATACTCGGCAACAGGTGTACAAGAAACTGTTCTTTCTGTGCTGTTAAGTCTGCAGATCCGCTTCCTCCGGACCCTTATGAGCCTGAAAGGGTTGCAGAGGCGGCATTAGCCCTCGGACTGAAATATGTTGTTATTACATCAGTAACAAGAGACGATTTGCCTGATGGCGGAGCGTTGCAATTTGCCAGAACAATAAGGGCACTAAAGAATAAAAAAAGCATCTTAAAAACAGAGGTTTTAACTCCTGACTTTAAAGGAGACGTAGAAGCATTGAAAACAGTGCTTGATGCACGCCCCGACGTATTTAATCACAATGTTGAAACGGTTCCGCGTCTTTACCCGATAGTCAGACCACAGGCCGATTACATAACTTCGATTAATGTTTTGAAAACTGCAAAGAAAATGTATCCAAATATAAAAACAAAATCAGGGATCATGCTCGGTCTGGGTGAAAATGAAACCGAGGTGTTATCAGTAATGAAAGACATAAGAAATGCAGGCTGTGATTTTCTTACCATAGGTCAATACCTTCAACCGCGAAGAAATAATCTGCCTGTTGTTGAATATCTAACACCTGAGGTATTTGAGCAATACAGAATAAAAGGGCTAAAGATGGGATTTACTGCTGTTGCCTCATCGCCTTTAACACGCAGTTCGATGGATGCAGGGGAAATGTTCGGTGTGAAATGAAAAAAAGTAGTTTTATTAGTTCTATTGGTTAACAAATTCAACCAATACAACTAATTCAACCAATTAAACCTTTTATTAAACCAATTCAACCAATGTAACCAATAAAACCAATCAAACCTTTTATTAACCAAAATCAGGTATTCCGCTTCAAAGGGAATTACCTACTGTGATTTACCTCTTCTTCCCCTTCGCCATCTGTATCCGTATCTTCCTGCCGTGGATAACAGCGTTATCAATGGAGCTTATCACTTGTTCGGCAAGGTCAAAAGGCACCTCAACATAGCTGAATTTATCGAACAGTTTTATATTCCCGATCTTCTTGCCGGAAATATTTGCGCCTGATGCAATGGATTTCACAATATCTCCAACCTTTATTTTGTCATTTCTGCCGATGGTCATGAATAGCCTTGCGTAATTATTTTTTGAGGAAAAATCCGGCTTGCCGATTTCTTCAATTTCATCAACGTCAATACTGGAAAACATAAGACTTAATGCTGCGGCGGCTATGTCATGCAGCGGATACTTGTTGGAAAGATCTTTAACAAGAGGGACGTATTCGGTATGCTTTCCAATTTCGAGTGCATTATCAATCTCATTCAGTATTTCCTGCTCACGGGCTTTTTTCACATCATATATTGTAGGCAGTTTACCTTTATTGATCTTTGTCTTTGCAGACAGTTCTATCTGCTTTAACTGTCTGAACTCTCTCGGTGTGACAAAGGTAATTGCAATACCTGACTTGCCCATCCTTCCGGTCCTTCCGATGCGGTGAATATAACTGTCAGGGTTCTGAGGAATGCTGTAGTTTATTACATGCGATACGTCAGTGATGTCCAGTCCTCTTGAAGCAACGTCAGTTGCAACAAGGATATCAATATCGCCCTTTCTGAATTTATACATCATCTCATCCCTGTGAGACTGCGTAAAATCTCCGTGTATCGCACCTGCATAATATCCCATCTGCTGGAGTTTAACAGATACCTCGTCTACTTCTGTCTTTGTATGGCAGAAGATCAAGGTGAGAGTAGGTTCTTCAACATCAAGCAGCCTTGTCAGTGCCTTTAACTTATCCTCGTTTCTGACTTCATAGAATACCTGTTTGATCTTTGGTAAGATTATGCTGCTAACATCTACGGAGACCCTCTTTGGATTGTTCATGTATTTGGCGGCGATACGCACTATTTCTTTTGGCATGGTAGCTGAAAACAGCATGGTCTGCCGGTCAGAAGGAATTTCCTTGAGAATACTCTCAATGTCGTCTATAAAACCCATGTTGAGCATTTCGTCAGCCTCATCAAGGACCAGGAATTTGATATTTTTAAGTACAAGTGTTTTTCTGCGCATATGGTCTATCACCCTGCCGGGCGTGCCGACGACAACATCAACTCCTTTTTTTAGAGCTGTTATCTGTCTGTCGATAGACTGTCCGCCGTAAATAGGGACTGTCAGTATGCCTTTGTTTTTCCCAAGTTTATTTAATTCCTGCGCTACCTGTATTGCAAGCTCACGTGTAGGTGCAAGAATGATCGCATATGGAGTTTTGCCTCGTTTACCTTTCTCAATGATAGGAATGCCGAATGCGGCGGTTTTTCCTGTGCCTGTTTGTGCCTGACCGATAATATCAAGCCCTTCCATTGCAGGAGGAATGGCTATCTCCTGTATGGGTGTAGGCTGTTCGAAGCCCATTTCTGAAACAGCGTTAAGTACTTCATCCGAGAGGTTGAAATTGTAAAATTTTTTGTACATCTTTCTCCTTAATTAATAAAAGGTTTAATTGGTTCTATTAGTTTCATTGGTTGAATTGGTTGAAAAAAAGGTTTCATTGGTTAGCTAATAAAACTAATTAAACCAATAAAACTAATAGAACTTGTTTAATAGGACAAATTGAATCAATTTACAAATAAAAAAGCCGCAAAATTGAAAGCTTTTGCGGCATCATGTTCGTCAAAAACTTCTAAAATCAGGTTTACTATGACATATACAAGAAACAAAAATCAAATTCTTTCATTCATTGCCTGTAAAGCCTTGAATAAATCTCACTGGTTAAAGCATAATAAATGTTTAGAAATAATAACCTTACAAGTAGTACGGGGTGCCTTTGAAGAAACAATCAGTCAGGATCGGGATCATAGGATTTGGAACAGTCGGGGCAGGAACGGCCAAGATCCTTTTAAGGAAAGGAAGGCAACTTGAACGCAAGCTCGGCTTTCCCCTTGTCCTCAAAAATATTGCAGACCTTGATACAAAACGGGACCGGGGAATTAAGCTTCCCGCTGGAGTTTTAATCAGTAATGCAAATACGATACTGAATGACCCTGAGATTGATATTGTAGTAGAACTTATGGGTGGAATACACCCTGCGAAGGAATTCATCCTTCAGGCCATAAGAAATGGAAAACATGTTGTAACTGCGAATAAGGCGCTGCTTGCTACTGAAGGTCAGGAGATATTTAAAGCTGCAGAAAAAAATAATGTTGATATCGGATTTGAGGCGTCTGTTGCCGGAAGCATCCCTATTATAAAGGTGGTGCGTGAGTCCCTTATAGGCAACAGTATCCAAAGTATATACGGGATCATCAACGGGACCTCAAACTACATATTGACAAAGATGACCGAAGAAGGTGTTGATTTCTCATCCGCCCTGAAAGAGGCGCAGGCGCTCGGATATGCAGAGGCGGACCCTACTTTTGATATAGAGGGCATTGATTCTGCGCACAAGCTTACTATCCTTGTATCACTTGCTTTCGGAGTTCCATTTTCATTCAAAAAAATTTACACCGAGGGTATAACAAAGATAACGCCTCTGGACATTCAGTTTGCGTCAGAGTTCGGATATAAAATAAAATTGCTTGCGATCGCCAAACAGTCCGGAAAAGATGTTGAGGTCAGGATACACCCGACCATGCTGCCGGACAGCCATATGATCGCAGGTGTGAACGGCGTATTCAACGCTATCTACATTGAAAGCGATGCCACCGGTCCTCAGTTATATTATGGAAGGGGAGCCGGGGAGATGCCGACCGGAAGCGCTGTAGTGAGCGATATTGCAGATATTGCGGGAGGTATCAGAAACAGAGCCGCAGACAGAGTGCAGAAGACCATTATTCCTGAACATTCAGATCTGAGCATAAAAAAGATAGATGATATTCAGACATGTTATTACCTGCGCTTTTCCGCGTTTGACAAGCCGGGTGTGTTATCAAGGATATCAGGCATACTGGGAGAGTATAATATAAGTATTAAATCAATGATCCAGAAGGGGAGACAGGCAGATAAGGCGGTGCCTGTAGTGATGATGACGCATGAGGCGAGGGAGAAGGATATGGTACAGGCGTTGAGAAAAATTGACAGGCTTTCTGCCGTCTCGGGAAAGACCGTTTATCTGAGAGTCGAAGGAGGAGAGAGCTAACATGAATGATATAAAAGTTGATAAACATTTGGATATAAGGGGTGAAGTTTGTCCCTACACTTTGGTAAAATCTAAACTCGCCGTTGAAAATATAGAGGTTGGACAGGTCCTCGAAATAATAATGGACTATCCTGAGGCTGCGAGCAGTGTTCCGAAGGCAATGCTTAATTACGGACATTCGGTTCTGAAGGTGGAAAAAATAAATCCTAAAGAATGGATCGTCCAGGTAAGAAAAGAGGTGGAGGACTGATGGAATTCACAGAGGAACAGCTAAAAAGATACAGCAGACATATAATCCTGCCTGAGGTTGGAGGCAAGGGTCAGCAGAAGATCTCCAATGCAAAAGTTCTCATTGTCGGCGCCGGGGGGCTTGGCTGTCCTGTCGGCTATTACCTTGCAGCAGCTGGCGTTGGTACTCTTGCGCTTGTTGACAACGATGTTGTAGAACTCAGCAACCTGCAGAGACAGATCGCGCATAGTGTTAAGACTCTTGGTGTGAATAAGGCTGATTCAGCAAAGCAGACCTTTGAGTCTTTGAATCCGGATGTCAACGTAATTGCTGTAAAAGAGAGGATCAACAGCAAAAATATTCTGGACCTGATAAAAGATTATGACATTATCGTGGATGGAACTGACAATTTTCCCACGAGATATCTGATAAATGATGCTTGTGTAATGCTGAAAAAACCCCTTGTCAGCGGGGCCATTCTCCGCTTTGAAGGGCAGGTTACTACTATAATCCCTGGAGACGGCCCCTGTTATCGCTGCCTTTTTGAAGAGCCGCCGCCGGCAGGACTTGTGCCTTCATGTCAGGAGGCAGGTGTACTCGGAGTTCTTCCCGGCGTTATAGGAGGCCTTCAGGCAACAGAGGTTCTTAAACTGATCCTCGGGAAAGGCAAGTCATTGAAGGGAGAATTACTGATATATGATGCGCTCGGAGTTAATTTCAGGAAGGTCAGAATTCCCAAAAATAAAGACTGCCCCATGTGCGGCAAGGATCCAAAGATCAAGGTACTGTCGGATATCCCGGAACAGTATTGTGAGATATGAAACTGTAGGGGCAATTCATGAATTGCCCCTACTTATAGCTATCAGCTAAAAAGGATACGGAGGTTCTATAGATGGGTTTTGTACACGGACTAAAATGCAGGGAGTGCGGGAGAGAGTACGCAGTTGAGGCGATTTATGTCTGCGAATTCTGCTTTGGTCCTCTGGAAGTAGTTTATGATTATGAAGGGATCCGGAAAGTTCTCACAAAAGAGAAAATTCTGTCAAGACCTCATAATTTATGGCGCTACAAGGAGCTATTGCCGATAGATGGAGAACCTACGAGCGGACTTCATTCAGGGTTTACTCCTCTTATCAGGGCAGACAAACTTGCAAAAATCATCGGGCTGAAAGAGCTGTATATAAAAGATGATACAGTCACTCATCCGACACTTTCTTTTAAAGACAGAGTGGTTGCTGTTGCGCTCACAAAGGCGAGGGAATTTGGTTTTGATACGGTTGCCTGCGCATCAACAGGTAACCTGGCTCATTCAGTCTCAGCACATGGCGCTGCAGGAGGTTTTAAGAGATTTATTTTTATCCCCGCCAGCCTTGAACACAGTAAAATAATAGCGTCACTTGTATATGAACCCAATCTCATCGCTGTTGACGGCAACTATGATGAAGTGAACAGACTCTGCAGTGAAGTGGCAAATAAATATCCCTGGGCCTTTGTAAATATAAATATCAGGCCCTTTTATGCTGAAGGCTCAAAGACACAGGGTTATGAAATTGCCGAGCAGTTAGGATGGAAAGTCCCGGATGCAGTTGTGGTCCCTTCTGCAAGCGGTTCACTTCTGACAAAAATATGGAAAAGCTTCAAGGAGCTGAAACAGCTAGGACTAATTGGTGAATTAAATACAAAAATATTTTCAGCACAGGCGACCGGCTGCTCTCCGATTGTTGCTGCAATAAAGGCGGGCGTTGATGTAATTAAACCTGTGAAGCCTGATACGATCGCCAAATCTCTTGCCATAGGCAACCCTGCAGACGGTTTCTACGCAACACAGGTTGTGAGGGAAAGCGGCGGCTTTGGAGAGGATGTCTCGGACCAGGAAATCATAGACGCTATAAAGCTTCTTGCAAAGACGGAAGGGATATTCGCAGAAACTGCCGGCGGCGTAACATTAGCCTCTGCGATCAAACTGATAAAGGGAGGATATATTAAGGAAGACAGCTTGACAGTACTTTGTATCACAGGCAATGGTCTCAAAACAAAGGAAGCTATAGTCGGACATACTATTGAACCTTATCACATTCAGCCTAATCTTAAGTCCTTTGAAGAGACATTGAAGAAGATAAATGAAAGATGAAATTTAAAAAATCCCCCTTTATCCCCCTTTTTCAAAGTGGGAACGGGGCAATCCCCTCTTTGAAAAAGAGGGGCGAGGGGAGATTTTTAGAATATTATTTCCATAAGGAGGAATATTAAATGGCTGTTAAAGTAAAAATACCTGTTCCGCTTCAAAGACTGACCCAGGGTAAAGACGAGGTTGAAGGGGAAGCAGGCACTATAATATCACTTATTAATAACCTTGACCAAAGGTATCCCGGACTTGGAGAAAGAATATCCGAAGGAGGAAAATTAAGAAGGTTTGTCAATATCTATGTTAACGAGGAGGATGTGAGATTCCTCAAAAATGAGGAAACCGTTGTCAAGGACGGAGATGAGGTTTCAATAGTCCCGGCGATAGCAGGAGGCATAAGATAGCAAGAAAGAGGGTAAGTAAGTAAAAATGCATCGTTAGAGCTTTCGCACTTCTTAACTTTCGTACTTAAAAGAGGATTCATTATGAAGAAGAGAGTAAAACTAACATTTCCACAGCAACTCATACGGGAGCCCGTAATCTTTGTTATGGCAAAAAAATACGACATAATGCCGAATATCAGAAGGGCGCGTGTGACAGAAACAGTCGGTGAGATGATCCTTGAGCTTGAAGGAGAAAATGAGAATATTGAAAAGGGCATAGAATCTCTCAGACAGCAGGGTATTAATGTGGAGCTTGTGGAAGGCGACATAATCGAATAATGATGCAACCCTGGCAAGGACTTATCAATCAATACAGGGATTTTCTCCCTGTTACAGGCAAGACGCCCGTTATTACTCTCAATGAAGGAAACACACCTTTAATAAAAGCTATCCATATCCATAAAATAATCAAAGAAGAGATAGATCTGCACTTCAAGCTTGAAGGGAACAATCCAACCGGCTCATTTAAAGACCGTGGTATGACCCTTGCAATCTCGAAGGCTGCAGAAGAAAATGCAAGGGCCGTAATCTGTGCATCAACAGGCAACACGTCTGCTTCGGCATCTGCATATTCTGCAAGGGCAAACATTTCCTGTATCGTTATTATTCCGGAAGGCAAGATAGCCATGGGTAAACTTGCACAGGCCCTGATACACGGCGCAATGGTGCTGCAGATTGACGGCAATTTTGATGATGCATTAAAGATGGTGAAGGATATTGTGCAGAAGCATCCTATCGTACTTGTTAATTCCCTGAATCCCTACAGGATAGAAGGACAGAAGACAGCGGCTTTTGAGGTGTGCGACCAGCTTGGGCAGGCGCCTCTCTATCATGCGCTCCCTGTAGGCAATGCCGGCAATATAACTGCTTACTGGAAAGGTTACAGGGAATATCATGTTGCAGGTAAAATATCTTCCCTGCCGAAGATGATCGGATTTCAGGCGGCAGGGGCTGCGCCTATTGTTCTTGGGCATCCTGTTACAAACCCGGAAACAGTTGCCACTGCAATAAGGATCGGAAACCCGGCAGGCTGGAAAGGCGCAGTGGCTGCGAGAGATGAATCCGGGGGAAGAATTGAAGCGGTAACTGATGATGAAATTTTGGAAGCGTATAAATTGATCGCATCAAGAGAGGGGATTTTTTGCGAACCGGCTTCCGCTGCATCGCTTGCAGGTGTAATAAAATTATCAAAGCAGAATTACTTCAAAAAGGGAGATACGATTGTTTGCACTCTCACCGGTCATGGCTTAAAGGACCCCGATAATGCCCTGAGAGTTTCCAGACAGCCTGTAAAGATAAAAGCAGAGCTGTCTGCATTAGAAGAAGCGCTTAGAGGCTGCTGTATATAGTTTTGGATAAATTATTTTTTACCTGCCTGAATCTTATTGCTTAATATTTTTTCCTGCTTGTTGTGGTAACCACTTCGATAGAAAAATACCGACTAAAAACAAATCCGCTAATGAAATGTAATATTATTGCCGATAAGGAACTATAACCCTGACAGGGGGCGGATATGGCAATAGTTCAACACCGTGAAGGTATCGGTGCAATGACATAATAATTCGTAAAGAGCTGAATAGATACCAGGAGAAGACGATGACGAAGAATGAGACTATGGAATATAAAGTTGTGATACAGGAAAATCTTGAAAACGGGACCATATATTTTCATATATTTCCTCTCGATCCGCTTAACTTCAACGAAGCGCTGACTTTCAGGTCACTGGATTATCACTCCGATTGCTTTTTTGTTGTGGAGTATTCTTTAAATTAATTCTACTGTAATAAAGATAATCTGATGAAAATATAATTGATGCGTGTTTACTTAAAAAATAAACTCCGTTAAAAAATCCGTAGAGCCACTTACTTAGTTACCTTTATTTTTTTTGCCGAGGCCCTGCAATTGTTTGCTTTGTCTATTTCATCTACATTATTATTGCCGTCTGCACACGCAATTAAATAATATCTTCTTCTGGGGGTTTCAACAGGTATGGTTACCTTCGGCAGGTTTATTTTTTCTGTAATGCTTGAGGTTGCGTCAGCGCCTAAAGAGGGTACCGCCCGGTTTCCAACGAGCAGGATATCATTACTGCTCTTATGTCTATCCTTTGAGAGATAATAAAGTACCGTGGATTCGCCGGATGTCACCCACTGATTTTTTATTGTATCCTTAACTTTAAAGCGCTGTCCTCTACGTCTGAATAATGGAGGATTTTTTAGAAAAGTTACCGTTAAATCGGAACCGCTTTTATATACACCATTGCCATTAGTGCCGGCATATAACGTGCTCGTGGAGTTAGGATTGATTATCAGAGAAAACACATCAGTGTTCGTCAGGTCGGTGTTAATGGCAGACCAGTTAGCGCCACTGTCAGTGCTTTTATATACACCTCCGCCGAATGTAGCGGCATACAACGTACTCGCTGTATCAGGGTCAATCGCAAGATCAAAAACAACACTTCCATTTGTTATTCCTGTGTTAATGGCAGACCAGTTCGCACCGCTGTCCGTGCTTTTATACACACCCCCGCCGGATGTTCCGGCATAAATAGTGTTAGTAGTATAAGGATCAATTGACAAGGTATAGATATCGGTAATGATCAGGCCTGTATTGATAGCGGTCCAGTTTGCCCCGCTGTCAATGCTTTTAAATACGCCTCCATCAGTGCCAATATAGATCGTGCCTGTTGCATTAGGATCAATTGCCAGAGAATAGACTTCAGTAGTTGATAATCCTGTATTGATCGCAACCCAGTTTGCACCACCGTCCAAGCTCTTGTACATACCGTCCCCCAATGTCCCGGCATATAGCGTGATTGTGGAGTCAGGATCAATAGCCATGGTATAAACAAAGGTATTTAAGAGACCTGTGTTAATAGCAGCCCAGTTTGCGCCTCCGTCAGTGCTTTTAAATATACCGCCGCCCCATGTACCGGCATATAATGTATTTGTGGTAACTGGATCGATCCGTAGAAAATAGATATAATTATTTGTGAGACCTGTGTTGACGGTATACCAGTTTGCACCCCCGTCTGAGCTCTTATACACTCCGCCGCCCCATGTCCCGGCATATAACGTATTTAAGGTATTATGATCAATTGCAAGAGCATAGACAAAGGTATTTGTGAGCCCGGTGTAAACAGCAGACCAGTTAGCGCCCCAGTCAGTGCTTTTATGCACTCCATCACCCCATGTACCGGCATATAATATATTCGTGGTATCAGGATCGATCACAAGGGCATAAACAAATGTGTTAGATAGGCCTGTATTAATGGCAGACCAGTTTGCGCCTCCGTCAGTGCTTTTGTAGACGCCGTCACCTAATGTGCCGGCATATAGAACGCTTGATATATTAGGATCGATAGCTAAAGAGTAAATATTGGTACTTGGCAAACCAGTGTTAACCGCAGACCAGTTTGCACCCCCATCAGTGCTTTTAAATATGCCGCCGTCCCATGTCCCGGCATATATAGTACCTGATGTATTAGGATCGATAGCTAAAGAGTAAATATTGGTACTTGGCAAACCAGTGCTAATAGCAGCCCAGTTTGCACCCCCATCAATGCTTTTAAATATGCCGCCGCCCCATGTACCGGCATATATAGTATTTAGGGTATCGGGGTCTATCGCCAGAGCATAGATATGTGTACTTACCAAACCTGTATTGATAGCGTCCCAATTTGAGCCGTTATCAGTGCTCTTAAATACACCGCCCCCCCATGTGCCGGCATACAGAGTGCTTGTAGTATTAGGATCAATCAACAAAGTCTGTACAATCTTATTTGATAATCCTGTATTAATAGCAGACCAGTTTGCACCGCCGTTAGTGCTTTTATAAACTCCTCCTATCCAAGTGCCGGCATAAATAGTATTTGTTGTATTTGGATCAATTGCCAATGAATAGACATCAGTAATTAAAAGTCCTGTGTTAATAGTGGTCCAGCTTGTACCACTATCAGTGCTCTTGTAGATACCCGCATCTGTGCCGGCATATAATGTACTTGGAGTGTCAGGATTAATTGCCAATGTTCGGATAATACTTGTATCAGGCCCGATCCTACTCCATTTATTTGTATCTGCTATGGCAATGCCTGATAGAATAAATATGAATATCAACATTAAGAATATTCTTTTACACATTTTTGCACCACCCTTCAAATAATTTTGTTGTTAGCATATCCTTGCAGGAGTATCATAATTAAATTTATAAAAAGTTAATAAAGAAAAAATTATCTGAATATTCAACATAGTTAAAAAGATTTAAAAGATCAAGTAAGTGTAAATATATATTACACTAAAATACTTTAAGTGTCAATATTTATTATATTTTAAGTTGTCCGTATGTATATTTGTGATATTAAATTTCTAAAGTCTTGTTATAGGAGCTTCTTGCAAATGTATCGAAGAAATCGCTTTTGCCGTCATACCCGCGAAGGCGGGTATCCAGAAGTCTTTGGTTTTAAAGAATACTGGATTCCCGATAAAGACCTCCAACAGTAGGTGCTTTAAGCACGGGAATGACGAATAAAGACTTTTGCAAGAGGCTCATAGAAAAAACTAAAAAAGCGGGATAAGAGAAAATAAGGAACTGTACTTTTTAGGGGGGATTTATTGAAAGTAAATCGGCATAATCAATTAACCTATTAAAAAGCATTTGGCCACAGATAAACACAGATTAACACCGATAGAACAAAAATTTATATTTATTTTGTGATTCACCCAAAAGGTGAGATCTGAACTTCTTGTAACTCATTTAAAATCCGCGTCAATCAGTGGCTGACTGCCGTTTTTAGGATTAAATGATAAAGCGGTGTTATCAGTAAATAAGACCCAGTAATTTATTAGCCAATTGGGTGTTTATGTTTTTCAATATGTTATATCTTTCCATAGCGGAGCTTTTATCTTTTAATAGTAAATATACAATACCGAGATTGTAGTGTGCCTCTGCATAGTCATGCCTAAATTTCAAGACTGTCTGGAAAGCCTCTATTGCTTTAATATAGTTTCCTGTTTTTTCATAAGCGATACCAAGATTGTAGTATGCATCTGTAAAATCCGGCTTAAGGCCGACGGCCTTCTTGCCGGCCTCGATCCCCTCTTTGAACATACTCAATTTCTCATAGGCGACACCCATATTGTAGTATGCATCCGAAAAATCCGGCTCAATACTTACAGCACGGTTCAGGACCTCAAGCGACTCTTTATACATGCCGAGCTTTCCATATATCACACCGAGACTGAAATATGCATCGGTAAAATGAGCTTTTGATTTTATAGCATCTCTGTATGACTTTGCCGCCTCTTTATCCCTGCCCAGCTTTTCATATACAATGCCGCGATAATAGTATGCGTCTCCAAAACCGGGTTTAAGGCGTATCGCTTCTTTTAAAACATTTGCCGCCTCTTTGTATGCGCCGGCTTCGTAAAGATAGTACCCGAGATAGAACCAGTACTCAGCCGTATTCCTGTAATTTTTGATTATGTCTTTTATCGCTATCAGTTTATTGCTTTTCCATTTGTCCCTGAAGAACTCAGAAGATATTGCGCTGATGATGTTTTCGGTTCTTTTCGTTAAAAATGTTGCAATGCCAATAACCTCACCATTAGCATTAAATAGAGGGCTGCCGCTGCTTCCCTGCGAGACAGGGGCTGTAATTTCTATAAGTCTGATCCCTTGGGAGATCGTTCTTGTTCTCCTGAATTTTCCCTCATAAATCATGTTCCCTGAGTCTTCAGAGCTGCTTATGATATAAACTTTCTCTCCCGGATCCAATTTGTCGGTATTTCCAAAGCTTACAGTCGGCATGTTACTGCCTTTTACCTTGAGTATTGCAATGTCGCTATTTATGTCGGAATAAATTACGCCTTCTACATTCATTACCCTGCCTGATGCCCTTACTTTAATATCCTTTGCAATGCCAATAACATGATAGTTTGTAATGATAGCACCGTCCGGGCTTGCTATGAATCCGGTCCCCTCGGTGAGCGGCTGACCTTTACTGTTATACGCTGTAACAACTACAATTGATTGAGTGTTTTCCCTGAAGACCCTGGCGGTATCGGCGAAAGTGAGGACTGGAAGGAATAATAATGCAAAAAGAAAAACCAGTTTTTTTATGGCATCCATATTTATATGCTTTGGCATATTAATAAAAGTTTTCTTCCAACTAATACAAACGCAAAAAGTTTTGTTACAGTTTATAAAATCTCCCCTAACCCCTCTTTGTCAAAGAGGGGGATGAAGGGGGATTTTGTAACTTTATTTATTACGTTTGTATTAATATCCCTTTTGCGGTCTCTACAACTTTTCCGCCGACATAAACATCGATCTTTTCTCCATTGCTCTTTGCTTCCAGAAATAATAAAGAGGGCCGTTGTATTTCGTAACCCTGCTCAACACGGATATTAATATGATCAGTGCCAAAATAGCTGTGCCGCACTAAATATCCGGCGAGGCAACCATTTGCGCTCCCTGTTGCGGGGTCTTCAGGAATCCCGTAATAATCTGCAAACGTGCGCACATTTAATTGATTCTCTGTATTGTATGTTTCAGGACAGAAGATGAGGATCGCCTTTGCGTCAGTAAATTGAATTAGTTCAAAATATTTCTCTTGTGTTATTCTTGCTTTCTTGACTGCGCTCAATGTTTTTATGGGAACAATGATGAATGGCAGTCCGGTAGAAACCTCCTCGACCGGGAATTTTGTATCGATCTCTGAGGTCCTGATATTAAGAACTGATGCGATCCGGTTTTTGTTGAATGTTTTTCCGAAAGTCGGCTGCATCTGTTTCATGGTCAGTTTTTCCACTTTTTTGTTTTTCATGGTCACCTCGACAGGTATCTGCCCGATCTTCAGGTTGATGGGAATGGTCTTTACAGGCTTTTTGATAATCTCTTTTTGAATAACATACGCAGTCCCCAATACCGGATGTCCTGCAAACGGGACTTCCTTCTGAGGCGTGAATATCCTTACGTCGTATCCGCCGTTATTAATTTTGTCAGACTGAATATATGCTGTTTCAGAAAAATTGAACTCTCTTGCAATTTTCTGCATTTCATTATCCGGTAAGGTTTTTCCTGTCCTGACAACAGCGAGCTGATTGCCTGTGTACTGCTTTTCCGCAAAGACATCAAGTATATGAAAAGTTTCATCTTTCATTTTATTCAAGCCCTCCCGTTACTAAAGATAAGTTTACTATACAACAAGTGCCCGATATCTTTCTTTTATTAAGCAGAAGAGTTAATATAATTTCACAAATCATCAGAAGGAATTACAATGAAATATATAGTACTTGTCGGTGACGGGATGGCGGACAGGCCAATGAAAGAATTGGGCGGCAAAACCTGCCTTCAAAAGGCGCGTACGCCCCATATGGACAGGCTTGCTTCAGAAGGTAATCCCGGGAAAGTCCGTACAATCCCTAAAGGCTTTGACCCGGGGTCTGATGTTGCAAACCTTTCCATCCTCGGATACAACCCTTCAAAATATTACAGCGGCAGAGCTCCGGTTGAAGCGGTATACAGAGGAATAAAACTCAGGCCGGAGGATGTTGCCTTCAGATGCAATCTTGTTACTCTCGCCGGCGGGGGCCGGAGGGCTGATGAGATCATGAAGGACTACAGCGCGGGTCATGTTTCCACTAAAGAAGCACAGCTTCTCATTAGAGATATCAATAAAAAACTGGGTGATAAGAACATTGTTTTTTATCCGGGAATGAGCTACCGCCATTTAATGGTATGGAGGAACGGAAAAGAAAAAATAAAGTGTACCCCGCCTCACGATATTACCGGAAAGAAGATCGGAGCGTATCTGCCGACAGGGGAAGGAGCGGATCTTCTGAGGATTTTAATGGAGCAGTCGGCAGAGATATTATTATCTAATCCTGTCAATAAAAACAGGGTAAAGAAGGGATTATTCCCGGCAAACAGCTTATGGTTTTGGGGACAGGGCAGAAAATTGTCCATACCGGTTTTCAGGGATAAATACAATCTCAGTGGGGCGCTTATATCTGCCGTTGACCTGACAAAAGGACTTGGAATATGTGCGGGGTTTGATATTATTAATGTGAAGGGCGCGACAGGTTATATTGATACCAACTATATCGGCAAAGCGAATGCTGCACTAAAGGCGCTTAATAAATATGATCTCGTTTATGTTCATGTTGAAGCGCCTGACGAAGCAGGACACAATGGCGATATCAAAACGAAGATTAAGGCGATAGAGGATTTTGATGCCAAGGTTGTTGGAACTATAATGAAGGGGCTTGCGGGATTTAAGGATTATCGTATACTTCTCCTGCCGGACCATGCAACCCCGGTCCGGATCAGGACGCATACTGATGAACCGGTGCCTTTTGTTATTTATGACAGCAGGGTAAGACACGAGAAAAAAGGTTATACCTTTAATGAATCTCTACTAAGAAAGAAAAAAATAGAAGTCTTTGACAGGGGATATAAATTAATGGATTATTTTATTAGAAAAAAACCATAAAATGAAATTTATGTATGCAGGAGAGATAATTTGGCGCTTATAGTGCAGAAATACGGCGGGACTTCCGTTGCGAATACTGAAAGGATACAGGCAGTGGCCGAAAGGGTTGTAGCGGCTGCAAAGCAGGGGAATCAGGTGGTCGTCGTTGTTTCCGCAATGGCAGGTGAGACAGACAAACTGATACGGTTCGCACATGAAATAACGGACCAGCCGGATGAAAGGGAGATGGATATGCTGCTTTCATCAGGCGAGAGGATAACAAGCGCTCTGACCGCTATTGCTATTCAAAAACTCGGATCTAAGTCGATGAGCTTTACCGGCAGACAGGTCGGCATAATTACCGACAGTTCACACACAAAGGCAATGATCGAACATATTGAAGCAGGCAGGCTAAGGACTGCCCTCAAAGAAGGGAAGATACCGGTGGTCGCCGGTTTTCAGGGCATCAATGAATTTTCTGATGTTACCACTCTCGGCAGGGGAGGTTCTGATACAACAGCCGTTGCAATTGCCGCAGCCCTTAATGCTGATTTGTGCGAAATCTATACGGACGTAGAGGGAGTATATACAACCGATCCGAGAATAGTGAAGGAAGCAAGAAAGCTGGATAAGATCTCATATGATGAGATGCTTGAGATGGCGAGTCTTGGAGCAAAGGTCCTTCACGGGCGTTCAGTGGAGTTTGCCAAAAAATATAATGTTCCGCTTGTTGTGCGTTCAAGTTTTAACTACGCCCCGGGCACACTTGTTGTAAAGGAGGATAAAGACATGGAGAAAATCGTTGTTTCCGGCGTTGCCGCTGATAAGAACCAGGCGCGGATCACCATAATGGGTGTGCCGGATACGCCGGGTATTGCTGCCGGTATTTTTAATGATATCGCATCATCAAATATAGTCGTGGATATGATTGTCCAGAATATCAGCAGTGACACGAAAGCCACTGATATTTCATTTACGGTCTCAAAAGCAGACAGCAAAAAGGCATTTGAGATCGCTAAAAATGTATCTGACAGGCTATACGCAAAGGGCGTCAATATGAATTCCGATGTTGCAAAGGTTTCCATTATCGGCGTCGGTATGGTCTCGCACTTTGGTGTTGCCGCAAAAATGTTCGAGACCCTTGCAAAAGAGGGGGTCAATATCATGATGATAAGTACATCAGAGATTAAAGTATCATGTGTTATCGATGTAAAGCATTCAGATACAGCGGTGAAAATACTGCATGACGTATTTGAATTGGCGAAATAGTACGGAGGTTTTAATTAATAATTAACAATCAATAATGAGTAATTAAGGTAGAAATATGCAAAAAATAGAGCTGTACGATACGACATTAAGGGACGGCGCGCAGTCAGAGGATGTCTCATTCTCTGTTGAAGACAAAATGCGCATAACGGAAAAACTTGATGATTTCGGCATTCATTATATTGAGGGAGGATGGCCCGGCGCCAATCCGAGAGACGCAGAATTTTTCAGGAAGGCAAAAAAACTTAAATTAAGTTATGCAAGGCTTGCAGCTTTCGGTTCAACTTATCATGCATCTAATAAAGTTAATGACGATCCGAACATAAAAGCTCTTTTAGCTGCAAAAACACCTGTTGTGACCATAGTAGGGAAGACGTGGGATTTTCATGTGAGGGAGGCGCTCAGGGTCTCACTTCAGACCAATCTCGAATTGATATATAACACGATAGCCTACCTTAAGAAGAGAGTTCCCCAGGTATTTTTTGACGCAGAGCACTTCTTTGACGGGTATAAGGCAAATCAGGAGTATGCATTGAAGGCTTTGGAGGCCGCTGTTTCCGGAGGGACCGACTGCCTTGTTCTCTGCGATTCGAACGGCGGGACGCTTCCTCATGAAGTTGAACGCATTATTGCAGAGCTCAAGACCGTACGGGCGAACGGCCGTTCGCCCCTACACCAAATTCCTTTCGGTATCCACGCACACAATGACTCAGAGTGCGCTGTTGCAAACTCTATCATTGCTGTTAAGAATGGCGCCACCCAGGTGCAGGGAACGATCAATGGATTAGGTGAAAGATGCGGCAATGCCAATCTGATTTCTGTAATACCAAATCTAAAGATAAAGCTTAAATATGATTGTATAACCAATGATAATTTAAAAAAGAACAAAGACGTTTCCCGTTTTGTAACAGAGATCTCCAACCTGAGACATTTCAAAAGACAGCCTTATGTCGGGGACAGCGCATTTGCACATAAAGGCGGCATACATGTAAGCGCAATTCAAAGGCATCCGGAAACATACGAGCATATAAGGCCGGACCTTGTCGGCAATTATCAGAGGGTCCTTGTGTCGGATCTTGGCGGCAGGAGCAACATAATCAGAAAGATCAAGGATTTCAAATTGAAGGTGGACCCTGATTCACCGAAAGTGGCCCAGATAGTAAAAGAACTGAAGGACCTTGAAAATCAGGGCTTTCAGTTCGAAGGCGCCGAGGCGTCTTTTGAACTTCTTATAAAAAAGACCTTCGGACTTCACAGGAAATTTTTTGATCTTGTAGGCTTCAGGCTTATAGTAGAGAAAAGAAGAGAAGGAGAAGACCCTCTGAGCGAGGCTACCATAATGGTGAAAGTGGCGGGTAAAATGGAACACACAGCAGCAACAGGACACGGCCCCGTCAACGCGCTTGATAATGCCCTGAGAAAAGCGCTCGAAAAATTCTATCCTCAGCTCAGACATGTGAAGCTTCTGGATTATAAAGTACGCGTGTTAACCGCTGGTGCAGGGACCGCTGCAAAAGTAAGAGTTCTTATAGAATCAGGAGACGAAGCGCACAAGTGGGGGACCGTCGGTGTATCAGAGAATATCATCGAGGCCTCATATCAGGCGCTTGTGGACAGTATTGAATATAAACTTTTGAGAGGATGAATTATAATTTCAAATTTCAAATTTGAAATTTCAAATTAAAAAATGATTGAAGAAATCGGCATTGTCACAAAAACAGACGGCATTATGGCGAGGGTCGCTGTTCAGAAAAAAGGGACGTGTGAAGGCTGCGCGGTAAAAGGTGTATGTGAAACACAGGGTGAAGGCGCTGAGATTGAGGCGATCAATGCTATTCATGCAAAGGTGGGGCAGACCGTGAAGGTTTCAATCAAACCCCAGGTATATCTGAAAGGAACCATGATGGTTTACGGTATCCCTTTAATTGCATTGATTGCAGGGGCGATATTCGGTAAAAATATCGGCGAGACATATTTTCATGGAACAAACTCTGATCTGATCGCCGCTATTGCAGGATTTGGCGCCCTTATTTTGTCTTTTCTGTTCATAAAAATATGGGCACGCAGTTTTGAAACAAAGACGGAATATAAACCGGTCATTGAAGAGATAATAAATTAATTTCATATCGCGACATTGAGTCTTATTGATAAATTTACTTAAAAGCACTTTCTGTCATTCCGGCTTGTCCGGAATCAGCGTTCAAACAATTTAATTGAAAAAGAAAAGATTCCCGACAAGCGGGAATGACGCTTCTTGAAATTATGTATTCAATATTCTGAAAATATACAAAAAGGGAGGAACGCTATGAACTTAGAGGTTGAAAAGATCAGAAATGTTGCAGTAATCGCACACGGCGGAGCCGGAAAGACGTCGCTTGTCGAAGCCATGCTGTTTGACACAAAGGCTACGGACAGGCTCGGGAGGATCGAGGAAGGCAACACGGTCACGGATTACGAGCCGGAGGAGATAAACCGGAAAATAACTCTTGCATCTGCGACTGCCTTTTTGGACTGGAACGGATACAGGATAAATCTCATTGATACCCCGGGATATATCAATTTTATTGAGGACACAAGATGCTCGCTCAGCGCAGTGGACGGTGCGGTTGTTATCGTAAGCGCCCTGTCAGGCGTAAAGGCAGAGACTGAAAAGATATGGAAGTTTGCCTGTATGTATGAGATCCCAAGACTGGTATTTGTCAACAAGATGGACAAGGAAACCGCAAGTTTTGAGATGGCGCTCGACGACATTGAAAAGTCATATGGTTCAACCCCGATACCGCTTAATATACCTATAGGAGCAGAGGCAGCATTTGAGGGAATAATAGATCTGATAAATATGAAGGCGGTTACGTATCAGAACGGAAATATGAAAGAAGGCGCAATACCTGACTCTCTCAAAGCCGAAGCCGAGGAATACCGCAAACGCCTTATTGAAAAGATCGCGGAATTGGACGACGCACTGCTTGAGAAATACCTTGAAGGCGCAGAACTTACAACTGAAGAGATCAGAAAAGGCATCAGGGAAGGCTCTATTACAAGGAGATTCATACCTGTTGTATGCGGCTCGGCTACAAGGAACATGGGTATTCAGCAATTACTTGACATCCTGCCGCTTTGTCTTCCTTCACCGATTGAAAAAGCCAATATTACCCCTATTAAAGGCAAAAACCCGAAGAACGGCGAAGAGGTAGTGCGTAAACCCATTCAGTCGGAGCCGTTGTCAGCGCGTGTATTTAAAACTATCGCAGATCCGTTTGCCGGGAAGCTGACTCTTTTCAGGGTATACTCAGGCGTATTAAAAGCGGACTCAACGGTCTACAATTCCACACATGATTCCAAAGAGAAGATCGGACATATTTTCTATCTGGTAGGCAAAAAGCAGGTCCCCGTAAGTCAGGTCGGCCCGGGAGAGATCGCTGCGGTTGCCAAACTGAAAGACGTTCAGACAGGAGACACTTTATCGGACATCGGCAATCCGACGATATTTGACCCGATAAAGCTTTCAGACCCCATGATCTCATACGCAATAGAGCCGAAGAGAGGTGATGAAGAAAAGGTCAGCACGGCCCTTCACAGGATGCTCGAAGAAGATCCGACCCTGAAATTTCACAGGGACACGGATACAAAAGAGATGATCCTTGCCGGAATGGGGCAGGTGCATCTTGAAGTTACGCTCGAAAAACTCAAAAGGAAATTCGGCGTGGAAGTTATGATGAAAACACCGAAGATACCATACAGGGAAACTATCAGGATTGCTTCAAGCGCGCAGGGCAGGTACAAAAAACAGTCCGGTGGAAGAGGGCAGTACGGCGACTGCTGGATAAAAATAGAGCCTCTTCCCAGAGGAAAGGGATTTGAATTTGTGGACAGCATTGTCGGCGGTGTTATTCCGAGGCAATATATCCCCGCTGTTGAAAAGGGCATAATAGATGCATTGCCTGATGGTCTGATCGCAGGTTACCCCGTTGTTGATATTCGTGTGACACTGTATGACGGGTCATATCACACCGTTGATTCATCTGAAATGGCTTTTAAAATAGCCGGCTCAATGGCGTTAAAAAATGCAGCCCAGAATGCAAAGGTCGTTATCCTTGAGCCGATCGTAAGGATAGAGGCCATTACCCCTGATGAATTTTTAGGGGCGGTGATCGGAGATCTTAACTCAAAACGCGGGAAGGTGCAGGGTGTTGAGCCGCAGGCCGGCGGAAACCAGAAGATCATGGCGCTTGTGCCGATGTCGGAGATATTGACCTATGCGAACCAGCTTAACTCACTGACAAGCGGAAGAGGGATCTATACTATGGAGGCCTCTCATTACGAAGAAGTACCTTCTCATATTGCACAGAAGATCATTACTCAGAAAGAAGAGGCAAAGAAGGCGGAGGCGTAATACATCATTCCTATGTAGGGGCGACCCGGCGGGTCGCCCTCCGATTGGTCACCCTTCTGTAAATGCGATTTTTGTCTCAGGGCGAGTCCCCGCCGATTATGTATATCCGGATTAAATTTCATGCCATGTCCCTTAGCCATAAAAGTATACATCAACTGCCGTTCAATTTTAAATCACACCTGCCTCATTTTTTCAGTAACCTTCTCAATTCTTGTCTAAATACACAACTTATGATATTTTATAGTCTATGACAAATGCTACAAAAAACTGGATAGCAACGTCTAATTATGATTTGAAGACTGCAGAAGCAATGTTGAAATCTAAAAGGTATATTTATGTTGTTTTCATGTGTCATCTTGCAATTGAGAAAATGATTAAGGCTGTTATTTCTACAGAGATAAAGGAGCTTCCTCCAAAATCGCACAGCCTTCTTTATCTGTCTCAAAAAGCATCCATCCTGTTTCCTGATGATATTCAGGATTTCATTGACAAGATAGATAATGTTAGCATTGTTACGAGATATCCCGAAGACTTAAAGAAGATGTCAAAGGATTTTAACCTTAATAAGGCGAAAGAAATTTATAGTATGACGAGGAAAGCTTTAAGATGGCTCAGACAAGACAGAAGATTAAAACAGTAGTTTCGAGATATATTCGAAATCTTGAATCGCTTGGAATCGATGTCCAAAAAGTAATTATATTTGGTTCTCAGGCTAAAGGGACTTTCAATGAGGATAGTGATATTGATATTGCTGTTGTATCCAAAGATTTTGAAACGATGGATTTGTGGGAAAGGGCAAGATACCTTGGCAGGGCAGCCAGGGGAATTCCATATCCAATAGAGGTACTGGGTTTTTCTCCGTCTCAATTAAAGAAAATTGAGCGCGGAACTATTCTCGATGAGATAACGAGAAGCGGGATAGAGGTAAAGGTTTAATAATCCTTAGTCCCTGCCTTTTGAGCTGACCGCTGAAAGCTATTTTCTCAATCCACCGGACTCCTGACAGCCAGCCCCGGCGTGTTTAAAACATGTGTATAAATCATTGTTGTTGAGACATCCGAATGTCCTAACA
>JAGVGM010000305.1 GCA_020057065.1 Thermodesulfovibrionia bacterium
GTCCGGGGCCTCTGTTGTCTCCTCTGCAAGGGCCTTGATAACATCTTTCTCTTTGAGTTTTTTCTTGCCCTTCATCTTTTCCATATAAGCGAAGATCTTGTCTTGTAATTCTGCTATTTCCATGTCCTCACCTCTTTCTATGATTGTAGTATGGGCGGGTTTGAGACCCGCCCATACATACGATTATTATTTTGAATACTTGAATGCCGCTGAAGTCCTGAATGTATCTCTTGCAAAAGTAAAATCGTCAATATGCTGGAATGTGAATTCAATTCCGGTCAGATTGAAGAAACCTTCCCAGCCAATCCTCTCGATCCATTCGCCAACCCTTTCATGCTTTCTTGCATGTTTTTCATAGGTCACAAGGATATTCCTTATTGCAGCAACAACCTTGGGCCATCTCGGAGGTTCATTGTAGAAAAATGGAATGGCAAGCTTTGAGAACTTCGGATCTGTTCTGAGACTGCCGATCTTGCCGCCCACTACTATTGCCACGCCATCGTCTTCCGGTTTGTGAATGTCAATCGGCGGACAAACAGTGAAGCAGTTTCCGCAGTACATGCATTTTTCCTCGTTGATTATTACTGATTTATCTTTCGGATTGGGCCTGATTGCCGATGTCGGGCATGATGCTACTGTTGTCGGGATCTCACATGATTTGGAAACCATTTCATGATTGATCGTCGGCACTTTTCTGTGCACGGCAACAACAGCTATATCAGAACAGTGAACTGCGCCGCACATGTTAACGCAGCATGCAACTGCAAGCCTTACTTTATTTGGCAGCTCTTTTGTTGTGAAATATTCATAGAGATCATCCATTATCGCCTTAACCAGTCCTGAGGCATCAGTACATGCGCTATGGCAGTGTACCCATCCCTGTGTATGGACTACGTTACTGATTCTGGGTCCGATCCCGCCTATCGAATATTTTTTTGCCTTCAGTTCTGCTACAAGAGGATCTAATTTGCTCTGGTCGGATACAAGGAATTCTACGTTGTTTCTTGTTGTGAAACGGAGGTATCCGTCACAGTATTTCTCTGACATATCGCAAATTTCACGGATAGTCTCAGTGCTTAAAATCCTTGGTGATGCAACCCTTACCGTAAAAAGCTTATCGCCGCTTTCTGCTACATGCACCATTGTGCCGCCGCTCAAAACCTCATGATATTTCCATTTGCCGTAGTTTTTCTTTATTACAGGCGGTAGAAACTGATCATATTTAGGTGGTCCAATGTCTGTTTGTCTCGTTGGTAATGCCATATATTTATTCCTCCTTTTTTTATTTTATTAATTATTTATTTTTTGAAATCGCTTTCTGACCAGAAGAAGAACGGGTCTTTTCTCGGCGCTTTAACCTGCTGCGGCTGAGGTGGTACGCCAATGTGCTCCAGGAACGGCCTCATGCCTTTTATCTCAAGGACCTCACCGATTCTCTCTCTGGGTTTTGCAGTATCATCCCACCACTCTATGATGCTGCGGATCATTTTAATAAGTTCTGTGTAAGGCGACTCAACTTTGATGAACGGTACAACAACCCATGAAAGCAGGGAGCCGACAACGATCGGGGCTTTACTGCCAACCAGCAAGGTCGCGCCTCTTTCTTTGCCCGGTCTCAGAGCCTTTGTCATTTTTGCTATGCAATGCATGCATCTGTTGCATTCAACATCATTGATCTTGAGTGTCTTTCCGTCGAAAGACATACATTCGGTTGGACACATCCCTACAATTTCTGCCTGGATGTTCATGCCTGAATCTGCATATTTCTTTACTTCTGCCTGATCGATCTGGATATTACCTTTCCAGGTACCGATGATGGACAGATCTGCACGGGCGATAGCTGCAACGCAGTCTACTGCGCAACCGGCTGTCTTGATTTTAAATTTATAAGGGAATGCAGGCCTGTGAAGTTCATCCTGAAATTCCTGTGTAAGTGCGTATGTAATATCAAGTGTGTCTATACAGGCCCATTCGCAACGGCCCGGGCCAACGCAGCAGCTCGGGGTTCTCATTGCCGAACCTGAACCTCCGAGATCCCATCCGCGTGAAGAATATTCAGCGAAAATGGCTTCGAGATTTGCAGTAGTGGTCCCGAGAAGAACCAGGTCACCGGTGGAGCCATGCATATTTGTAAGTCCGCTTCCGTATTTGTCCCAGATGTCGCAGATCATCTTTAATGCTTTTGCAGTATAAAAGAAACCGCTTGTCTGGTTAATTCTTACAGTATGAAACTGTGCAATACCGGGGAATTCTGCAGGCAGGGAGGAATATCTCCCGATAACTCCGCCCCCGTAACCAAGAACCCCGACGATACCGCCGTGTTTCCAGTATCCGCGTTTTGTGACATACGATTTTTCAAGCTGGCCCAACTCATCATCTGCCATTGAGCTTGTTTTCGCAGCCTTTTTTATTTCTGTAACGAAACTCGGCCACGGTCCTTTTTCAAGCTCATCCAACATTGGTGTTTTGTACTTACCGCTCATGTATACCTCCTTTAAATTTTTGCCCTTGTAATCTTACAAGGGAATATTTTGCATGGAACTATAAAAACTGCCCCTTTTTACAGACTTTTTTCTTGAACTTATGGTAGAACAGGAAAAAATGGTTTACTACATTAATACAACTGTTATTTTTACGTCAAATAAAAAAAATTAATTAAAACATCATTGATGCTTATTTCTACTTCGACTTTCCTGCCTTCCATCCCTCAATAAGAATCAAGGTGAATACAACAGTAAATCCGATGAACAGTCCGATTACATTTACAATCCTGTAAAACACAAGCATAAATATGGCAACAGAGAGGGCCAGTAATCTCATAATGTTTAAAATCACTATCTTACCTGTTGCATTTTCGGGGCCGAGCAATCCCTGGACATTCTTCGTAAGCGCCCTCAAATTAACAATGCCGAATAACCACCCCAAAAAAATGCCGAGCGGCAGTCTCCGGGTCTCAATAAAGAAAGATAACATTATTAAAGGGGGGATAATGAAAATGCTTTTCTTTAGTACTCCTTTAAGAATTTCCATCACTTAAATCCTTGAGCCCTTGAACCCTTCCTCTATTCATTATTTTTATTGCTCATCTTGGATGCAACCTTAAATAAGTACATAAACCCGGCCACGATCCCGAGAAGCGTAAATACAACGGTAAGCCAGGGGAATGTGTCAAAATATTTATCAAGAAGATAGTACCCGATTGCAAAGCCTATAAATGTACTGATAACAAGATTTATCCCGACAGTGCTCGCTACCCCAAAATAGCGGAACAGCTCGCTCTTTTTCTCTTTGTCATTTGAAGGCTTACGAGCCGGGTTGCTCATTATGGTGAGGATTTTAACAAACGGCATTTAAAATTGACAGCCTGCTTAACTGATTGGGAAAAAACCGCTGCAAATTGTTACAATCGGTAATTCATGGATTCAGAAATTTTTAAGGCAGCAATACTCGGTATAGTTGAAGGCATTACCGAATTTTTGCCAATATCATCAACAGGCCATCTCATCCTTGCCGGCGACATACTCGGCTTTACCGGTGGCATGGCAAATACCTTTGAGGTTTTTATTCAGCTTGGTGCGATCCTTGCTGTAGTATGGATATATCGTGAAAAATTATCATCCACTGTAAAAGGTATCGGCACAGAAAAAACAAACCGCTTTCTGTTAAATCTCCTTATAGCATTCCTTCCCTCTGCATTTTTTGGGCTTATGGCACATTCCTTTATAAAACATTACCTGTTTAATCCAATAACCGTTGCTATAGCGCTAATTGTCGGCGGCATTGCGATACTTATAATTGAAAGAGTTGTAAAAAAACCGGTTGTCATGGATATGGATGTTGTTTCGTTTAAACAAGCTTTCGGTATCGGCATGGCACAGACCCTGTCGCTATTCCCGGGTGTTTCAAGGGCCGGTGCAACAATAATGGGCGCTATGTGCTTCGGCTTAGAACGCAAAGTCGCTACAGAATTCTCCTTCTTCCTTGCAATACCCACCATGTTTGCTGCTACATCATACGACCTGCTAAAAAACATTAGCTATCTATCAGCCAATGATCTGCCTATTTTCGCAGTTGGTTTTTTTGTCTCCTTCTTTTCGGCATTGTTTGTTATAAGTGCATTCCTTGGTTTTATCACAAAACATACCTTTGACTCTTTTGCCGTATACCGGATCATCTTCGGAGCAGTTGTGCTTTTTTATTATATGTAATGGTGTCTTGTTTATTATCGTTTTTTGCCTGCTTTTGTTATCATATCAGCGATATGGAGAGGGAAAGCAGGATAAAAGAAGAGATTATCGGCATCCTTGCGATTCTGGCGGGTCTCGTTGTGATCATCAGCATAGTAAGCCACAATCAGTGGGACCAATCCATTTTCACCAATACACACGAATTAAAGAACTGGCTCGGCAGGTTTGGAGCCAATTTATCGGAAATACTTCTGCAGGCTGTCGGCCTTTCATCCTATATAATTCCGGCGATATTTTTGATATTTGGAATAAAAAAGGTTTTTGCAAAGTCAGCAAGCCAGAAACCTGTTTTATTTATTATTACAGTCATCATATTGATTATCTCAACATCTTCGCTTTTTACACTCTTTGCCGGCAGTACTTCCGGAGGCGCCGCAGGAACTCTTATCACAGAGATGACCAATAAGATCATTTCATCAATAGGTTCTTTTCTGCTCTTTGCGACATTAACGCTAATATCTCTAATGTATATCATCCAGTTCTCAGTAGCCGACCTTGCAAGAAAGACCAAAAGCAAGTTCATATTAAGCACTCAGGCAATATCTGCCATAAACGCTAAAAAGAAAGAGAACGATCAACCTAAAATAAAAGAAGAGAGCGCCATAATAAAAACAACGGCCCGGCCGGAGATAGCAGAGACAATTGAGCTGCCGGAAATACCGGGCATTCAGGAAACGCTGCCTCTTATAGGCGAAGTAACAACAAAAGAAAAACGCTTTACTAAACCCGCAGGAAAAGTTGAAGGAGATTACAAACTGCCGGGTGTCGATCTTCTGAAAGACCCCGCCCCTTCAAAATCCAGGCCTTCAAAAGAAGAACTCCTGCAGCAATCGGAACTTCTTGAGAAAAAACTTCAGGACTATTCAATTGAAGGTAAAGTTACGTATGTGTCACCCGGTCCGGTTGTGACCATGTTTGAATTCGAACCTGCGCCGGGGATCAAGATAAATAAAATCATGTCTCTTTCAGATGACCTTGCAATGGCGATGAAGGCAACCAGTATCCGCATTTCACCAATACATGGCAGGTCCACGCTCGGTATCGAGGTGCCAAATCAGGAAAGGGACGATGTATGCCTGAAAGAGCTTATTGTCTCTGACATATTCAGAAAAAGCCCTTCAAAATTGACCATCGCTCTCGGAAAAGACATATTCGGAACACCTGTCATGGCAGACCTGGGCAAGATGCCTCATCTTCTTATTGCAGGAGCAACCGGCTCCGGTAAGAGCGTTGGAATGAACAGCATCGTATTAAGCCTTTTATACAGGGCAACTCCAAAAGAAGTTAAGATGCTTATGATTGATCCCAAGATGCTTGAGCTGTCCGCATATGCTGAAATTCCGCATCTGCTCATGCCGGTCATTACACTGCCGAAAGAAGCTTCAAATGCGCTGAAGATGCTGGTATTTGAGATGGAGCGGCGTTACAGGCTTCTCGCAGAATCAGGGGCCAGGAACATCGAAACATACAATAGCAAATTCAAAACTCAAAATTCGAAATTCGAGATTAAGGAGTCAGGTCCTGAATCTCATTTTGCAATTGAAAGAGAACCTCTCCCCTATATCGTTATCTTCATTGACGAACTTGCCGACCTTATGTTTGCTTCAGGACATGAAGTGGAAGACTCTATTGCACGTCTGGCCCAGATGGCAAGGGCCGCAGGGATACACCTGATCCTGGCAACGCAAAGACCGTCTGTTGATGTAATAACGGGAATAATAAAAGCTAACTTCCCATCAAGGATATCTTTTCAGGTCTCATCGAAATTGGACTCCCGGATAATCCTTGACACATACGGTGCAGATCAATTACTCGGCAAAGGCGACATGCTCTTTGTCAGTCCGGGCAAAAAGATCAAAAGGATCCATGGCGCATATGTCAGTGAAGAGGAGATGAAAAGCGTTGTTGATTTTATAAGGGCGCAAGGCGGCCCGGATTACACATTGTTTGAGGGCCTCACAATTGGATCAAGGGAAGAAGCTGTATCTGAGGATAAAGATGACCTCTATTTGCAGGCAAGAGAAATTGTGCTTTCCACCGGGCAGGCATCGATCTCATATATTCAGCGCCGGATGAAAATAGGGTATAACAGGGCCGCAAGGATCATGGAGATGCTTGAAGAAGAAGGCGTGGTCGGTCCTCCCGTCGAAGCAGGGAAACCGAGAGAAATACTCTGGAAGAGGAGGTAATGAAATTTCAAATTTCAAATTTCAAATTTCAAATTTATTGCTTGTCATTTGTCACTTGTCACTTGTTACTTCTGTTCATGCTGCAACTACCGACGACATGGTCAATGACATACAAAAAAAGTTCTCTGCTATTAACGACTTGAAAGGTACATTTTCTCAAACAAGTTATCTCAAGGATCTCGAAAAAACAGAAAAATATGCAGGCACATTTTACATAAAAAAGCCTCATGCTATTATGTGGGAATATAAAGCGCCCCGTGATGAAAAGGTGTTCATAAACAATACCGATACATGGCTATATAAAAAATCCCGGAAACAGGCGATCAAGACCAGATTCAGCAAAGAAACTTACAGCCAGGTCCCGATAGCGTTATTAAGCAGTCTCGATGATCTCAAGACCGATTTTGACATCTCGCATGCGGAACAGGGTCATCTTAACCTTAAGCCCAAAAAGCGAATGGGTACCATACGGGAAATAATTGTCGAAACCGGCTCAGAAAGCTTTCCTGTAAAATCGCTTAGCGCTATCGACCAATACGGCAACATCGTCATGATCGAATTCGGAGATATAAAGATCAATTCCGGTCTTGAGGATTCTATCTTCATATTTAATCCGCCTCCCGGAGTTGAGGTGTTTGATATGACCCGATGAAAACAAAGTCCGAAATACGAATATCGAAATTCGAAACTCGTTTGAAGATGGCTTGTTTTAAATTTTGTATTTTGGTTATTTGAATTTGTTTCGTATTTCGTGCTTCTAATTTCGGATTTTTCATGAACTTTGGATTTATAAGTGATTATTAGGTTTACAACTTGAGCAAGCCAAAAAAAAGAAAACATCATTCCATTCTCATCTTTTTTTTTATTATCATCGCTGTTTTTACCCTTTATGAAGAATTCGGAAAAGAAAAAAAGCCGAAGGTCGCTCCCCGAATAACAAAGCATGATAAAGGGGCAGAAAAGGTTCTGCCTAAACCGGTCAAACCAAAGGTTGCAATTATAATTGACGACCTGGGCCCAAATAAAAATGTTGCCAAAGAGGTTCTGGCACTGAAGGCTCCCTTAACACTTTCCATCCTGCCCCGGCAAACCTATAGTGCATGGATAGCAGAGGAGGGACACAGGCTTGGACATGACGTGATAGCCCATATTCCGATGGAGGCGGAAAAATCCTACAAGCTTGGGGAAGGCGGCCTGTATACATGGATGACCGATAAGGAGATCGCTGATACTCTGAACAAAGATATAAATTCAATACCGCATGCCCTTGGAGTGAGCAATCATATGGGTTCTGCATTTACCCGGGATGAGAGGTCTATGCAAACCCTGATCACAGAACTTAAAATGAAAAAATTTTTCTTTCTTGACAGCCTTACCGCTTCAGGATCGGTCGGTTTTCATCTTGCAAAAATGAATGGCATAAAAGCATTGGAGCGTGATATTTTCCTTGATGACAACGACGATCCTTCCGGGATCGAACTGCAATGGAAAAAACTGATCAACATCGCAAACAAAAAAGGTTATGCCGTATTGCTGGCCCATCCAGGAAAGAATACCCTGGAGTTTCTGCAAATAATGCTGCAGAACAATAATGAAGTTACAGTGGTGCCGGTTTCGGCGTTGGTACGGTAACGTATAAAAATTTATTGAAAAAATCCCCCTTCATCCCCCTTTTTCAAAGGGGGACATTATTCCCCTCTATCAAGAGGGGTTAGGGGTGTGTTCCCCTCTTTGGCAAAGAGGCTGGGCTCCCGTTGCCGCGAAGCATTGCAACGGGAAGCGGGGAGATTTTTTAAACTATACCTTTGAAGCAAATTAATATGAACTTGATTTGAATATGAATATTATTTAGAATGGAGAAACTTGATTTAAGGAGGATTTATGGACGTCAACTATATGTTAAAAGTTCAGGATGCCAAGGCTGTGGATATACAGAAGGCCCTGCAGGCAGCCAATATTAAAGTCACCAGCATCACCGAAATTTTTAAAGAAAAAGGGGAAGAAGCGCAGCCGGCTACTGCGTAATATTGATACCACAAAACTGATTTAGTTTACAGGTGAAAGGAGTAACATTTAAATTAGAAATACGAATATCGAAATACGAAACAAACCCAAATAACCAAAATACAAATTCCGAAACAGAAAAGTTTTCAGATTAGCTTATAGTTTTGATATTTGAATTTATTTTATTGTTTCGGATTTCGTGCTTCGAGTTTCGGATTTATTTCCTAAATAAAATATGGAACCCTCTAATACATTACCTCAAAGATGGTACGCGGTACATACAAAATCACGCCATGAATTTCAGGCCATTGAAAGACTGAATCAAAAAGGGATTAACGCCTTTCTTCCGACAGTAGAAAGGCTCAGGAAATGGAAAGACAGGAAAAAAATAATTGCGTTTCCTCTTTTCCCGGGCTACCTTTTTGTAAATATATCAAAAGATTCACAGAGCATGCTAAGTGTCCTGAAAGTAAAAGGCGTAGTCAGGTTGTTATGCACCTTACCGGGTGAGCCCGATCCGATCCCTGATGAACAGATACTATCATTGCAGCGGCTCATAGAAAATAAAGCGGCTCTCGACCATTACCCCTATCTGAATGAAGGTCAAAAAGTAAGAATAATAAAAGGTCCATTAAGCGGCGTTGAAGGCATCCTTGTTGAAAAACTCGATAAACACCTCCTTGTACTCTCCGTTGATGTATTGCGGCATGGAGTAGCGCTGACTATTAATGCATCAGATGTAGAGAAGATATAAGAGTGTCCTTTTTACATCATTATCATTGCATGAACAACACAATTAGTTAAAAGTTGAAAGTTGAAAGTTGAGGGTTAACAATTAACTAAAATTCCTATAACCCTTTTATTTTCTTATCTTTTTAACTTCTGACTTCTGACTTCTGACTTCTGACTTCTCTTCTGGCTCGGGTTTTGCTATATATACAAGTGTTTAATATTGTTCTTTGAAAGATTTTCAAGTACATTGCACTTGACTATTGTTATGTCACAGTGGTATAAATTTAAAGCTTATTAAAAGGGATACTAAATTTCACAATTTATAACATCATAAACACTCAATAATAAAAGGGGGTGATAGCTTAAGAAAACAATCATCCTGCATTCCGAAGCATCGGGATGGGATTTTTATTATAAATCTAAAAACAAAAACCTTAAAAAGGAGGAAGTTAATGAAAAAGTATTTAGTATTATTAAGCGTAATAGCTGTTCTTGCATTAACAGTAACAGCATTCGCAGCCACTCAGATCGATCTGAACGGCGACATCAGGATTAGAGGTGAAATAAATGATAACCTCAGCGATTTTGCTAATACCAAAAGCGACGATGTAGATTGTAGCCTTACAAGTAACAGCGACTGCAGCGACCACAACTCAAGTTATAACCAGAGAGTAAGATTAGGCGCAAAGGCTACCGTATCTCCTAACACCTATGGTGTAATAGAGCTTGAATCCGGCGATAGTGGAGATACCTGGACATGGGAAAACGTTGATTCCAAAGCCGGTTCAATGGCTATCCGTCAGGCATACATCTCACACAGCTTTGGAAAGGCCGCAACCCTTCAGGCAGGTCATATGCTCCTGTCTCTCGGCAACAAACTGTTCTTTGACCACACAAAATTCGGTGACGACGCAATAGCGCTCGTAATACCTGTAGGTGACGGGAACATAACCCTTCTTACAATTAAACTGCTTGAGAATACCACCTCTCAAAACGATGATTTAGATGCATATGTTCTTGCATATGGCACACCGATCGGCAAAGTAAATCTCAGCGCTGACGCTACTCATTTACGCTGGCACGACAAAGATGCAAACGAGCATGGTGCCAGGCTTACCAATATCGGCGTCAGAGCCGATGCTGATCTTGGCGGCGCAAAGATAAAAGGCGACCTCGAATACCAGTGGGGTAAAACCGGCGCATCTACCGCAGCCGATGATACTAAATTACGCGGTTATGCAGCAACGCTTGGTGCAGTAATACCTGCCGGACCGGTATCAGTCAGAGCCAATGTTGCATATGGAAGCGGCGACAAAATTGATACAGATGACAAGTATGAAGGTTATTTAAATTACCTGGGCGATAACCAGTACTATACCTACATCTATGAATATAAGGCCATTGCAGCATCAGGCAGTAAGCACACAGGTTTAAACAATACCTGGTACCTTAATGCAGGCGTTACTGCAAAGCCGATGACCGACCTGACGCTTTCAGGCGATCTCTACTACCTCAGAGCAGTTAAGGAAGTAAGCGGCGCCGATGATATGGACTCCAAAGCGATCGGTGTTGAACTTGACGCAAAGGCCGAGCTTCAGCTCGACACAAACCTTGTTTACTTTGTTGAGGCAGGTTATCTCTGGGCCGGCGATATGTATGCA
>JAGVGM010000187.1 GCA_020057065.1 Thermodesulfovibrionia bacterium
GGTTCACCCAACATCTTGGAATAATGGTATAATTGTTGGGTGAACCCGGGCCTTGCGGCCCGGAACCACCCAACCTACGCCTCATTTTGCAATTACCTCGGCAAGCTGCCGTTGGTTCAAGAGTTACTCACATGAAAAAGCGTGGAATCCGCTCATAATAATTTCCTTCTTGCGAAACGTTAAGCATCAGAGGCGGCGCGCAGTGCCTTCCTCTGGATGCTGCTGTTCGGCTTCAAGTATTAGTTTATCAAACATCTCATCTATATAAGCTGGAAGAGGGTTGCCTTGTCTGCACGCTTCAAGCGCCTTAGCGACCGCATCCTGCGACAACCGAGAGAACCAATCAAGTGATGGAGCCAATGCCTGATTCAGGTCATTGGGTTCAAATTTATCAAGCGAGTCACCATATCGCCGCATATTGAGTTCAAGGAGTCTCCGGGCAGATCGTGACTGGAAATACAGGAATAAAACATCAATTATGCCTTTCCCAAAAAGATTTGGATAAAAGCCGTGAAAGCACGTAAGATTGACCGCAGTACTTAGGTTTCTAATAACCTTGAACCGCTCTCTTGAAAAAACACCGAAGAGCAGCGGTGCAGGAGTTCTTTTCTCCAACTTATACCAGGGAGTCCGAACTTTTGTGAGATATCGTTCGTGATAACCACATTCCTCTCCATATTTTAAGTAGTCAGCCACAACGCCAGACACAGCACCGTTCACATTGAGAAGTAATACAGGAAAGTCGCCCGCCTCCAAAGCATTCATGTCCTGCTCTGTGAATATGCTCTTTTTAACTTGAGCACTTTTCGTTATGCAGCGCAAAAAAGTGGCGTGTGGGAGATGATAACGCTTAGCGTCACTTCTTGACATCGCAAAAAACTCATTTGCTCCTGTAGCGATGCCTCGATTGAATGCACCGTATGTATCAATAGTAACTAGATTACGAGACTTGAAGTTAGAATGTCTTTCATCAAAGTGCTTTAACCACTTGTCTTCTGGTTTCAAATCATGACTAGATAGCTCTCTTGTAGGATTAGTTTCAAGTAAGTATGATAAGCATGAAAGATTTGGAGCTGTGTAGAACTTAACCGGTGAAGCCGTTCCATCTTTTGCTACAAGTATAATACCAACTGATGTTGTTGCATCCGGGAAAACATCTTTTTCTGGATTGATTCTGATGAGTGCTTTCAGCAATCCGTTCGTAATCAATCGCGATTTAATCGCTTTTCCATATCCTGTATTCAAAAATTCGAGGGGCATGATATAGGCAAGGCGTCCAGAAGGCAACAGTTCAGAGAGCGACTTTATCAAAAATGCTGATGCAATATTCGTGTACCCAGATAAGCTGCATTGAAGGTGCTGCTTAAAAGACGAAAATACAACGTCGCGGTTGCTAAACAACTGAAAACGCATATAGGGCGGATTACATACAATAGCCGAATGGCTCTGGTTCCATGCAGAAAGGTAGTTTTCGCGGGCTATATGCAGCGCCGGGGAGCTTCCGTTGGTCTGGAAATAGAAATCAAGGATGCGTTGATCCACTTCAGAAGCCCGGAAAGACACCAATGGATCAATGGATTTCGCGGCTGTGAAAAACGCGCCGAGACCAAAGGATGGATCGTAAATCTCTTTCGCCCCATGCGATACTGCCCATCGGCACATGAAAACCGCCACATCGAACGGCGTAAAGAATTGACCGTAATCGCGCCGGTGGGCCATACCCACTGAGGAGGTATATTTTTCTATGGGCCCGTTATCCATTGATAATTCCCGCATTGAAAACTTCATTATCTAAGTATCCTCGGCCATTCTGGAAGGTAACGTAAAATAGGAGTCTGCCTCGATCCAATTCCTTCATTGCCGATTTGTGTTCAGGCATATCAATGCGGCCGAGAATTTCTTTGCCAACTTGGACATTGATCTTGATGGTTGTTTTGCCTTGATTCTTAATATCCTGTTCTACAGAAAATACGACATCTTCCTTGGCTGGGTCGGAAGCAGTGGAAAGAATATCTCGAAATGAAATTAAATAAGCTTTGTCAAAAAATACTTGTAGATAAAAATGGCGTACATTGAAGCGCTGAATCCATCTATTCACCAGCGCAAGGTCTTCTATTTTTGGGGTTATGCTGAGATAGTCCCGCTTGTGTAGTACCTTTATTTGCCCCTTTAAATCACGAAGTAATTCCGAAAGCTCCCTTAGCTCCGCAGATGATGACCAGGAACACAGCCTAAAGTCCAAGTTCCTGAACGTTTGTTCATTAGAGTTTTGAATCAGTGAGAGGATTTCAGGACTCTTTTGCTGTAATAGTGTACGCATCCGCTCTGCGAGCAAATAGGTTCTCAGTTCCATGCAGCGCTTTACAGATTGACTGGTCCTTGTTTCCATGAATTCACTGTATCGCTTTGCGAGGAAAGAGCTTGAGCGAACCTCGATAGCAGCGACAGACCGTGATACCGTTTCGTCATCATCAAGGTTTAGTTCAGCCTCTCCAAAATCACTTCTTTTGAAGATTAGGATATCTGGACGTTTGCCTATGGTGTTCAATTCTTCCTGATAGGCCACATAGAAGTCCTCAAAACCTGGATCTCCTGCGGCGAGAGAGTCAGACCGTCCGTACTTTTCGGCTCTGAAATCTGGAGAATTGTCGTTGATTGCCTTCAAGATGATCTGTTCCGCCCAGTCCCCTTGCTCCTTGTTGGTAAGGAAATGAGGGTCTATGTCCGGTATTCTGCCGTACATAGACACCTCATTTGTGCTTCGGGCATATGATCCTCCACAACATGTCGTTGTAGAGGACATAC
>JAGVGM010000056.1 GCA_020057065.1 Thermodesulfovibrionia bacterium
CCGGATGTTGCATATAAGTCAAAACGCTGCTTTTTATATGCAGTATAGCCTGTAAGATCCGTGTATGCAGATGTTGATGGAGTACTGCTTTGGTAAGCGCTTACAGACGGTAAGTTAGGAAGCGAACCACCGGTATGGTCAAAAGAACCTACCAAACCGTTTAATGCAAGGATCGCCCATCCTGAGTAAGCCGCTCTTGGAGCCATTGAAACGCCGGGTCCAAGCCAGGAGATAGCCCTTGCTTTTTCATCGTCGCCGCCGGTAAGACCTTTGCCCGCAAACTCCTCTGCTACGGTCTTAATCGTTGAAGCGAGTATTCCAGTAATGGGCTCTGCCCTTTCAGGTGTCCAGTCCTTAAGTTCTGTATTCCACCACTCTATAAGACCCTTTGTGCCGAGCTCAGTAAATGTCCCTGCATAAGTGGTGTTTGCTACAAAGCTCGCTGTGCCGGTGCCTACAAAGGAAGCATTCCACAGACCCTGAGTCAGAATATGATGTGCCATTGCGAGGGCCAAGGCGCCGTCTGTTCCGGGTTTTGGCGGCAGCCATCTGTTTGCCTTTGCGCCGGTTGTATGAAGTCTTGGGTCAATTGAGACGACCTTTAAATTATTGCCGCCCTCTGACACAGGTTTCATAAGCTCGCCGAGCTTGGCGATAGTGCCGGCTACCATTCTGTTGGATGATACTGGATCGACTCCCCAGAGCATAAGGTATCTGGCATTGTCGATATCATAGTCATCGTAGCCCCATGCGCCGTTACAGATCTGCCTTGAGAAATTCTCACCCTCTGCGCAGATAGCGCTGTGAGTAATAAAGTTAGGCGTGCCGTATACAGCATAGATACTGTCAAAAAGCGCTGTTTGCGCAGCCGTGTATCTTCCTCTTATCATTACAAGCTTGTGGCCTTCGGCTGTGCCTCTGAGATCCAGCATCTTTGTGGCTACTGAATCCATGGCCTCATCCCATGATATTGGAACAAAACCTGGATTAGCATCTCTTCCTTTTACAGCGTTGGTCCTTTTCATGGGAGTCTTTATTCTGTCTGCATCATATACTTCCTGTAAAGCAAGACGGCCTCTCGGGCAGACATAGCCGTTATGTGTATTTGCATTCTGGTTTCCTCTTACATCAACAGCCCTTGTAACGCCTGTATCAGTCTGAGTCTTGATCTCTACTGAACACCATGTTGTACAACCAAGGCACATGCTCGGCGTCCATGTAGCGGCAGACTCTTCAGCGTAAGCTTTTGAGGGCTTAAGAGTATTGAGTAAAGTTCCGCTCAGGGCTCCAGCTACGCCGATAGCGGCTGAACCCTTTAAAAAATCTCTACGATTTATTTTTATCATAGTTATATCCCTCCTTTATAATATTTTAAATTACCTGTTAACATGACAGTCCTGACACATGCCTGATCCTGTATTGTCGCCTCTGAGGAAGTAGACCTGTGTTCCGTTTGATTTGCCGTCTTCCATAGACTTGTTCGGATAGTCAACAGTATCATGGACCGAATGGCATGTAGCGCATTCAAACTGGTTATAGCTGATGCCGTCCTTAGTAAACATCGGATAAGTACCCTCCGCTCCAAAAATAGCTTTTCTGCTTCCGCTTCCATAAGGTAAAGTGTCCCTGAATCCGTTGTTGTCAGCATCTTCTGTCGGATCATAAGTAAACATGACAGGATGGTCGTCCTTCATGCCTGTAGCGCCGCTGCCGAGATTTGATTTGCCGGATTGAAGCAAAGAGCTGTCAAAGTTGTATCCAGTATTTACGGGGGAGCCTGGTCCTGGATAGTTAACAAGTGAACTTGTTACTCCATTATGACATACCATGCAATGGGTAGTTGCATAATGGTCATTCTGAGCGGCAGTCCCTGAATAATCAGCAGTCGTTGAGTCCATATCTTTCATATCGAAAGATGGGCTTGTGTAAAGACCATAGGTCTGAGATGCTTGAGTCCTGTTCCATAACGGATATGATCCTTGGCCTGAGTGCGGCGTGTGGCACATTGCACATCTCTCAAGGTCATCTCCAGTATCCCTCATAACATTTACATCATGAGGAGTGCCTGCAATGATGGCCCAGCTGGAAACTGCCAAGCCCATTGTCAGCATTAAAGCGATTGCTATAATGAATGTTTTTTTCATAGTTTGTACCTCCTTATAATTTTCATATCTTGAGCCTCCTTGTCATTAGCACTGCTACTTCTGTTGTAAAGATCATCATTCTTTTTCCCCTGACCACCTCCTTTTAAATGCTGAATTTTAGAGTTGAAGTTATTTGGCGTCCGGCGCTCTCTACCTCGGCCGGAAACCATCTAAATTAAAACAGGGCGTAAATTAAAATCCCTGATTGCGAAATAGAACATTGTTAGTTATAGCAAAGGACGTGCCAGTCTGTAACAGCTTAATAATAAAGCTTTTAATTTACAAAAGCGATCAATCAACATCTTTTATATGGTAAAATCACCAGCCCTGTTTGGTGATTTCACCAAATTGTTGAAAATTACCCCTCCCACATCTCAAAAAAATAAGGTTCATTCGTATAAAAGTTGAAAAGAATAAAGCAGCATATAACGTGAAATAGAATGTACAAGTGTTGTCATTCCGGCTTGTCCGGAATCTTCTTTACCAGTCATTCCCGACAAGCGGGAATGACGACTTATTACGAGTTCATATATACTCGTTGAAATCGTTTGGTTAAATTTGTATGATAACGACATGCAGAGAGTAAACACGCTATACGCTATATGCTAATTTAGTGGCATGTTAATTGCTTATAATTGTATGCTTGTAAAATATATTTTTTTGAATAAGGTGAAATCCCGTCTAAAGCGGCGCTTTAACAATCCCCTCTAAAAAGAGGGGGGCAGGGGTGTGTATAAATGAAAATTAAATATAATTCAGATCTGAAAGGATTAGTCGGAACACTCAAGAATAGTAGTACAAAAGCGGAAATAAGTCTTTGTTATTAAAGAAAGTAAATAAACACACCCCTTAATCCCCTCTTTTTATAGGGGAAATAAGGCAGAAAATTATTTTTTAAATAAAAATATGGCAAAAAAGATCCTTATTGTTGACGATGAGGTATTGATACTCAATGGATTGTCAAAATTCCTCTCAAATGACAGAATAACAATAAAAACCGCAGCAACAGGGTTTGACGCACTTGACGAAATCAGGTCCTACCCTTATGACCTGTGCTTTTTAGACGTCTGCCTGCCTGACATTAGCGGTCTTGATGTCCTGAAAAAGATAAAAGAAGCATCTCCTCAAACCAAGGTCGTTATCATGACAGCTCATCATGTAAACGACGATATGAAGAAGGAGATTGAAGATAATGCCTTTCATTTTATAGGAAAACCCTTTGACCTTTCGCAAATAAAGACGGTTACGGAATTAGCGCTGGGAAGAGGTGACAGTTTCATGGAAAGAAGTGAAGCCTTCGAAAACGCATCGAAAAAAGGCAGACAATTTACGAGAAAACATCTTGCCAGGACCATGGAATATTTTGCAGGCGTCTTTGAAGGCGGTGAGTTGAAGCTGTTGACTCTTAGCGGAGACATCATCGACATAAGCAACGGAGGGGTCGGCATCAAAACTGATTATAACCTTAAGCCCGGTTACATGATAAGGTTCTCCTCCGATATAATTCCTCAAGAGGTAGGAGTTGTCAAATGGTGCATGCCTGTCAGCAGCGATTCTTACAGGGCCGGGATCGAATTCATGAAAAGAGCGTGAAGACAAAAAGTTAATTCCAAAACCCAAATTTCAAATAAAGTCCAAATGTTCAAATATCAAAAGTATGCAACAGCAGGCATTTATTCATTTGAACTTTGACATTCATTTGGCATTTGAGCGGGTGTGCGACAAAAAAATAGGTAGAGATTGCCTATTTGTTATTTTTGTTATATAATCCACCTGTATAATAGCAGGAGGAACATATAATGACACTATC
>JAGVGM010000192.1 GCA_020057065.1 Thermodesulfovibrionia bacterium
ACCGCCATTCTGCTCAACTTGTCAGCACGCCGCATTTTCTTCAGCAATGTCTTATCAGATATTGTCTGCGGGTCAACCTGATATGCAAAAGATTTTTTGCCCTTTATTTCCACCTCAGAGGGCGCTCGCCATCCCTCATGAAGGGCTTTTTCAAAACAATCTATGCCTTTTCCACGGCTGAAAACAATGCCTATTCCAAGAATGTTCATTTGAAAATACCTTTCAAATTTCTCCTCTACATCTTTCCAATAACTATTGCTGCATTATTCCCACCAAATGCAAGCGATGTGGAAACAGCGTACCTGCCAACGATATTTGTTCTTTCTCTCAAGGGAATTAAAGGGATAGCTTCATCTTTATTAACAAAACCTGCGCTCGCGGGTATCCAGCCTTCCCTGAGACCGGCAGTTGCAAACACGGCTTCCAGCCCCCCTGCTGCGCCCAACGTATGTCCAGTAAATCCTTTTGTAGACAGCATCTTCAAACCGGTCCCGAAGATATTTGCCAAAACATTGCCTTCAACCAAGTCATTGTCATGTGTTGCCGTACCATGCGCATTAATAAAACTTACATCTTCAGGCTGGATGCCGGCGTCCGCCAAAGCCTTTATAATTGACGCTTTCAATCCGGCGCCTTCGGGATGAGGAGCAGTTAAATGATATGCATCACTCGATGATCCGTATCCTGCAAGAAATAAATCAGATATTACTCCCCTCTTTCCGGCAGATTCTTTTGTTTCCAAAACCACAACACCAGCGCCCTCGCCCAAATTCAGTCCCTTTCTGTCTCTGTCAAAAGGAGCGCAAAGCTCCACGCTGACAATCCCGAGGGAGCCGAAACCGCTCAGGGGAACTCTATTTAATTCATCCGCCCCTCCGGCGATAGCAATATCGCATAAACCGTTATTCAGCCACGACAGCGCAACCCCGATTGCATCAGTCCCCGATGAACATGCATTAACCACTGTAAGCGCCGGACCTTTTGCCTTGATCCTGCGGCAGACAAATTCAGCAAGATTCCCCTTTAAGTATCTTTCTACAGATGTCATCGGAGCAGAACCGGTTGTACGATATGATTTGTAAAATTCAAGGTCATTCAACTGGCTTGCTACAGTTGTGCCCAGGCAAACGCCTACCCTGTATGATGACAGATCGTCAAGCGCTGCATCTTTTAAAGCTTCATCAATTGCACAGAGGGCAAGGCTCAAGGTCCTCTGCCCTTCAAAATAAAAGTTATCCGGAATGTTTTTCACTTCGAAGACAGGATATTTCAGGGGCGTATCAAATAATGTTACCGGCCCGGCAGTTCTCTTCTTGCGGCTGAAAGAATCGAGCGTTTCAGCGATATTGCTGCCCGCTGCCGAGATTGCACCAAGCCCCGTTATACTAATCAAGGTATCTCCATCAAATCCAGCCCTTTATCAATTGTCACAATCTTCATTTCAGGATAATTTGTATGGATATATTCGATCAGGTACTTAATATCTTCTTTCTCATTGTAGATTACCCTGCCTAACTTGCCTGTTGCCCCGCTCGTCTGGCCCGTGATCGTATCATTAGTCTGTGGAATTCCCGAGAGAGGAGCAAAATATATTGCGGTACCCGGGAAAACAAATCCACTGGCGGTATATTTGCCTTTTGCACCTGAAGGCTGGAAGAATAATTTTTCTCCTAAAATAAAATTGCCTTTTTGATCTGATATTTTTATTTTTGCATAAATGTGATGGTGAAATAAGATCAGCCATTTTTTTTCAGAATACGCATTGTCAACATAGCTTTTTATTTTACTGAGATCGTGTGTAAGGGAGTAAGATTTCAACTCATACCTGTCTAAAACATACGAGTTCAACATACTGTCCCCCTCTCTTCCTGACCTGTAGTATTTCGCTGCGATTTTCTTGACAATTGCATTAGTTTTGTTAAATGGATAAACGAGATTTTTAACAGTAAGTCCCTGGTTTTCAAGAATTGACTTTGAGTTAGATAATTCAGATTCAATCTGACTCTCGGACAGGGTTTTCAGGTCTGGATGAGATTCTGTATGGCTTAATATTTCCCAACCGTCTTTCTGGAGTTCCAAAAGCTGGGAGACACTCAAATAATTTTCAGTGTTAAGCCAATTTGTTACGACAGCGGTACAGGCAACCTCACCCTGCAAACTAAAAATATCTTTGGCGACTGTATAATCAGTTTCGTAGCCGTCATCAAAGACGAAAGAAACTAAGGGTATTAATTTATCGGCAGAAGCGGTGTTTATAATATTCCCACCGCTGCATGATAAGGTAAAAATTATAATACAAGCAAAGCAATAAAACTGTTTCATATGCATAGTTAACTCAAAACATGAGAACTTAAGAGGCTTTTTTCTTGTTCTCCTGCACATATCTCGCAAGGGTATCAATGGAATAAAAAATATCCCTCCTGTTTTCCAGGTCCTTGACCTCCAGGCCGAAATTGCGCTGCAGAAGCACCACGATCTCAACTGCGTCCAGCGAGTCCAGCCCCAGTCCTTCCACGAACAAAACTTCATCGTCCTTAATATCTTCCGGGTTGATGTCTTCGAGGGACAATTCTTTTACAAGAAGTTCTTTTAAGGTTTTTCTTGTCTGTGCCAATTCCTGTGCATCGTCTTTTTGCATTTGTATGCTCCTTTATTTATTTTTCAATATTATTCTTCCAGAGATCACGAAACACAAACCACTGAAACGGATATTTTTCAGCATAGCCTTCCAGAATCCCGGCAAACTCCTGGACCCATGCTCTAATCTCTTCATGTTTTTTGTTTCTGGAACTATAACTTGGGAATATGACATGGGAGACATCCACAACATATTTTCTTGTTGAAACTTTTGCTGAAAGCAAAACAACTACAGGGCATCCTGCTGCGGCAGCAATGCTGAATGCACCATAAGGGAAATCAGCTTTTCCTCCGAGAAAATATGCTTCTGCAGAAGGGTACCCGTCGCTGCGGTCCCCCATTATGGAAACAAGGCCGCCCTCATTTATTACCTTCATAATTTCGATAACGCCGCCAAGAAAATTTCCGGAAGAGATAATCCTGATCTTTTCATTATCACTATCAACACTTAAAGTGTTCTTAACTGCGATGTTTTCCTCCGGTGACATCAGCAGGTAGACTGTCTTCTCCAACCGCTTTAATACAGTCATAGTGACTTGCCAGTTCCCCACATGTGCAGTGAGCAGGATAACACCTTTTTGAGAGCTGGATAAAAGATTTTGTATTTTATCATATCCCTGAATTTCTATGTCAAACTCTCCAAGCCCGGAAAGGATATAATACCGGTCTATCAGATTTTTCCCCTGATTGATAAATAAGTTGTAGACACAGAGTGTTTTCTGAAAGGCGTTATATG
>JAGVGM010000054.1 GCA_020057065.1 Thermodesulfovibrionia bacterium
AACTCTTTATCGCTTTAGCATTCATAACTTCTGACTTTTGACTCCTGACTCTTGACTCCGCCGAGGGCGGAAGTCTCAATCCTTTTTTAATCAAGGCGGCATCGGTTTTGAGTATTAAGTTTTGAGTTCCGAGGAATGATCATGAGCCCATTAACCCGCTCAGCATTTTTGCCATCTCCTCTGCATCTCCATAAAGGCGCTTATGATTTGTCTCTGTCAAATATCCACGTCGCTTACAGATTTCAATGAGATTTACAACTTCATAAACAGATCCTTTAGCAATATTATAAAAGTAAATTTTCTCCTTCTTATTATTCCTTCCTCCTCCCTCTGCGATATTATTAGAAATTGATATTGCAGCTCGCCTGAGTTGTTCGCCCAAAGAAAAACTGTCCTTTCTATCCATTCTATCTACAAAGTTTAATATTTCTTCCGCAAAGTTAACACTCTTAACCCAAACCTGAAGCCTCTCAAATGGAAACATCTACCGCCTCCTAATTTGAGTATCGAGTTTTGATGTTTTTTGTTTTTTCCTCTTTACTCAATACTCAGAACTCCCTACTGGAGCGCAATCCTTTTTTAATCAAGGCAATGTCTCTCACTTGCGTTATGCTTTTAAGGGGCGGGCAAAAGTTGAAAGTCTCAATCCTTTTTTAATCAAGGCAATGTCTCTCACAGACAAAAGTTGTTCGGTCTGTGTAGAAGCTATGGAAAAGGTCTCAATCCTTTTTTAATCAAGGCAATGTCTCTCACGCTGAGTGAATACGCTCTTGAACTTGGAATATTGCTCATGTCTCAATCCTTTTTTAATCAAGGCAATGTCTCTCACCGTTCTTGTTTTTTAGCCTTTAAAATCAATGTGTTATCCCCCCATTTTCTGTAACCTCCCTTTTTAGGTATCTCTTACACCCCATAAAACCCGATATTTATGATGTCAAAGAGCAAATTTCCTTAGTACAATCAATTTGTTAGACTATTTCCTGTAACCTGCCTCATTTTTCGCCTATTTCTCAAGCTCCGTTAACATATTATAAAATATACACTTTTTCGTCTTTTGTCACCTCGCCCTTGCCAAAAATCCTGATTCCAGCTTCACATCTGGCACAAAGTGGGTAGATACTTACCCTGTCCTCCTCTGAAATCACCTGTGATACCCTGGCGATCATCTTATCCAGCAATTCATTGTCCAAAATACACTCAAACACACTGTATTGCACCCGTGAGCCGAAATCAAGGAGAATCTTTGCCATCGCATCCCTCTTCCTGTCATCAGGTATATCGTATGAGACTACGTAAAACATCTTCACACCTCAAGGTTAAACGGGGTATATCTGTTTCCACCCTTTATAAAGGCCGCCAGCTTCTCAGACTGGAGTCTGAAACACTTCCTTAATGTTGTTCTCTCACCTGAATCAGGATGGACAAACTCTCGGTTGAGACAGGTCTCATACTGGGAAAAGTATCGCTTCATGGCCTCTCGTGTCAGATAGACCCCCTCACCCTTGGGATTCTTGTAAAAGTCCTCCTTTTTAAGTACTCTGTCATTCACCAGAAAGAGGGTAAAGCGGTCAACAGATGCCCGAAATTCCTCAATGATATCCGAGGCGAGGGAGGCCCTCCCGTATTCCACACTGTGGAAATAACCGAGGTAAGGGTCAAATCCGAGACCGTCAAGGAGGGATGATATCTCGTTGAATACCAGGGTATAGCCAAAGGAAAGGAGGGCATTTACAGGGTCTGTTGCCGGGCGCTTCCGCCTGCCCTCAAAGGTGAATTCCGACAGGATCATCTTCCCGAAACCGGAAAAATAGGCCCTTGATGCAGCGCCCTCTACGCCCATAAGGCTGTTGATATCCTTTGCACCTTTAACATCTTCAATACCTGACTGCATCTGATCCATCTCTGGAGTAAGGCTGATCTCCGGGTGATTGTAGGAAAACGCCCTCATCATGTTCATGCTGTTCGTGATCTTGCCGGTGACAATTATCCTTGAGAGATCAAGCCGGAATGTCTCGTCCCAGTACTGTTTAAACTGTTCCAGTCTCAGCTCGATATTCTTTGTTGCAGGAGAGGTCATCTGGCCGACGAGTCTTCCTGTCCTGGTGAGCAAGGCCATTTCAATGCCATGCTCAAAAAGCTCATGCACGGCCTGTGTGGTAAACTGGACATTGCCAAAGATCAAAACGCTCTCCACCTTGTTGCATTGAACATCGAGCAGAATCTCCTCTTCCTTCTGGACGATAAGCCTGTCCCCGGTTTTTCGAAGCACTGCACCTTGTTCGGTAATGTACAGATTTGCCATCTTAAATCCTAATTTTTGACTTCTGTTTTAAATATGCGTCTATATCTAAGGGTGGGGGGTAGTAGAGAACCTTTCTTTGCCTTTTCTGTCTGTCAAAGGGAACCAGCGCCATGCTGCGGATGAAGGTGACTCCCGGAAATTTGAATCCTGTAGTAAGTTAATCACTTGCTTTCAATTTTGAGCACGTTATCGACACTTTCCCGCATCCTTTGGATTTGAAACCTCCAATAACATGTTCGCCACATATCCTTTCAACCAAAAATTCCTCTGCCAGTTCCTCCGGGGATAAATCAATAAATTTCTTATTAAACTTCTTACTGGTTTCGTTAAGCCAGCCATCGAGTTTTTTTTTGTCTTGTATACTTCTGACCTTGCCCAGCATCCAGTCGTTGACAGTGTTATATTTCATCACTTCCAGGATTCCTGTGAAACAAACATTGTCAGCCATGATCTGATAGTCCCGGTTGGTCTTTTCCACAACCGTGCCCTTCGCCCTGTCCAATCTTACTGAATATAGTTCCTCCGGCTTCTTTTCCGTGTAAAGATAAGGTATCCTGGCAAAGCCGTTCAATCCCATCGCCCCCAGAAAATAACAAGCGGGGCATATCGAGTCGGATTTGTTTTTCATGTCTTCCGAGGAATAAGAGCACGCCCCTTTTGCCCTGTACTTGCCACTTGCAATGAGCGTCTTTTCATCGGCGGAAAGAGTTCTCTCTGAAGACGGGATACACGGTTTCATTATGCTGATACCGGAATATTGATCGATCAGATATTCCTCAATCTGATTTCTCAGAAATCCCTTGAGGGTAGGACCTTGCACAACCACCCTGCCTCCAATAGTCGCGATAGGATTGTCAAAGGCGGACATGACATCCTTCGATGCCCCTATCCTAAAAGGTTCGAGGGTCTTAAGTTCAACCTTGTACTTTATGTAATCTTTCATATTCTACCTACCTCCTCTCTGTGGACTGCCAGTATTGGATTCAATTTCCCTATGATATATGATTTCGTCTGCATATCGAGACTTGCTGCCAATTCCATTTTTTCAAGCAATGCGAGGATGATGCTATTCTTTTTCAACTCCATCTGATTACCCTTTGGTTTCATCTTACCGGAAAGAAATATCTTGGCTGCCTCGAAGCCGTTCTTTTCCAACACTTTCCTAATATCATCGAGTTGATTGCTGCTGAAATAATCGCCTCGCCAATCCGCTTTAAGGCCTGCCTTGCTAGTCAGGGATGCAATATATTCCACTATTTCACGTATTGCTTCGTCCGTGCTCTTTGTCACTTCATCACCTCCACCAGGAAATCATAACTGTTTTTGACAATGCTCTGTTCAAATAAAGACTTTTGATAATAACCATTAAATTCCGACGTTCTTCTAAAAAGATAGCCCCAATACGCCTTGACAATGTTCTCCTTTTGAATACCAAACATCCCCATAACTGCGTCATCGTAATAAATCCGCGAAAGGAATCGCCCTTCCTGCTCAATAATTTTAGGCTGGTACTCTTCGTTGATAGATCCCACTTTACATGCGCCAAACCCCTTGGATTTCATACCCCCCATGACAAACCCAGACGCTACAGCTTGCAAGGACGGCAGGGTATCTGTTTTCTTGACATAGACTTCCCCTGCAACATTGGACAGGTATTCAACCGTGATGGGCAGCTTGGCGGCAACCAGGGCGCTGTCATAGGGTGCGATAGACATATATTCAACGTTGTATTTCGTCATTTTGCCTATGGCGTGAATCTCGGCGTCCTCGCCCAATAGTGACCGGAGCGCCCCGGTAATAGTTGAATAGGGTACAGGCAGAATCCCCGTAAGAATCCTACCCTGTTTATACCGTTTTCCCTGTGGCGAAATAGAGGGCTTGAACGTCCCTTTCTTGATCCTCTCGCCAAGATATATACATTCAGATGTGAAGTTGATTTTGAAAAATTTATCAGTCATTATTTTACCTTTTCCAGATTTTCTCAAAATTCGTCTTTTCTATGATTGAGGGTATGTCCTTAGTGTCATTGAACTCGATTCGAAGATTTCCTTGTAAATCAGCTGGCACAGTTGTGCCCCTATCAAGCAAAAGTATCGTTCTCTTTTTGGCGCCCATTGCCAAACCTAACTCAAGCATAACATTTGGATTTGGAACATACTTGCCATCTTCTCGTTGCGAATCCTTTGTCAAGACATAAATACCAAACCTGGCAGAAAGAATCATCTTGCAGATTTGGCATAGGGCGGTTAAATTTTCATAAGTATTTTTTGCTATCACAGGTTTCAACGACGTAAACTTAATTTTGCAAGCTTCCACCACGCTATTTTCAATATCTTGCCTATTAAAAGGAAAGGCAAGAAAGAAAGTATTCCTGGAAGGTATAAATTGATCACATTTTCTTTTATGGATAGTACAGTCAAGCTTGATGTCAATATCATCAGGAATTTTAACTGAAGAAAAATTTTTTAAAGCGATGTAATTTTTGCCGAATGATTCCCTTACAAGGTCTTTTAAAAATTGCTGTTTCACATTTTGCACGAATAACGTTATTTTTTCATGCCTTGGATCACGATCAGCAAAATCAGGGTCTTGCAAAGAAAGTATGTCACAAGCCTGCTGAAATGCATCACCTTCTTCATCTTTAGCAATACTAAGAAACTTTAATAGGTTTTGGACAAGCTGTCGTTTACTGGTTAACGACAAGCTAATTTTTTCGATACTGATCAAATTTTCAACAACAGCAAGAAGCACTGCTTTTGAATGGGAGTCGATAAACTGTATGGTTTCTGCCTTAACGAAAGAATTCATCTCGTTGATCGATCGATTAATGAGTCGCTCATATTTTCTCATTGCTTTATCATAGCTGATCTGATCTCTTTGATTGCCGAATACCAGATGCTTATCCTTTTGCATCTCACCAAACCACTCGACGCCATATCGCACTAAATCGTTTATCGCCGAAATGTCTTTGCACGATAAGGCATTTTGGAGATCACGTACTTCGCATTTTATTCGGTCTGTACTCATTTGACTTCTTTCATCAATTTATAGAAACATAACAGATTGTGGAGGGAATCGTCGCCACCATACGCGCCACGCATGATCCCTCGAAAGATTTTCTCCTGATCGCGTTGGTTGTTGAAAATCTCTGTATTGACGAGAAGCTCGGACCTTGTACGTTCATTAATGGAGGACAATTTGTGCAGGAACCGGATGATTTCATTCTGCCGAAAGTTTATTTTAGTCAGTTCTTCATATTCATTTGGGTTAATGGAAAGTTCAAAACTCCGGGTTACCAAAATATTCATCCACTTCGTCTTCGGATTATTCAGATATCGCCAAGCTTCGAAGAATGGGAACTTGATATTCGAGATGGTCAATGAAAAGGTGATCGGATAAAAATTCTTGTTTTTATTCTGATCACGTGACCGAAATTCAGGGAATGCACGGCGATACGATTCAGCAAATTGATTAAGAACGTCCTTTACCTCTGAAATATCATCCATTCGGAGGCAAACGAGGTTTTCCAAAATCTGAAATTCATTTGAGACGTTGGATCTCTCATCGATTCGTTTGGGGTCAAACTTGGGGAGTGACCTAATACCGTCATTAAAGTTTCTCAGAAATTCCTCATACTGTTTTAGAAATTCATATAGGATGGAAAAGCCGATGTGTTCGTCATTATAGTGCTCCTTGAACTTTGGAAGAGGAAACTCGTCTATAAGAGTGCTTTTGAGTACGGTACTCAGAATACCAAGATCGAGATCAATCTTGAGAAAACACAACTTTGATTGGGGAATCGACGTTTCCCACTTGGCGATCTTGTACCCTATGCCATGCCGAATATCATGCTGAGTTTCCTCACCATTCTCAACGGTTTTATTGACTGCTTCCTGTTTTACTCTTATGGAATGGCAATTTATGCAAAGGCACTCATGAATACCTGTTTCCTCCCGATTGAATTTCCAGAAGGTTTTCTCGGCTTCTGCCATGTTGCACAACTCACAAAGTTTGGCATGAAACGCTTCCTCGGCGTGTTCGGCCAGTCCGGTGTAATCGGGATCAATGCTGCTTTTCAATGGTGGATAATACGTTTGTCTGAACTCGGTAAAAAGATCATCATAGCCGAGCAGAAGATCTTTGTTGAACAAACGAGTGGCAGGACGAGAGTAATTTCCCTCAAAATAATAGTTGGTTGTAAAGCCCTCGACGTTTTTTAATGTATCTTCAATGAAAGCATTGATGTCCGTAGCAGGTGTAGGCATCACAAGAATAACCTCATCGTATAAAGTATATAATTCCTGTCCACCGCTGAAATATTCGGGAATGCTTTTCACAATCCGGCCGATGGATTGGATAATCTCTGTGTCCGCTATCCTGGAAAGGCTTTGGTTGGCAAAGAGTTTAAGGCGTACAAAGGTTATAGGCAAACCTTCTTTCGGATTTTTAGAACTTCGGTTGCCCTGGATACGAGAGCTTAAGTCCCTCGCTTTCGCTAAGGTTTTTATCTCTGCAGGTACGTTGAAATAGTCGTGGTTTTTCATAAAGAATTTAAACCATTTCTCGGTAAGTTCCGAATGAGTCATTAATGAAGCAAACGGACATTTCCATGCGTCTTCACTTCTTTGGGTTACCTGTTTCTCTCTGTTTTTAAAGGTAGTGGGCAGATCACCGGTGTAGGCCAGTTCAGGCACCAAGGTTTGATCATTTGGCTCCGTTCCACGACAATCATTAATGGTCTTGTTTTTCCATAAATGGTAAACGTCCCAGATGGTTGCTTTGGTCTTTCTATAACCGACATTCAGTTTCCGCGAAATGACAGATGCCTTGACATCCGCCAGGGCGAGAAAAAACTCGTTGCGTGTAATCGGAAAGAATTCATTTTGATCACAGTGATGCTTTTTTGAGTCCCACCTGAAGACACAGTGATGCCCAAGGAATCTGTAACATCCATAGCCTTTAAGTCTGGCAAGAAGATCGCGGTCAACTCTACCAATGGCGTGGGGACAGTAATGCACTTTTTCGCCCTTAAACTTACCGCATATCTTAAGAATGTCATGCTCTTTTGGATAGCATCGTGTCATATGCACCTCTCTGCCATATTAACAGTCAGATTAACATTACAAATTACCAGATAAAGATCGGTAAATCTTGTATTCAGGATGCACCATATAGTTACTGGCTTCTATTTGTCTCGTATCTTCCCACCACCAACCCCGTCCCCTTACCCACGTGCAGAATCTCTATTGCTCCAATCAGGGGAAAGAAAGGCGCCGTGTTTCCTTTGTAGGCGATGTCGTCCACAGATGAATAAAAAACAGATATT
>JAGVGM010000264.1 GCA_020057065.1 Thermodesulfovibrionia bacterium
AAAGCGTTCCTTCATTTGCAGTCTCGACCAGTCCGTTTTTTACCCTGAAGGCATTAGTAAAGGCCCCTTTTTCATGCCCAAAGAGTTCGCTTTCCATCAGGCTTTCCGATATGGTAGAACAATTAAGAGCTATAAAAGAACGCTTATTTCGTCTGCTCTTTTTCCAGAGGTAATGGGCCACAATTTCTTTACCTGTACCGCTCTCGCCGAGTATCAGCACCGTTGAGTCATTGGGCGCTGTTTTATCAATAAGTCTCAGGATACTTCTGAACTGGGGGCTTTCCCCCACAAAATTGTCCGGGGTTTCCTTTCTTGCAAGTTCTTTTTGCAGGAGTTGATTTCCAATGCTGAGCTTCTTCTGTTCATGAGCCCGGTTGATGACCCTTAAAAGTTCCTCCAGCTTATATGGTTTTGTAAGATAATCATGTGCACCGTCCTTCATAGCCTTTACGGCAGTCTCAACAGTTGCCTTTCCAGTCAGCACTACTATGGCAGGAGAAGCAGGGTCATTCTTTAATTGTTGCAGTAAGGCCATGCCGTCCATATCAGGCATGACAATATCCAGTAGAATGATATCAAAAGAAGAATCCATAAGTTTCAGGAGAGCAACCCTGCCGTTTTCAGCAGTATCGGTATAAAAGCCTTTCCGGCTTAATTCCTTGTTGAGGAGTCTCCTTACCGGCTCTTCATCATCGACAATTAATATACGTATGTTCATAAAATAAGCTCGGAAGCGTGAAAGCTCGAAAGCGCGGAAGCATTTTTACTTACAGTCTTCAAGGCTTACGGTCTTTCTTTTTATGTACTATCGCTTTCAAGATGTTTTTGAGCCATGGATTGCTCTTATATATAATCCTGGTTAAGATTTATACCCCTTAATTGGGATTTTAATAATGAACGTCGTTCCGATACCTTCCCTGCTTTCGACGTCTATGGTACCGCCATGTTCCGACACTATTCTATGACAGATCGAAAGACCGAGCCCTGTTCCTTCTCCGACGTCTTTTGTGCTGAAAAAGGGATCAAATATTTTATCGACAATCTCCCTGTTAATCCCCTTGCCGTTATCAGAGATTTTAATGCAGATGGAATCACGAAAACACGGGTCTTTTACGTAATATGTGCTGATTACGATTTCCCCTTCTTTGTCTATAAAGAAAAGGGAGTTCATAATAATATTTATCAAAAGCTGTCTCATCGCACCCGGGTCAGCGACTGTCTCCGGTATGTCCCTCTGCAAATTCAGCTCTATCCGGTTATTGTGTGTCTTGTCCCCGTGTTTTACCAGCAGGGTCACCTCTTTTATGAGTCCGTTGATATCTATCTTCCTGTAGTTGCCGCTTGATGTCCTTGCAAAATCAAGGAGACCTTTAAGCCTGTCTTTACAGCGGAAGATCTCATTATTAATGGTCTCCAGATATTCCGGAAAATCTTCAAACGCGCTTACGGCCTTGAGTTCCGGATCTCCTGCCCTGTCCATTAATGCCTCGGAATAACCGGCGATTATTCCGAGCGGATTATTGATCTCATGTACAACACCGGCAACAAGCATCCCGAGAGAAGCCAGTTTGTCTGCCCGTATAAGCTGTTGCTCAAGTTTCTTCTGTTCCGTCACTTCTCTCAGGTAGTTCACAACACCATATATATTCCCGTCACTGTTGAGCAGGGGGTATGCCCAGAAGTAATAGGTTCTCCCGTTTAATCCCTTTACTTCTTTAAATAATTTTTTCTTGCATTCGACCGACTCCAATGAAATATCGGCAACATCCGATATCTGAAGTATATTAAAAATTTCACCTGAATTTTTCTGTATTAAAGAGATCTCTGCCTTGCCTGATTTTTCTATTACAGCCCTGTTGACCCTGAGGACCTTCCTGTTCAAGTCCTCTATCCATACAATATCGGTAATGGCGTCAAATGTCTTTTCCCATTCCCGTTTTTCTTTTGATATCTCTTCAAACAGAAGGGCATTCTCAAGCGCGATCGAAAGGTGTTTTGCGATCGGAAGCAGAATTTCCAGATCATTCACTGTATACTTTTCAGGGGTTGTACTGTCAAGGTTCAGGGCGCCGAGAGGCCTGTCTTTATATAGAGGAACACTTATTGTGGAAAGGATCCCTTCTTTAAGTAATACTGAATCATATTGAAATGATACTTCCCTTTGAAGATCCGTATTTATCCAGGGCTTCTGATTAACAGTGACCCACCCCGCGCTTGTTCCCCTGATTGGCGCAAAAACTCCTTTGGTCAGTTTTGTAGGCCGTTTGGTGTCGATCGCAAATATCTCCAGTACATCACGGTTCTCTTTCAGAAGGGTGATGCTGGCCCTGTCAAAATCGATCATCTTCTTAATCTCGGAAAACACAAGTCTGAAGATGTGCCCTATGCTTAGGCTTGAATTTACCACACTGCTTATCTCATTTATCAGTTCTATCTGCTTTACCTTTTCTTTCAGGTTTGCTATCAGACGAGCATTCTCTACTGCAACACCAAGGTGATTTCCGACAGTGCTTAAAAACTGGATATCCAGAGGCGAGAAATAATCACTCTTCCTGTCCGAAATACCGAGAACTCCTGCGACCTTGCTGTTTGCGTCACCCACATTTTTAACAAAAAGCGGTACTCCGCCAATACTGTTGAAAGCGGTTTCCATAACTTTCAGGGGTGAGACCCTTGGATCGTCAAGCGCATTCTTTACGAGAAGGGCCTTCCCCGACAGAAAAACCTTTTCGATGAAATATTCATATGGCTTAAGGCCTTCATTATATTCAAATACATTTCCGGTCTCACCCTTAAAGCAGCAAATCTTGAGGTCTTCTGGACCGGCGGCTTTTAAATAAACCCACACTGCGCTGCAATTCATTGTCTTCAAAAGGGTGTCCAGAAAACCCCTTATCATATCCTTCAGTTCTTCGGGACGATTCAGGGTTTCCGAAAGTGCATTAAATGTATTTATTTCTTTCCTCCTGTGTCTTGCGCGCGTCTCGATCTTTATCAGTTCGCTGCGATCTTCCACAACAACTGTAAATCCATCGTGATTCTTTATGAAGGACATCCTGGCAGGAAATGATTCCCTGTCTTTCTGAAGGCATCTTCCTTCCAGAACAGTACGTTTCTTCCTCAAGGACTCCGGTTGAATCGATGGGGACAGCTTGACAACATCAAAGACAGATATATTTATGATCTCATTCTTCGGGAATAAAAGCCGGTTCTTAACCATGGTATTGCAATCCGTGATCATAAATTCCCTGTTTATTGAAAAGGCTGGAAGATGCATACCATCGAGTACCTCCCACAAAAGCCCGGTACCCAGAAAACCATCAACAATTCGCTCCATATTAGCATTGTAGCATATTTAAAAACTTCGGGGAATTATTCCCCGATATGAGGCAAATTGCCTCGTTACCTGGTGACTGCTATATTCCGTATCCCGATGTTTTTCAATACGTTACATAGAAATATCCTGTGGCACCAATATTGCGTAATATTTTAAGTAGAATACATTTCCCGGTATTCAAAAAAAATATTATGAGTTTTCCTGTTCCTGAGATATAATTTGCTATATTGCTGCAAATTCTTGGGGACACGTTGAATTTATTGGTCATAAAGCAGCCGGTTAAGGAATCAGATCAAGAGGTGGATGATACAAAATACAGATGCCATATTCGATCAATTGAAATATTTCTAACAATAATTGCTTATCAATAAAGGAGGTCCTTATGACATCGCGTGAGACTATCATCAAGGCCTATGAGGGTGGAAAGACGGAGCGCGTTCCTGTGAGTCTTTTTGGAGCCGGAATGTGGAGTATCAAGGATTATGGAACCACTTTTAAAGACCTGTCGCTTGATGCGGGGAAAATGGTTGATATGCTTGTCTCAATGTCCGGCAAGCTGCTTTGTGATATTGTTTACGCCGGCTCGGGCTACAATAATTTTCACGCCGCGGCCCTTGGCGGGGGCATCAAATTCAGGGAGATCGGCGCACCTGATCTTGAAGCGCATATTGTCGCAACGGAAGAAGACCTCATGAAGCTTGATATTTCAAAAATAGATGCAGATGAGGTTATTAATACCGTCAAAAAGGCCCTTAGAGAGACTAAAGCAAAGATAGGGAGTGAATATGCCATGACCATGACCGCGTGGGGTCCTTATACACTTGGAGCAAGGTTTGTAGGTGAAGAAACGATGATGAAGGCGACCTTCAAGAACCCCGATCTTGTCCACAAGGTGGTGAATTTTGCTACTGACCTGCTCATTCATCTCTACGAACCGGTTGTTTCGGACGGGACTCTTGAAGTAATAAGTATTGCTGACCCCACCGCATCCGGTGATTTGATATCGAAAAAACAATTTGAGAAATTTGCATTGCCTTATCTTAAGAAATTCAATGACTGGGCCAGATCAAAGAACGTGCATACTCTTGTACACATCTGCGGCAATACAACAGACAGACTCGATCTTTTCCCGCTTACCGGCGCAAGCTGCATCAGTCTTGATCATAAGACAGATATTGCAAAGGCAAAGGAAGTATTACATGGAAAGATGTGTTTTGGAGGCAATGTGGACCCTGTCAAGATAATGCTTCAGGGGACTGTTCAGGATGTAGAGGACGCCTGCAGACAGGTAATACAGACGGCCGGCACAGACGGCGGTTTTGTCCTTATGCCCGGCTGCGACATACCGCCAACCGTTCCTTACGAAAATATACAGAAATTTATGCAGATTGCGAGGGAATGGAAACTTTAACGAGAGGAGGTGAGAGAGGCCTGTAACGCTTTCGATGAACAGGAGTTTTACTGATTTGGCAGGAGAGTGAACATTAAACGGCCCGTGATTCCTTAAAATCCGGGCAGAGGGAGGCAACAATGTCAGAGAAAAAGATGACACTTGAGGAAGTAAATGCGTACATGAAGGAAAAGTGCGGCTTCGTGCCGAGAATGTTCCAGGTCATCAATACGGTTACGCCTGACCCCGGAAGGACCTTCGCTGATTTCTATGCGAGCATTTTCGGAGACGGCGCGCTGTCAAGGAAGGTAAAAGAACTCATGTTTATGTCCGGAGGCGTTGCTTACTGCTCACCAAGATGCATAATACATGTTATCCCGGCGATCAATGCAGGCGCTACTACAGGTGAAATATTCGAGGCCGCTTCCGTCGGAATGATCCTCGCAGGGTTTGTCCCCGGCGGGCCCGGCATCCCCTATGCATTTGAGTATGCGCTTAAATGCCTGGACATCGAGGCCAAATTCAGAAAAGGTGAATCGTGGGAATACTTGCCACAGCCCAAATTTGACCACGGAGTTTTTTAAAAAATCAGTAGGGGCAGTTTTCGTAAGGGCGGGTTTGAAACCCGCCCCTACGGTAAATTGAGGAGAATGTATGTTTGTTTTTTCGAGAGAACAAAGAACATTTAATATAGGCGAGATAAACATTGGCGGACGACCGGGAGAAAACCCACCTCTTCTTATAGCATCCATGTTCCATAACAAGGATCGGATACTGCAGGACAGGAAAGGGAACTTTGACCGGCAGAAGGCAAAGGAATACATAAAAAGACAGGAAGAGCTTTCAGTTGCTACAGGAATACCCTCGATGGTAGCTATGGTTGCAAATACACATGAAGAGGCCCGGATTTATATAGATTTTTATCTTGAGACAACGGATATGCCCTTCGGCATTGATATGTGGGTTGCTGAAAAGAGGGCGAAGGCAACCGAGTATGTTGCAAAATTAGGGGTTCAGGATAAGTTCCTGTACAACAGTATCACACCATGGGACAAGGATATAAAGGGACAGGTACTCAGATTAAAAGACCTTGGAATAAAACACGTAGTCGTGCAGGCATTCAATGATAAAGACCAGTCGCCTTCAGGGCGGCTGACGTCGCTTGAAAACATCCTTTCGCAGGGAGCTGACAGCTTTGAGACAGTTATAGTAGATACATCTGTAATGAACCTTCCTGCCACTTCTTTTTCGTTAATTGCCAACAGGATCATAAAGGGAAAAACCGGCCTTCCATGCGGAGGAGCATACTCTAATGGCACTCATATGTGGAATGCCTCAAAAGATATCTGGGGGATTGAAGGTTTCAGAGCAATGGATGCTGTTGCCCAGGGGATGGCCTCAGTGCTGTGGAGCGATTTTAACTTTTACGGACCTATTGTTACAGCACCGAGGATATTCCCCGCGGTAGCGACCGCACACATCCTCCTTTCAACGCTTGTGTATGATGAAACCAAAGCAATCCCCGAAAATCCCTCACTGCCGATAAGGAAACATTTCTCAGACTTTCTGGAGAAACTGTTTTCAGGGGAAGCGAGGAAATAATGTTTATGATAAAGGAGAATATATGAGTGAGACCATGACGCCGAGAGAACGGGTTTTAAAACTCTTTAAAGGGGAAAAGATTGACAGGCCTCCGTGTTTCAGCGGTATGGGAAATGTAACGGTAGAGGGGCTCAAAAAATACGGGTACAAATTTGCCGCCCTGCATTCCAATGCGAAAATGCTGGCTGACGCAGCTGCTTCTACTTACAAACTCTTCGGGTTTGAATGCGGCGTAATCCCATTTGACCTTTGTGTTGAAGCAGAAGCGCTCGGATGTGAAATAAATGTATATGCACACCTTGAAGACATCGTTTATCCCACGATCAAAAGGAAACTCATCCACAATGAGGATGAAATGGAAATATCCATTCCGTCAGACCTTACATCCCGGGGAAGGATACCGCTGATGAAAGAAGCCATCGGTATTATCAGGAAAGATATCGGCAACGAGGTTGCGATCGGCACGTATGTTCTCGGTCCGTTTACTCTTGCCGGACAGATCATGGAACTCAATGATCTCTTGAAGTTATCTTTTAAAAAACCTGACAAGGTGGGAAAATTACTCGATCTCCTTGCCGATGCCATTATCATGATCGCAAAAGAATATGAAAAGACGGGAATTGATTACATAACCGTAAGAGAGATGGGTGCCACATCGGACGTCCTGAGCCCGAGGGTTTTTAAAAATCTTATCCAGCCTTATCTCAAAAAGATATTTTCAGAATTGAAAGTCAATAACGTCCTTCATATATGCGGAAAAACGAATGACATCGCGGGCTTCATGGTTGAGTCCGGGGCAAAGGCCATCAGTGTGGACCAGAAGAATGATGTTGCCGAGACACGGAAGAAGATAGGCAGTGAAGCCCTGCTGTTCGGCAATTATGACCCTTACAATGTCCTCGTGTCGGGAACCACTTCCCTCGTAAAGGAGACTATGAGGAAATGTATTGATAATGGCGTGAGTGCTGTATGGCCCGGATGCGATATATGGCCGACAGTGCCGCCTGAAAATATTAAAGCCATGATTGAAGAGGTAAAAAAATAGAGGAGGTAATTTTATGGCTACAAATGAAAAAAGACAGGAGATACTCGACAAGTTAAGAAATGCGGTGATACAGTACGACGAAGATACGGCAAAAGAGGGGGCACAGGAAGCTCTTGATAACGGACTTGAGGGAAACGACGCGATATTCAACGGGCTTGTAAGCGGTATGGAGGAAGTGGGAAGGCTGTTTGAATCTCAGGAGTATTTTGTCCCCGAACTGCTTATGTGCGCGGACGCCCTTTACGCGGGACTGGACATATTGAAACCCCATGTAAAGAAGATGGACCTTGGTGTAAGAGGTTCGGTTGTTATCGGAACTGTTGAAGGGGATGTTCACGATATCGGAAAAAATATAGTGAAGATGATGTTTGATGTCGCCGGCTTCACCGTGTATGATCTCGGCAGGGACGTCCCGCTCGATAAATTCGTGGAAGAGCAGATCAAGACAGATTCTGACCTTGTCTGTCTCTCTGCCATGATGACAACGACAATGGTCGGCATGAAAAAAGTAATTGATAATCTGAAGGCAAAGAACCCTGATATAAAGATCATGATCGGCGGCGCGCCGGTATCCCAGGACATTGCCGATAAGTGGGGCGCAGACGGTTATGCCAAAGATGCAAACAATGCGCTTAAAGATGCGATCAATATGGTCAGTTCACTGAAAAAGATGAAAGAAGAGGCAGAGAGCAAAGGAGGTTAGATAGGCGGATTTAAGAAAATCAGGAGAAGTACAGATGAAAAAACATAAAGTGATCTTTCAGCCCTCAGGAAGAAGGGGCGAAGTGGAGGATGGGAAGACGCTCCTTGAAGCTGCGCAGGCTCTGGGTGTTGATATTGAAGGTCTTTGCGGGAGCAAAAAGGTATGTGGAAAGTGCAAGGTCAGAATAGAAGAGGGCTATTTTGAGAAGGATAATATGGAATCCGGGATGTCCCATCTCTCTCTTATTAGTGAAGCTGAAAAGAAGCACATAAAAACTGAAGACGGCCCCGGGATACGCCTCGCCTGCACAGCAGAAGTGCATGGAGACGTAAAGGTATTCGTGCCGGAACGTTCCAGGGCAGGCAAGCAGGTCGTTCGCAAGGCGGCAAAGGAGCTGACCATAACCCTGGACCCTGCAGTGAAAAAGTATAATATTGAACTGACCCCTCCAACACTTCATGATATGACAACAGGCGATAACGAAAGGGTACTGAAGTGTTTGGAAGATACCTATGGTCTGAAGAATCTTACCATCGATTATCTTGTCTTAAAAGAGCTTCAGGATGTTTTGAGAAAAGGTGAATGGAAGGCAACGGCGACGGTATGGATGGACAGCGAAATAATAAAAGTGGAGCCCGGATTTGTTGAAACGTGTTACGGGCTTGCAGTTGACATAGGCACCACAACATGTGTCGGGTATTTATCCGATCTGATTACAGGCAAGGTTGTAAATACGGAATCAATGATGAACCCGCAGGTCCCGTATGGCGAGGATGTCATGTCACGCATTACATATGCGATGACCAATCCGGCAGGACTCGAAACCATGCAGAAGGCCATCATTGACGGACTGAATGAGATTATTGAGAAGGTTGTTTCTGAGATTGTTAAAGACGGTCCTAATCCCGGTTTTGCAATTGATGACCTTACTATAGTATTCAACACTGCAATGCATCACATATTCCTTGGCTTTGATCCCGTGTACATAGGCCGTTCACCTTTCATCCCGGCAGTGCAGAATTCCATGAATGTTAAGGCACGTGATATCGGCTTGAAGATAAATCAGTCAGCTTATATTCATGTCCTTCCGATAGAGGCCGGCTTTGTCGGCGCTGATAACGTAGGAGTACTGATCGCTGAAGAGCAGTACAATCAGGATGAAATGGTGCTTGTTATCGATATAGGCACAAACGGTGAGCTCCTCCTCGGAAACAGGGACAAGGTCTGTTCAACTTCCTGTGCAACAGGACCTGCATTCGAGGGTGCACAGATAAAGTTCGGCATGAGGGCGGCGCCGGGAGCTATCGAAGTAGTTCAGATCGACCCTGATACCAGGGAGCCCAGGTACAAGGTGATTGGAAAAGCGGACTGGCATTCACATCTGGAAAAAATAAATGCTAAAGGTATATGCGGTTCAGGCATTATCGAGGTCGTTGCCGAGATGTTCAAGGCCGGAATAATAGACAAGTCGGGCAAGTTCGTTATGGATCTCAAAACCCCAAGAGTAAGAAAAGGGGCTGACGGTAAACCAGAGTATGTCCTCGTATGGGCTGAAGAGACTTCCATAGGCACCGACATTACAGTAACCCAGGGAGATGTAAGGGCGCTTCAACTGGCCAAAGGGGCACTTTATGCAGGCGCCAAACTGATGATGAAGAGGCTCGGCATTGCGACGATTGACAGAGTTGTGCTTGCGGGCGCTTTCGGAAGTCATATCAGCCGTGAGGCTTCATTGACTCTGGGAATGTTCCCGGACTGTCCGATCGATAAAGTATATGCAGTCGGCAATGCAGCGGGCGATGGCGCAAGGATGGCGCTTCTTAATAAAGGGAAACGTATTGAAGCCGATCACAGGGCACGGTGGGTGGAGTTTATTGAGATAGCAACCGACCCTGCATTCGAGAAGGAATTCATGCAGGCAATGCATATACCTAACATGAAGGACAAATTCCCGAACTTGAAGGAGTTATTGAGCAAGTCCGGAAGCAAGGTGGAGATAAAGGGATGACTAAATACCTTTTTATTCCAATTTAGTTATTATGACAAAGGTTATCGTAAATTCAGGCATATGCGGTTTTACCGTTACCATTACAGCAGAAAAAGACACCGGGAAGAAAATCTGTTTGTCTTTCGATACGGAATGTGAGATGGTGTTAAAAATGCTCGATGACATTTCACAGGTAGATACAATGTCTGTTTTTTCTAATCATATCACTAATCCTGTTTACAGGTCTGCTGCAAAACACATAAAGCATACTGCATGTCCTGTGATGAGCGGGATATTGAAAGCGATAGAGGTTGAGGCGGGGCTCGCTTTGCCCCGTGATATAAGGATCGAATTTATCAAAGATTAAGGATCGTGGATATTACTGCATGATAAAAGAATATTTAGGGATAACGCTGATGGTCATAACTTACGTGTGTTATGCGATCTTCTTATGGAGAATAATATGGCGTATTTCCCTCTTGCTGAAAATCCCGGGGGACCGGAACAAAGAACCTCTGCCCGTTTCCCAAATTGCCCCTATAACGATACTGAGGGGAGTAAGGGATGTCCTCTTATTAACAAGACTTTTTCGGGTCAATAAGCTGTTATGGATTGGAGAGTGGATCTTCCACTGGACTTTTCTTCTCGTACTGATGAGGCATTTGAAATATTTCTTTTTCCCTATCCCTGCCTTTGTATCAGGTTTTGATTCGTTAGGATTATTTGCGGGATACGTATTTTACCTATCACTTATTTATATCCTCATCGTAAAGTACAGGATAGAAAAGAGCAGATATTTTTCCACATATAATTTTTTTCTTCTCATACTTCTTCTAATGATCGGTATGACAGGCATATTGATGACGAATATCATGCATCCTGACATCGTTGAGATAAAATATTTCGTTCTCAATTTATTACAATTTAACCCGGTATCGATACCGCAAAGCATGTTGTTCAATATTCACTTCAACATGACATTAGTTTTTATAGTTTCCCTGCCCACTCACATTTTTGCCGCGCCTTATACAATATTGCATGCGCGTCAGTGTGAGGACAGGTTTGACCTTTTGATACATGAGAAATAAAAATTCTTTTACATCGTGCCTGTCACAGAGACAGCTTCTCGAACTCGATGCCTGCACACAATGTGGTGAATGCCTTAATAATTGTCCTGTCCAGGATGTGACAGGGAACCCAGGCATTTCACCGCCTGAGAAAATTCGTATGTTCAAAGAATTCATTAAGGCTACTGACGGGCTTAAATCCGTGCTCTTTGGTGCAGAGGACATTGACCGTAAACTCCTTGAGGATTTTACCAGGGCTGTTTATGAATGTACTACCTGCGGGGCCTGCGGAAGGAGTTGTTCTGTCGGGATTATTACGGAGAGGCTTTGGCCCGTGCTCAGGAAAGAAATGGTAAGACGGGGACTCGGACCTTTTGGTCCGCAGGCGAATATGCCCGGGGCCATAGAGCGTACGGGGAATCCTTATGACAAACCGCCTGCAGAGAGATATCTTCCATGGTTTCCGGAAGGAGTCAACGTGGCCGAGAAAGCGGATATAGCATATTATGCGGGATGCACCGGGGCCTATCAGGCACAGCCGATGGTAAAGGGTGATGTGCGTGTGCTATCTGCCATAGGAGAGGAATTTACTATGCTGCCGCCTGAAGATGAGGTGTGCTGCGGGTTCCCGTTATTTATAACAGGGCAGCATGATATGCTCAAGGATTTAGTCAGCAGGCTTGTTAATGCTTATAAGGTTAAGGGGGTCAAGACGCTTTTGTGTTCATGTCCCTGCTGTGTGAATATTATGGTAAAGGATTGGCCCATATTTTATGGGAAGGAACTGCCTTTTAAGATAAGGCATATCACTCAATTTGTTGAGGAGGCCCTGAAAAAAGGCAAATTGCAATTTAATAAAGGACTGAAAGAAAGAATAATCTATCATGATCCCTGTTATTTAAGCAGAGGGGTAGGGATCATGGCAGAGCCAAGATTTATACTTTCTCAAATACCGGAAATACAACTTATAGAATTTGAGAGGCATGGCCTTGATTCCAGATGTTGCGGCGCTGGAGGAGCAGCACGAAAAATCTTTAACGAGAACGCCATAGCAATGGGCCGGCTGACGATTGATGAAGCAGTAGCAAGAAAAGCTGATAAACTTATCCTGAGCTGCCCCGCATGTTATGAAAAGGTCAATGAGGCTATGCAGGGATATGACAAGCAGATCAAGATAGTAGATATAATGGAGTTGGTGTCGGAGCTGATATAGATCAGGGTCCAAGGGTTCAAGTTTTATCCCTGACCCCTTAATCCCTAATCCTTTTTTTTTATGAGCCATTACACTTTAAAATGCAGAAAATGCGGAACGGTCCTGAAGGAAGCACACTGTGCCTTTTGCGAGCACTGCAAGGGTGCATTACTCTTAACCGATTACAAAGAGGCTTCTTTTACGGAAAAAGATTCAAGAGAGATTTGGAGATTCAACTGGCTTCCGGTTCATGATCCGGTATTTCATCAACCCGGTCCTGTTGTGTTTAGATCGAAAGGGCTTTCTGAAAAACTTGGGCTTGAGAACCTTTTTATAGCCTTTAACGGCTACTGGCCTGAGATCGGCGCCCAAATAACAACCTGTACCTTCAAGGAGTTTGAAGCTGCTGTGGTCCTGGAAAATGCACGCTCAAACGGCATTGAAGGGATGGTTGTGGCATCCGCAGGAAATACTGCCAGGGCTTTTGCCCATTTATCGACTGTTTCAGGATTTCCTGTGATAATTGTGGTTCCGAGGATGTGTCTTTTTGAGATGTGGTATCTTGAGGCATCTTTGAGAATCCCTACCCTTGTGCTTGAGGACGGAGATTATTCAAACGCAATTGATCTGGCAAAGAGGATCGCGCTGATCCACGGTTATCCTTTTGAAGGGGGTGTCAAGAACATAGCCAAGAGAGACGGCCTCGGTATTGTCCTGCTTGAGGCAGTTTCAAAAATAGGGAGACTGCCGGACCACTATTTCCAGGCTGTTGGAAGCGGCACCGGAGCTATCGGAGTATGGGAGATGGCAGAGAGATTTATCAGGGACGGAAGATATGGCTCCAGACTTCCGGTACTTCATCTTGCACAGAACCTTCCCTTTGCACCGATGGTAAAGGCATGGAATAAAAACAGCAGGGAGCTTTTCTCCGAAGATCTGAACCCCAAATTAATAGAACAAATAACCACGAGGGTCCTTTCAAGCCGCTATCCGGCGTATTCAATTGTGGGAGGTGTTTTTGACGCCCTTCACGCAACCAGAGGGAAAATGTATGGGATAGAAAATAATGAAGTCTTTGCTGACATGGAGTTATTCGAAGAAACAGAGGGAATAGATATTGTGCCGGCTGCCGGCGTGGCAGTAGCCGGGCTCAGGAGGGCAGTTGAGAACGGCCATGTTGATAAAAATGATACTATTTTATTAAATATCACCGGCGGCGGGGAAAAACGGTTAAAAAAAGATATGAAGACATTCAGGGTTGAACCTGTGTTTGTATCCAGAAAAATCAGAGACAAAGAAATAGAGGAACTTCTGTGCAAAGTCCTGAAAGTGAACTGATCCGCATTTTAAAAGAAAACAGGGTTGATTTTATATCTTCCCTGCCTTGCGAAAAGATAAAGGCACTCCTCTACAGGATAACAGGAGAATTTAATCATGTCCCTTTAACGAGAGAGGAAGAAGGGGTCGGCATTAGCGCCGGCATTGCGCTCGCGGGCAAGAGGCCGGCAATGTTCGTACAGAGTTCCGGTGTAGGGAACATGATAAATGCGCTCCTGTCCTTAACAGGTTTTTACGAACTGCCTCTCGCTGTCTTTGTAAGCCGGCGCGGTATTTTTAAAGAGAAAATAGCGGCGCAATTACCGATGGGGCAGCATCTCCCCGGAATTCTGAAAGGAGCCGGGATACCATACTCGGTCATCAGTTCAAGAGATGATTTCGGTTTGATAGAAAAAAAACTTCCCGGCGTATACAGAAACAGCAAAATGCATGCATTCCTTCTGAGCCCTGCGATCTTTGAGGATACGAGTGATACCGGCATTCTGAAATCCACTTCGCATCCAATTACCGGAAGCTCAAAAGGATATCAATCTAAAAAAATGAAACCGCAGTTTATCCGCTTTGAGATCCTGAAGATCATCGCACCATATCTCGATGCCAAAGTTGTTGTCTGTAATCTGGGCTTCCCATCAAAAGAACTTTTCAACATTAAGCATCAGCAGTCGAACTTCTACATGCTTGGAAGCATGGGCATGGCTACGCCGATTGGTCTTGGTATCAGCCTGGCATCCGACAAAGAGGTTATCGTTATAGACGGCGACGGCAGCCTCCTGATGAATCCCGGCAGTCTTGCAACGACAGCGCATTTTGCCCCGCCGAATTTAACCATCCTTGCGTTAGACAACAGCTCCTACGGCTCAACAGGCGGCCAGCCTACACTGACCGGTTCATGCGTTGATCTCGCATTAGTTGCAAAGGGTTTCGGTATTAAAAATATTGTGAAGGCTGCAAGCATGAAACAGCTGACAGATGCTTTAAAGAAGCATCAGAAGGGGCTCCGTTTCATTCACGCATTGGCTGTACCCGGCAATAAAGATGTGCCTGCTATCCCGCTGCATTATCTTGAGGTGAAGAAGCAGGTGATGAAGTTTCTTAAATCGTAGGTGGTTGCAACAGCTATTATTATTTTGGCTCATCGTGGAAAAGTGTGGGTAAAATCTTATGAATCAGGATATACTTAAAGTTGTCCCCCCCTTTAGAAAAGGGGGGCAGGGGGGATTTGAAG
>JAGVGM010000226.1 GCA_020057065.1 Thermodesulfovibrionia bacterium
GGCCCTGCGCCTCTTCTATTTCTTTCAGGACTGCCTTGAGCCTTTCTTCAAATTCCCCCCTGTATTTTGCGCCGGCGACAAGAGCGCCCATATCAAGCGCTACGACCCTCTTGTCTTTAAGGCTCTGCGGTACATCGCCTGTAGTGATCCTCTGTGCAAGCCCTTCTGCAATTGCTGTTTTTCCCACACCCGGCTCTCCTATCACAACCGGGTTATTCTTCGTCCTGCGTGAAAGCACCTGGATTACCCTTCTTATTTCCTCGTCTCTGCCTATGACGGGATCGAGTTTCCCCCTCTTTGCAAGGTCCGTTAAGTCCTTTGCGTATCTTTTCAGCGCCTGATATTTTTCTTCCGGGGCTGGATCTGAAACGCGCTGTGTTCCTCTTATCTCTCGCATTGCTGCAAGAACCCGACTGTCAGTCACGCCAAATTTTTTAAGAATTTTCTCAGATCTGTTTTTGGTCTTTATAATTCCGAGAAGCAGATGTTCCACACTTACATATTCATCTTTTAAATGCTCTGCCTCTTTCGATGCGCTTTCAAAAACATTCTTCAATTCCTGTGTAATATACAGTTGTCCAACCGGCGAGGCCCCGAGGACCTTAGGAAATCTTTCAATTTCATCTTCTATCTCTTTTCTGACAGCAGCGATGTTTATTCCCAATGTCTTGATTATTTCAAGCACGATCCCTTCCTCAAGAAGGATATAGAGCAGATGCTCAACATCAACCTGCTGATTCCCCTTTTGCTGTGCCAGTTCCTGAGCCTTCTGAATTGCCTCCTGGCTTTTTATTGTAAATTTATCGGATCTCATTTCCTCCTCCATCCAATCAGTTCAAAAGTTCCAAAGTGCAAAAGCGCAAAAGTACAAAAGCACAGACGCTTTTCTTGCTTTTAACTTTTGCTCTTCTGCTCTATTGCTCTTTTGCACTTCTTTATTCTTCCTCAAATACCTGTCTTATTCTTTTCTGAAATTCTTTCCTTATGTCTTTTTCGATATAGTCCATCATATCTTCCATCTCTCTGTTAAGGGCCTCCATCCTCCGTTTCATTCTGAGGATTATATCAACTCCTGCCCTGTTGACCCCGAGTTCCTTGGTTAAATTCAGTATGGTCTTTATCCTCTCCAAATCTTCCTGTGAATACAGCCTTGCGCCCCCGACTCTCTTGGGGCACAAAAAACCTTCTCTTTCGTACAATCTAAGCGTCTGTGGATGAATATTGAACATATCACAGACCACACCGATCATAAGTAATGGGCGGTTTTTGTTTTTCATAACTACCTCTTAAGATCAATTAATAATGTGCAACGAATAATTATTAATTAAGGAATTTATCATTGTTCATTGCTCATTCTTTATACGCCTTCTCTATCTCGTGCAGCGCTTCCTTTGTCTTTGCATTTATTGTCTTTGGAACAATAATTTTTATCACTGCAAATTCGTCTCCTCTTATTCCGGTCTTTTTGTTGGGAATGCCTTTGCCTTTCAGTTTAAATTTTTTGCCGCTGTCTGTACCGGACGGAAGGGTCATTGTAACCATATTATCAAGTGTCGGCACCTGGATCTTCCCGCCGAGAACCGCTTCAACAAAAGAAACGGGAACATCTGCATAAATATCATCTCCGTCCCTCTTGAACAAATGATGAGGTTTTACCGTTAACTCAATATGCAGATCACCCGGCGCTCCACCATGTGCGCCTGCGCCTCCCATTCCCCTAAGTTTGATCCTGCTGCCTGTTTCCGCTCCCGGAGGGATCTTGACCTTTATAGTTTCGGCTGCAACACCGGAGCCTTTTCCCCTGCATGACTTACAAACTCTTGTTACTATCTTTCCGCTTCCACTGCAAGAAGGACACGGCTGGCTCATTTTAAATGCCCCTCTGCTTTGCTTAAGTGAGCCGATCCCTTTACAGTGAGAACATACCTGTACATTTTCAGCTCCTGTGCCTGAACAGGTCCTGCATAAAACCTCTTTTGTCAGGCTGATTGATTTTGTGGCTCCTTTGTAAGCTTCCTCAAGTGTGATCTCAATCGACGTGACAAGGTCATGGCCTTTTAGCGGGAAATCATCCTGCCTGTAATTTTTGAAAAGGTTCGAAAATATGTCCTCAAAACCACCGAAACCAGATTCGGAACCTCGGGTTCTGAAACCTTCAAATCCGGGCCCCGCCCTAAATTCGGTCTTGCCGAATTGATCATATTCCGCTCTCTTTTTTGAATCACTCAGGACTTCATATGCCTCATTTATTTCCTTGAACTTTTTCTCGGAGTTCTTGTCGCCCGGATTCAGATCCGGATGGTATTTTCTTGCTAAACGCCTGTAAGCTTTTTTTACATCCTCTGTTGGTGAGTCCTTCTTAACGCCAAGAAGCTCATAATAATCCTGTGTCGTGGCAGACATTTTAAATTCCTTTCTTAATAAATCAATTTAATACTTTCTATAGGATATATAATATTACTTGATATAATTTGTGTCAAGTAGCGCAAGAACATTTATTCATGCTGCGAAAGGCTTTTTAAATCATATACCATTTCTGTCAATACATTACAAGAAATAAATATATCTGCTGGATAGTAAGCATGTCGAATCATGGATTACCCGTACCTGCCTACCGGCAGGCAGGTGTACCTTAAAGAATAATTAGTAATGAGTAATTATGGACTCCTTAATTATTCATAATTCATTGCTCATTGTTAATTAAATTCAAAGAATTAAAAGGCCGGAAGGAAGGGTTTTCTATGCAGATACCGGAGATGTTTTTCAAGAAACTTCAACTCTGCAATTGTGTCCACATCGTACCAGAATGGGAGCAGAAACAGTTTAATATCCAACGGTTCTATATTGTCGAGGGTCTTATTTAATACTTTAGATGAATCCCATGGAATATCATGAAATATATCAGGCACTATCTTATTTCTTGCCCCTATCAGATACAACCCGCCGTCGCAGCATGGTCCAAGCGCCATATCATGTTTATCCAGAGCGGTAAATGCCTTTTTTATATAACTCAGCGGGATTGTAGGGCTGTCGCTGCCGATCAAAACTATTTTTGAATATCCTTTTTTGAAATAATCACGGAAGGCATTAATGATCTTGTCTCCAAGATCTGCGCCTCTCTGGTCAAAGCTTTTCATCTTGAATTGCTTCGAAACATCTTCAAGGAAAGCATGATCTTTTGACGGAGCACAACCCAATAACCTGTCCACTCCTTCTATCCGGGCACACTGTGAGGTTATTTCAGTTATGAAAGCCTTGTAGATCTCAGCAACATCAGCAGGGTCCACGTCGGTCTGCAGCCTTGTTTTCACCTTGCCTGGAACAGGGGCCTTAACAAAAATAATAAGCGCTTTCTTCATTTTGATTTAGTTTAATGAATATTCGTTAACGATTGCAATGGATTTCAGCTAATCTAAAATATCCAGGCCCTGCCGACCTTTCTTGAATCAACCCCCTGATAATTACCTGCCTTAACCAGATCAAGAAAATTATCGTATGTTACTTCATCATAAAATTCAGTAAAACATGCGCCAACCTCTTTAGCTTCATGTGCATCTGACCCGCCCGTATATGGAAGTTGCAATCTTTTTGCTGCCTCTACCGCTTTTGTATTTTGGGAATGATGACTATATCCATTATATCCTTCAATTGCAGAAAATCCTTTTATCTGTTCAATATTATCGCCCAAGCTGTTCCCTCCGCGAAAAGGATGAGACGGGATAACAATGCCGCCGGACCCATTGACAACCTTAATGACTTCTTCAAAAGGCGCATTTTTAATAGATAGTTTGTCAGTATTTACTCCAAAGACCAGACAATGTCCTTCTGCTGCTGAAAATTCAACGCCTCTGAATATCAGGATCCTGTCCTTATATTTCTCTCTCAATCTTTCTGCATGTTCCGACGCCTCGTATGAATAATGCTCTGTGAAGGCGATCCCCTGGAGGTTTGTTTCAATAGCATGAAGAACGGTTTCCTCCGGTTCCGTATAATTGTCCCCGCTGAATTTTGTATGGATATGAATATCGATTTTGAAGATCATATTTTCATGGTACACTTAAAAATCAATAGGAATATTGCTCCAATTTTTGGAGTACGTTAATATGGAGCATCTCTGAAGGTATCATTCTGAATTCTATCAGGTTAAGTTCTTTTACAGGGGCGCCTACAGATATAGCAGTGCCCGCAAAGTATTTCCCGTACTGTTTTTCCAGAACCGGCTCTGCTGCATAGAGCGAGTTCAATAAATAAGCAGTCATTTTCTGGACCTCAAATCTTAATTCTTTATTTAGATCGGGATCTGTGGTAAGCGGCAGGTTTATGCTGATCAGTATAAGACTGATATGCCCACTGATATCCGGGTTACTTAGGGCAGACAGGAAAACACGGCTTAGTTTGTTAAGTATTAAAGGGTTTGCTCCTTCTTTGTTGTGAGGAATGGCAAACAACAGTGACTGGTCAACAAAAATTGAACCTCTCCTGAATGTTATGCCTTTGGCAGTTGTCCCAAATTCTTTTATGAGCAGATTATTGATTTCCTGATTGAATTTAATGCGAGGCTCGGTAATAGCTAAAACCGGTTCCAGAAATCTCTGGATTTTGACTGCCCTGTAATATAGTAACGCGCTCAATACCAGAATACCGATAAGTGTCAGACTTAGTATCGGTCCTGTCGATATCACAATTTTATTGATAACATTGTCTTTCATATTAAAGTTGTTCATCCAGCAAACTTATATTATTTACGGCATAATCAAAATCTTTTCCAGATAAGGATCCCGGGTGATGTATAGCCCTGTTCCTTAATTGCACGAAGTTATGAAATAGACCTTTCTTGTGTTTGCTGATGAGGCTGCTGCTTTCCAATGCCTTCAAACATTCTGAAAGCAAAGGGAAAGATTGCCCGAGAGTGCTACGGGTGAATAACTTAAGCCGGGTTTCAAGACAATGGCCCAGCAGGAGAGATGCGACTATCATGTCTCCCCTCCTGTAGTGCTCTCGTGCCTGCTCGGGAGTTACTGCCAATTTAAAGATATGGATATTTTCACGAGATTCATGCTCTCCCGGGGCAATATCCTGTATTTTCTGATAGATTTCCATACATTTCTCTATCATGTCCTTCTCAAGATAGGATTCGGCAAGAAGGAATAGTTCCCTGACCTTATCAAATCCCTCTTGCTGCTTAAGGACATAAGAATAGGCTCGCCGGAGCGCTTCGGTTTTGTCATCTTTTTTGTCAAGGACATCGAAATGCCTGGTCCAGCGCTTCTCCTTTAACACATTATCTTTTGTAAAACGGAATAATTGTTCCAATACCTCGCTTTTATTGAGTTTACCGCTAATAACAATTATATTAAGTGTCGGATGGTTTTCGAATATCTCAGGCAATGCACTTAGGCCTTCATTCAGCTTGTCAAATTCTATATCCAACGTCATGAGGTCAAAGACCTGGGTCGTTAAAAGCTGCATGGCCTGTCTTATACTTGCGGCCTCGCTAAATCTGATATCAGGACGCTCGTGACCGAGCGAACGCTGAATCTCAAGCTTCAAGAGTTCCCGGTCCTCAAAGTCATCGTCGGCAATAAGTACTTTAAACATTAGAGTGATTCCTCAACATAAGGCAGATTAATAATTATCTCAGTACCTTTTCCCAAAGCAGTATACTCTTTTCCTACCCTGATTTTCCCGGCATGGAGACCAACCACATATTTGGCGAAATATAATCCTTCTCCCCATCCACCGTCAGATGCCTTACTTTTGTAGAAACAGTGATCAGCTGCCTGCTCGTCCATACCGAGGCCTTCATCCCGGAAAAAAATAGTGAAATATCGTCTGTTGCGGTCAGTATCCTGTGAGAAAGAAATTACAATACGGGCACGTTCCTGGTCCCGTTTTTTATATTTTATGGCATTATCAATCAGATTTTCAAAAACTGTCTTCAGAAGAGTCTGTGAAGCAAAAATGACCGGAGGTGATGCTTCATCCTGAAGACTGAAATCAGCCAGGTCGCTGTATTGCCTGGTTAAACTGACAATCATTTCTTTGAGCTCCACCTTTTCAAAGTTTATAAGACTTGATTCCCGCTCATCAGAAATCTTTTTAAATATATCGATATCAGCAAAAAGCTTTTCCATGTTGTCGTTTATACGGGCCATCACATCCTGTGGAAGGTTATGCAGCAGGTCGAGTCTGCGCTTTATCCTTCCAAGATTATTTTTGAACTCATGGCCGATAGTTGCCGAAATATATCGAATGAATTCATTCCGTCGCGCAATCTCCTGATTCTTGAGTGACAGTAATTCATTTTCACGTGTTCGCCTCTGTTTTTGCTGATAAACAAGAGTAAAATATATGCAGAGTAATGCGAAGGCGGCTATCATTGTAAAGAGTGCATAA
>JAGVGM010000204.1 GCA_020057065.1 Thermodesulfovibrionia bacterium
AGGTTGTCCCTTTCCTGTTTCAATTTCTTAATATAGGTTGCCTTCCTGGCAAGACCGCCATGTCTGTTATTGCCTCACCCACAGGGGTCAGTTTCACCGTGGACATCATTGGTATAAACAATGGTAATCTGATAAGACTTGGCGGCAAAAGCATTTGTTGAGAGCGCTAAAAGAGACAAGATAGCTAAGTTTATTATTAAAATGCAACAGAGGAGGTCGGGTCTTGTTTTTTGATATGCCATTTCTTATTCCTACTTGTTGTAAATTTTGGACAACGTCCCTAAACTTCCCCCGATTTTTCAAGCTTAAGGCTACTTGTAAATATCTCCTCTTGGCCCAATCGCTTCAATGAGAATGGTTTTATCTTCTGCGTTGATCCTGTAAACAATTCTCAAATCACCCACTGCATACCTGTATTTACCCTCGTGTGTTCCCCTCAGTCTTTTGATATGTGGTCCTTCAAACGGATTTTTGCTTATTGCTTCAATAGCGTTATTTACTCTTTTTGCAGTTTTATCATCAAGGCTTTCATAATATTTCACAGCCTTTTTATGGGGTAAGATTTTATACATTGCGTTTCACTTTATCCCATGGAATAAACTCATTAAGCTTGCCTTTTTTAATAGCCTTATCCGCTTCTTCTAATTGTGCCATAAGTTCACTACTGGACAATATCTCAAGGGTTGCTTCCATTTCTTCTTTTTCTTTTAGATAATCTATAAAATCAATAGCAACTTTTATTTTTTCATCTGACAGTTTATCTATTGCTTTTTTAGCCTCCCTCTTTAATGCAGTGCTTTGCATTTTTCCCTCCTTTGCATTGATATGTGACGTCCCAGGGGTATTAAGCCTGGCCTGCCTTGGCATAGCCCCTTCCCCCCTCCAATCACCTATCTACCTCCCCTTATCATACTTATTCAACTCAGTCTACAATGTCCCTAACCGTTCTTACGCTATCTGTTATCTGCCTTTGTAGAAAGATTTTTAACTGTCCCTTCCTATTTTCCATGTAAATAACAATTGTTGAAAAACTGGTATGGTGTCACCAGATTTACTCAATCAAGTTAAAGCGGTGCCTGGATGGAACCAGATATCTTTTGCAATGTTAAATAACCATTTCGATCTGTTTATTATATCATCAATGCGCCATATATCGTCATGATGATTATCAATAAAATATCTGTTAAGAGATAGGCTGCTACTAGTGAGATAGTTCTTTTTTTGCGAATATATAAGGTTTGATAATTCTTGGTTGTAACCGGTTAGAGTTAAATTTCCTATTGTATGCGCATATTGCGAATGTATTGCAATATCATCATTGGTCAAGATTTGCTTCCAACCATTGCTTAAAGTTTGAGGCATGATGTGTTCAACTTCAAGGTCTTCCAAATTAACAGGCTCTTTAGGCATTAAATTGTGTTCGATTCTGCTAAGTATATATTTAGCTTTGCGATGGTCGCTCGTATATATGGGGAATGTTTCTACACCAGCGCGAAATTCTCGATCATCTGGCCATCGAGATACACCTGTAAAACCAGATAGTCTTTCCACAATCCAATTTCCTGCGCCAAACTCTGGAAGGTCTTTGCATAATGTCAGAAACATGAGGTTTAACGGATTCGTAAGAACCTTACAAAATATGCGGCGGATAATTAGTGACTCAATGGTATCTAAAGAACGACATAATTCACTCTCGGTTATTTTTTTGTCATTAAAACGATCCCAAAGTAATAACATAAGTGGGAAACAGGTACGAAAATCAAGGTCGTGTATCTGTTCTAGTTTCTTTACTATCTTTTTTGACGCTTGTATGGAGTTGCTGGCAGGGGTTATAAATGTCTCGTAAACCTTGGATTTCTCGTCTAGGTCACGCAATAAATGTTCCATTTCATTAATGTCCATATCGGCAACATGGTCTTTGAATGAGACATATATTGCGCGTTTTGTTACGAAATTACCATCTTTAATAAGACTGTGACGGAAGTATTCAGTTAAATCAGATTTCAATCTGTTCTGCATGGGCATCCAAGCGTTTTTGTGTAGATTGCGCTGAAGTTCGCGGTCCTCTCTGAAGCGCATGAAAAAATGATTGCGGATCAGGTCAACTTGGTCAAGAGGTTCTCCTTTGGCGTTGAGACTTTCGAAAATTACATACGGGTTATCTTCTTCTCCTATATGGATTATAACAAATGCAAGTTGATGTTCTATCATGTCGAAAATCTGGCATGGATCAGCATTTTGTTTATTTTTCATTTTATTACTGAAAAAATGATAAGCAGAGCCAATAGGGTCACTTGACAAAGTTGCTATTGCACGGCTTGGGTTTGTGGCCAATGCACCATAAGCTATATAGTCAACATCGGTTGGAGAAAGTTTCAATCTGTCCAATGCATCATATCCATCGTTAAGAAGATATGAATTAATTCGATTTTGTCTTACATCTTCTTTAGATATTATGTCACGAAGAGCACAGAGTAGTATTGATAATGTTGTAAGCCTTTGCTGGCCATCAATAACAACATGCCGGGGAATTCCTGTTGGCGATGAAGATCCGCTGGCTGTAACAATTGCACCAAGAAAATGCGGATGGATGTGCTTGCCTTGATAATTAACAAGGTTCATAATATCGTCCCACAAAGTGGACCAATGTTTATTTTTCCAAGAATAAGAGCGTTGGAATAAAGGAATTTCAAATTGTTTATATCCACCAAACAATTGAATTATTGTGGCTTTATTGACATCCATATTGCCCCCTTGCTATTGTAAGTAACCTTGGATAAATCCGGAAATATATTTCAATTATTTTATATATCACTAAGGCATTAAAAAGAAAGGTGATTATAAAAGATTTGGCACCAAATTTGCGATATATTTTACTATTAGATTAAAGATTGATGCACTCGTAAAAAGTCGGATTTAGTGAATGTGTCATTTCGACCGCAGGGAGAAATCTAATGTATTCAGTGGGTTAAAA
>JAGVGM010000015.1 GCA_020057065.1 Thermodesulfovibrionia bacterium
AGTTTCGACCGATAATGTTGTATATTTCGATCCTTCTGCAGAAGCCTTTTCCATGGCAAGAGCGGATTTATGACCGGTCACTGTCTTTTCGTATTTCTCCTGGGGGATTAATTCCTCTTTATAGAGACTCTCCATCCTCTTCATATCTGATTCAGCCTGTTCCAGATTGGCCTGCTGGCTTTCGTTAAACCCCTTTATTGCGCCTGCTCTCGCACTTAATTCCGCTGCCATTCTTTTTGCTGATTCTATCTTTGCATCGGTCTCTGCCAGCTTTGCCCTTTCCGCATCGAGGGCGGACTGTGCTTCCTTAACTTTTACATCATAATCGGCAGGGTCTAAATCGAGAAGCAGGTCTCCCTTTTTAACAGACCTGTTATCATCTACATAAATATTTTTCACGGTACCAGGCACTTTAGATGCAATGGTGTATATGTCACCGGTTATGAACGCATCATCAGTCGTGATATGGGTCTTTTTATACTGTACATAAAGATATCCCGTGACGATGCCCAATATAAGAACGACTGCAAAGATCGTTATGGCTATCTTCTTTTTACTGTTATTCCCCTGAACTTCTTTTTTTGTTTCTTCCATGTTGTCCTCTCAGATTTTATAGTTCGTCATTCCGGCTTGTCCGGAATCTTCGGGCGGGGCAGCCCTGCGGAACGGGCGGGTTTTAAACCCGCCCCTACATCACCCATCACCTATTACCTCTTACCCCTTAATCCTTACCCCATACCCCATAACTCATTCATACCTCAACGCCTCAATCGGTTCCAGCAGTGACGCTTTGTGAGCCGGATAATATCCGAACAGCACTCCTACAAGTCCGGAAAAACCGAAGGCGAGGATGATCGAATTTACCTCTATAACGGTGTTCCATCCGGCGGTGTTTGATAATATTTTTGAGACCAGTATCCCAACTCCTATTCCTGCGATCCCTCCGATAAATGATAACATAAGGGCCTCGGTCATGAACTGAAATCTTATGTCCCAGGTCTTTGCGCCGACCGCCATTCTGATGCCGATCTCTCTGGTCCTTTCGGTTACCGATACAAGCATGATGTTCATGATCCCGATCCCTCCAACAAGCAGAGAGACAGATGCTATTGAACCAAGCAGTATGGCCATGACCTTTGACGCCTGCTCTGCCATCTCCATATACTGTGTTATGTTCCTGACAGTAAAATCATCTTCATCCTTTGGTCCTATTCGATGTCTTTGTCTCAACAGGTTATTTATCTGATTCTCTGCAGCTCTAAGAGATTCTTTGTTTTTTGCCTTTACCATTATTATTCTGACCATACCCGGAATAGAAGTTCCGAAAAGTTTCTTCTGAGCTGTAGTTACAGGGACAAATACAGTATCGTCCTGATCCTGGCCCATAGGCGTCTGACCTTTGATATCGAGGATCCCGACAACTTTAAAAGGTATCTTCTTGATCCTGACGATCTGTCCCAACGGGTCGATCGCTCCAAAAAGATTGTCCACGACAGTCTGCCCCAGCAGACATACTTTTGATGCGCTCTTCACATCCTGTTCATTAAGAGATCTGCCTGCTGACAGGGACCAGCCCCTTACAGATAAAACACTCGCGGTTGAACCCGTAATGCCTGTGGCCCAGTTTTGGTTGCCGTATACAACCTGTGCAGTGCCGCTATGAATTGGAGCTACCTCCGATACTGCAGGGCAGTCCTTTAATATTGCATCTGCATCTGCCATTGTGAGAGTTGAACGGGTCCCTGAACCCATTCTGACGCCGCCTGCTGAAGTGGCCCCCGGAACAACCATGATAAGATTACTTCCTATGCTCGATATCTGTTTCTGCAACTCCATGCTTGCACCTTTACCTACAGCAAGCATGGCAATAACAGAACCAACGCCTATGATGACCCCGAGCATTGTGAGGGCTGAACGCATCTTGTTCACCCGTAATGCACGGATAGAGATTTTCAATGTCGAAGAAATGTTTATCATATGTTTAATTGTAGGGGCGAGGCGGTGCCTCGCCCTTTTTCATGGGCGATCCGATGCATTGCCCAGTCGCTTGGGCGATCCACCGGATCGCCCCTACATTACCAATCCGTTTTTACGTTCATCTTTGACAATGCATCCGTCGAGAAATTTTATTATCCTCCTGCTGTAAGCTGCGATATCGGCCTCATGGGTTACATATATTATCGTAATATTCGATTCGGTGTTCAGCTTTACAAAAAGCCCCATTATTTCCGCGCTGGTCTTTGTATCGAGGTTGCCGGTAGGTTCGTCTGCAAGGATTATAGAGGCATTATTTACAAGCGCCCTGGCTATGGCTACCCTCTGCTGCTGCCCGCCTGAAAGCTGATTAGGATGATGTTTCTCTCTGCCCTCAAGCCCGACGCTCTTCAGCGCTAACAGCGCCCTGCTTCTGCGTTCTTCTGCGGACATACCGTTATAGATTATAGGAAGTTCAACGTTTTCAAGCGCGGAGGTTCGTGGTAGCAGGTTGAATCCCTGAAAGACAAACCCGATCTTTTTATTTCTGATGGACGCAAGTTCATCTCTTTGAAGACCGCCAACACTTTGACCTTCCAGGAGATATTCCCCGCCTGTAGGTTTATCCAGACATCCGAGTATGTTCATGAAGGTTGACTTTCCTGAGCCTGAAGGCCCCATGACAGCCACAAATTCTCCTTTTTCAATTGTCATTGATATACTGCAAAGCGCATTTACCTCAACGTCTCCGGCTCTGTAGACCTTGGTGATTTCTTTTGTCTCAATTAATGACATAACGTTATAGTTAATAGGTCATAGGTCATAGGTTATAGGTCATAGGTCATAGGTCATAGGTTATAGGTCATAGGTCATAGGTTATAGGTTATAGGTTATAGGTTATAGGTTATAGGTTATAGGTTATAGGTTATAGGTTATAGGTTATAGAAAAGGGTGACGTTTTACCCCCATCACCTATCACCCACTACCTATCCCCCATCACCTGCTTTTCAGAACATCCGCGGGCCGACAGGCCTTTTTATTTCGTTTGGTTTCAAAATAGTTTCGACTATTATCTCCTGTCCCTCTTTGATCTCTACTGAGACAAGTTCGGTATTATTACCGTCACTGTTTCCGGTGGATACAGGCATGCGTTCAGGTTTATTGTCCTTTATTATCCAGACCGCGTGACCTTTCAGCCTGGTCCTGCCTTTCTCCTTATCAACCGGAACGAATCTTAAAGCCGCATTAGGGATCATGAGAACGTTTCTTTTTACAGATAATATTATTGAGACATTTGCCGTCATGCCGGGTTTGAGCAGGGGCGAAAGGCTATTCGCCCCTATAGGATTATCCACCTTTATAACAACATCATAAGTAACAACATTCTGAACAGTTATAGGCGCATTTCTTATCTGAGAAACCGCACCTTTAAATGTGATGTCGGGGTAGGCATCAACAGTAAATTCCACGTCCTGTCCGGTTATTATCTTCCCTATATCAGCCTCATCGACACTTGTGTCAATCTGCATCTTCGTAAGATCCTGGGCTATTGTAAATAGTGTTGGGGTCTGGAAGCTCGCGGCAACGGTTTGCCCGATATCCACATTCCTCGAGATCACGACCCCGTCAACCGGTGAAAGTATTTTTGTATATCCTATGTTCGTCTCTGTAATCTTAAGCGCTGCCTCCGTTTGTGCTACCTGGGCTTTTGAAACACCCACCTGCGCCTTTGCGGTTTCATAATTGGTTTCCGCAGTCTCAAGGTCGCTTCTGGCAATAAGGTTTTTTGATAAGAGGTTCCTGTTTCTGTCCATTGTTCGCTTTGCATCAACAAGTGTCGCCTCCGCCTTCTCAACGTTTGCCTTTGCCGATAGGAGATTTGCCCTTGCCTGCGCCACCTGGGCTTCTAAAGTTGAGGGATCAATCAGGGCTATCAACTGCCCTTTTTTTACCGGAGAATTGAAATCAACATAGATATTTTTTATCGTGCCTGAGACCTGCGTTCCCACAAGCACCGTTGTTACAGCATTCACAGTGCCTGTTGCCGTGACGGTTGCAACGATGTCTCCCCTGACAACTTTTTCAGTCCTGAAGTTAACCTCACTCTCTGTATTCCTGAATAAAAAAAATGCTGCCAAACCCAGAATTGTAATGGTCACAAAACCTATCAAAATCTTTTTCATTTTGTTCCCATCGCTTTCTCAAGGTTTGCCAGAGTGACCTTGTGGTCATAAAGCGCCTGATTGTAAGACGTCTTCGCATTGATCAGGGACACCTCCGCATCCGTAACCTCAATGGGGTTGCCTACACCAGCGGTATACCTGCCGTTTGCTATTTCGAGGTTTTCTTCAGCCTGTTTCACATTGAGTCCCGCTGTATTAATCTTCTCCTCTGCCTGCTGCAGGTTCAGATATGCCTGCTGGATATCAAGGAGAACCCCCTGCTTTAAAGTCTCTTCATTTGCCCTGATTACGTTCAGGTTTGCCTTTGCCTCTTCCACCTGATATTTGGTAAGGAATCCGCTGAACAGCGGAAACGATAAGGTGGCCCCTGCGGTCCATCCGTGATCGAGGGGGAACTTTTCTCCTGACCAGTTATACGAGGCATTGCCTGAGAGGTAGGGATAATAATTTTTTACGGCAAGTTCGATAGAGCTTTCTGTCGCCTGTCTTTTTAAAATGAGAGACTTGAGGTCGGGTCTGTTTGCGTAGGCTGTCTCGAGGGCTTTATCGAATGCAATTTCATATTTTAAAAAATCAAGATTGTCTTCGATTTCGTATACAGGCGCATCAGGCACGCCCATTGTGTTATTCAGTACCACCCTGGATATCTTTAAAGAATTTTCGGCAGTGATCAGATTCAGCTTTGCATTGCCAAGGTCCACTTGCGCCTTTGTGACATCGAATTTGGGTTTTGTTCCTGCTTCAAAAAATCCCTTAGCCTGCTCAAGGTGCTGCTGGAACTGTTTTACAGACTCGACGGCAACGGCCACGTTCCTGATTGCCGCCAATACCCCGTAATATGCCTGCTTAACATTAAAAACAGTCTGCTCGGATACATTTTCCAGGTCCGCGCGGGAAGAATCAAGATTGAGGTTCTGTATCTTCACCTGTGTCGTTGTCCTTCCGAAGTCATAGATGTTCTGGCTCAGCGAAGCGCTACTTGAGTATTGATCAAAATTGCCGGAAGAAGTTCTTGCGGAGCCGGTGCTTGAGGTACCTGACAGCGGAGATATTCTGCTGTAACCTGCTGTCAGGTTTATCTGGGGATAATAATTTGCCTGTGACTGGCCCACCCTGCTCCTGCCTGCATCAACGGCGCTTGTTGCAGCAAGAATGTTCGGCTGCCGCATAAGACCTATCTCGATGCACCGCTGCAGGCTGAGAGTCTCACCCTTCTTTATGATTTCCTCTGCCGCGACATGGGAGATGGGAATAAATATTAAAAATAAAATAAAGGCAACGACCCTTTGCATAATAAACCTCCTGAAAAAAATATTTTTATCTGAAAATCCCCCTTTATCCCCCTTTTTCAAAGGGGGACTTAATTGATCCCCTCTTTGCAAAAGAGGGGTTAGGGGAGATTTTTTAACCTAAATCTCTGCATGTCCTTCTTTGCGCCTCTCCCTGCGCGCCTTCAGCCGCTGGCCGACCTTCTCCTGAAACTTATCCATGTAGTAATAAACCACTGGAGTTATGTATAGAGTCAGCAATTGTGAAACCACAAGGCCGCCGACAACGGCAAGGCCGAGAGAACGGCGTGAATCCCCGCTTGAGCCGACCCCGGTCGCTATTGGCAGGGTGCCCATAAGCGCTGCCATTGTAGTCATCATGATAGGTCTGAAACGGACAATTGCTCCTTCATAGATCGCTTCAAGCGGGCTCTTGTGTCTCTGCCGCTCCGCCTCAAGTGCGAAGTCAATCATCATGATTGCGTTCTTCTTCACAATACCGACCAGCATGATGATCCCGACAAAGGAGTACAGGTTCAGGTCCTTGCCG
>JAGVGM010000271.1 GCA_020057065.1 Thermodesulfovibrionia bacterium
GGTGATAGGTGATAGGTGATAGGTGATAGGTGATAGGTGATAGGTGATAGGTAGGGGCGGGTTTCAAACCCGCCCTTGCGGATGGGATACTTGGAGAATGTAATTGAAGAAAATCAGGATAGCGCTTGCACAAATAAATTCCACTGTTGGTGATCTTTCAGGAAATAAAAGGAAGATAGGCTCTTATATTAAAAAAGCAAAAAAGTTAAGAGCTGATTGTATAGTGTTTCCTGAGCTTGCTGTAACAGGGTATCCTCCGGAAGACCTTTTGTTGAAACCCCAGTTCATTGCCGACAATATCGATGCCATGAATGTAATAATTGCTGAAACCAAAGGGATAACAACTGTTGTTGGTTTTGTTGATAATAACCACGGACTGTATAATGCAGCAGCAGTTATATCAAACAAGAAACTTGTTGACGTCTATCACAAAAAATATTTGCCTAATTACGGGGTATTTGATGAATATCGATATTTTCAGTCGGGAAAGAGATTCCCTGTTTATAATATGGGCGGGGTTCGGATAGGCGTGAATATCTGTGAAGATATATGGCAGGAAAAAGGCCCTGCAAAAATACAGGCCCTGTCCGGCGCAGAAGTTATAATAAATATCAATGCCTCGCCATATCATATGGGGAAACTGTCGATCAGGGAGGAGCTGCTGTCTGCAAGGGCGCAGGAATGCGGAGCAATAATTATTTATGTAAATATGACAGGAGGGCAGGATGAACTTGTTTTTGACGGAGGAAGTCTTATAGTTGACAGGAACGGCAAAATTATTGGCAGGGGAAGGCAATTCAGGGAAGAATTGCTGGTTGCGGATATCGATATCAAGGGTCAAATTCAGAAAATAACTGATAAGAATAAAAGAGAGCTGAAAACCCTGCTGCAGAATGATGAGTATGTTGAAAACATAAAAATATCCTCTGTATTAATAAGTGGACAGAAACCGGCCATAAGGCAGAAGAAGTTTATCAGGATGGCTCAAAGCGAAGAAGTATATAATGCGCTTTTGTCAGGTACAAAAGACTATGTACACAAGAACGGATTCAGTAATGTAATTATCGGAATGAGCGGAGGTATAGACTCTGCCCTTGTTACTACAATTGCAGTAGACGCTCTTGGAAAAGAGAATGTCCATGGCCTGTTCATGCCGTCTGAATATACATCACAGGAAAGTTACGATGATGCTTATGCTCACGCAGAGAACCTCGGCATTAAAATCACGACAATTCCTATTGATAATGTATTAAAAACATATTTAAATATCTTGTCCGACAGTTTCAGAGGTTTAAAACCGGATATCACAGAAGAAAATCTTCAGGCCAGGATCAGGGGCAATATATTAATGGCTTTCTCGAACAAGTTCGGCTGGCTTGTTCTCACTACCGGGAACAAATCCGAGATGAGTGTTGGTTACGCAACGTTATACGGCGATATGGCCGGAGGTTTTGCCGTTATTAAGGATGTACCAAAGACCCTGGTATATGAGCTCTGTAAGTGGAGGAATGAAAAAGAAGGCAGGGAATTGATCCCGCATAGGATCATGTGGAAAGAGCCGACAGCAGAGCTGAGGCCGGATCAGCGTGATACGGATACACTGCCGCCTTATCCTGTACTTGATCCTGTTTTAAAGGCATATGTGGAAGAGGACCTCAGCTTTGATGATATAGTTAACCTGGAGTGCAGTATCGAGTGCGTTAAAAAAGTTGTAAAAATGGTTGATCATGCTGAATATAAAAGACGGCAGGCGCCGCCGGGAGTTAAGATAACGCCAAGGGCTTTCGGCAAGGACCGGCGTTTCCCGATAACGAACAGGTATAAAAGCTATTAGCTGTCAGCAATCAGCTATCAGCAAACAGCTAAAAGCTGATCGCTGATAGCTAAAAAGGAGGGGACATGCGAAGAACCATATTATTGTTTTGCGTAATTTATTTGTTGATTTCTACACAGGCCTGTACCGATCCTAAAGGTCAAAAGCAGGAACCAGTCTTCAAACAGCTGCCTGACATCCAGGAGATCAAACCGGAGAGACCCGCAAAGATAAAACTCAAACGCGATGCAAAGGATGATCACTCATGGGAAATAAGCGGGGATGATGTTGATGAGATCATCAGGGTGGATAAGAAGTTGAGAAAAGACCTGAAGACAGATTAGCATCACCGTAAATACAATATCCAATATTTACCCCGTTAGAAGGACGAAGGTCTTCTAACGGGGTTTGCAGTTGCAGGTAAGCCTTTAGTTATGGGAGGATTGTATGATTCCCCTCTTTGAAAAAGAGGGGTTAGGGGAGATTTTATAGAATGAATTGAAAAAATCCCCCCTTGCCCCCCTTTGCCAAAGGGGGGGATAACCCGCATAACTGAGGGATTATCACTGCAGTTGCACATGCTGTTGCAATCCTATACACATCTCCTCTTCAATTTGTTACAATTTCACACCATGCTGCTCCAGCAAATAATTAACGGTCTGACAGTCGGAGGAGTGTATGCTCTGATCGCGCTCGGGTATACGCTGGTTTATGGGATCCTTGAGCTGATAAATTTCGCTCATGGCGAAATCTACATGATCGGAGCTTATTTGGGGATCATCTTTCTGGGTATCTTCACTGCAGCAGGACTCACCCAGTATAGTCTGATCCTGTCATTGTTCTTAACTTTTGTCATGTCCATTATTGTTTGTTCTGCATATGGGTTTACTATCGAGAAACTTGCATACAAACCATTGCGGAATGCGCCGAGGCTTAATCCCCTGATAAGCGCAATAGGCGTATCGATCTTTCTCCAGAATTACGTGATGCTTACACAGGGCGCAACGGACAAGGTATTCCCGCATGTTATACCGGTCACAAAGATTGAGTTTTCGAACGTTACGATGACCACCCTGCAGCTCTTCATTATCATTTTCTCACTCCTGCTTATGACAATGCTGCATCTTTTTATCATGAAGACAAAGACCGGCAAGGCTATGAGGGCGGTAGCACAGGACCGGGTGATGGCGTCGCTTCTTGGGATCAATATAGACAGGATTATTTCAGTAACGTTTATTATCGGTTCGGGACTGGCTGCTGTTGCCGGTTTAATGGTTGCCATGTATTACGGCCTTGTGAATTATTCGATCGGTTATATGGCAGGCATAAAGGCGTTTACTGCTGCTGTTCTCGGAGGCATCGGAAGCATCCCCGGCGCAATGATCGGCGGGTTTTTACTCGGGCTTATAGAGAGCCTCGGTGCCAGTTATTTATCAAGCGAATACAAAGATGCGTATGCGTTTATTGTTCTGATCCTGATCCTGCTTGTGAAGCCGACCGGATTATTTGGAAGATCGGAGGGGGACAAGCGGTGAAGAAGTTGATCTTCATGCTATGGCTTTCTGTATTGTCAATGCCTTTTATGGGGATCAAAGGAGGGATATATCTCTTCCTCGGGATGTTATCTTCATACGGCATCTATCTTTTATTGGCAAATATATTCGGTAAGATCAATAAGCCTGCCATTCCTGTTAATATAAAATTTATTTTTACTGCATTAATTGCAGTCTCTTTCATTTTTCCCTTGTTAGTAAAAGACTACTATACGGATGTTGCGATCCTGGTCTGCATTTATATTATACTCGCACTTGGCGTAAATATCGTTATAGGTTTCAGCGGTCTCCTGCATCTCGGCTTTGCAGCGTTTTACGGCATAGGCGCATATACAAATGCCCTGCTGACAACACATTTCGGCCTTGGCTTCTGGAGCGCGCTTCCTTTGACATTGATAGTCACTTCTGTTTCAGGCTTGTTACTGGCAGTTCCTTCATTCCGGCTCAGGGGAGATTATTTAGCCATTGTCACTTTGGGCTTTGGTGAGATAATCCGCCTTGTGCTGAATAACTGGGACAGTGTAACGAGGGGGCCGAACGGAATATCGAATATCCCTTCTCCCTTTATACTTGGTTTTGAGATCAGCAGTTTGATGTTCTATTACTACTTTGTTCTGTTCTTTGTTTTTTTAGCCGCATTTATAGTTAATCGCGTTCATCGTTCGAGAACAGGAAGGGCCTGGCTGTCAATTCGTGAGGATGAAACAGCGGCAGAGGCGATGGGCATTAATACGAAGAAATACAAATTCATGGCATTGACATTCGGCGCTTTCTGGGCCGGTCTTGCAGGAGCGTTATTTGCGAGCAAGATGCACTTCGTATCACCTGAGAGTTTTTCATTCATGGAATCCGTCTTCGTAGTCTGCATGATCATACTCGGGGGCCTCGGCAGCATACCGGGAGTGATACTCGGTTCATTGATACTTGTTCTTTTACCGGAATTATTAAGAGAGTTTCAGTCGTACAGGATGCTCGCTCTCGGCATCGGTCTTGTATTGATGATGATATTCAGGCCGCAGGGGTTGGTGAGAAATAGGTGATAGGTGATAGGTGATAGGTGATAGGTGATAGGTTGGGGCGGGTTTGAAACCTGCCTTTAGAAACAGGATACAATTATGATATTAGAAGTCAGGGCATTGACAAAGGCTTTTGGAGGACTCAAGGCGGTTGAGGAAGTTGGTTTCAGGGTAAAACGCGGGAGCATTCTCAGCATAATAGGCCCAAACGGCGCCGGTAAGACTACGTTATTCAACTGTCTTACAGGTATGCTTTCTCCGACAAAGGGGCAGGTATTGTTTGAAGACGAAGACATCACGCATAAAAGACCATATGAAATTACCGCAAAGGGAATTGCGCGGACGTTCCAGAATTTAAGGGTATTCGGTTCAATGACTGTCCTCGAAAACGTAATGATCGGACAGCATACACGTTCAAAGGAAGGATTGTTTACTGCGATATTAGGCACAAACAGATTTCGCAGGGAAGAGGATGAAATAAAATCAAAGGCGTTTGAATATCTGGAATTCGTTGGTATACAGGACTATGCTGATACCCTTGCAGAGAACCTTCCATACGGCGATCAGAAACGTCTTGAGATCGCAAGGGCGCTTGCAACAGAGCCAAAGCTCCTGCTGCTTGATGAGCCCGCCGCGGGCATGAATCCGCAGGAGACCATGGAATTAATGAAGCTCATCAAAAGGATCAGGGAGTGGGACAAGACAGTTATCATAATCGAGCATGACATGAAGGTTGTTATGGGTATATCGGATTGGATCATTGTCCTGGACCACGGAGTAAAAATTGCGGAGGGAACGCCGAATGATATACAGAACAATCCCGATGTGATAGAGGCGTATTTGGGGAAAGAGGAGGTTATTTAGGTAATGTCTGAAAGATATGGTTACAAAATCTCCCCTCACCCCTCTTTGTCAAAGAGGGGGATAGCTTTCCCCCTTTGTAAAAGGGGGATGAAGGGGGATTTTAAGAACAATTTAATTTTAGATATCTTATGCTAAAACTTGAAAGTGTTCATACATCTTACGGACGTATTGAAGCGATCAAGGGGATAAGCCTTGAGATCAGCAGGGGAGAGATCGTCTGCCTCATCGGAAGCAACGGTGCAGGTAAAAGTACCACTCTGATGACGATATCGAAGATCCTTACGCCATCAAGGGGGAGTGTAATTTTTGAAGGGAATGATATTAAAGAACTGCCCCCGCATAAAATTGTCTCAATAGGTATATCCCAGGTCCCTGAAGGGAGAAGGATTTTCCCAAAACTTACAGTAGGAGAAAACCTGGAAATGGGAGAGTATTTAGCGGTCAGCGGTCAGCGGTCAGCCGTCAGCCGTAGGGGCGAGGCGGTGCCTCGCCCAAAAGATAATCAATTAGAACATGTCTTCAACCTGTTTCCTATTCTCAAAGAAAGACAAAAACAGATGGGAGGGACACTCAGCGGAGGAGAACAGCAGATGCTTGCGATCGGAAGGGCGCTCATGTCCAAGCCTAAACTCCTCCTGCTTGACGAACCATCCCTCGGACTTGCGCCAATTATCGTAAGTAAGATTTTCAAAACGATCAGGGAACTAAATGCAGAAGGGTTGACGATCCTTCTTGTCGAACAGAATGCAAAGGCAGCTTTGAGGCTGGCCCACAGGGGATACGTTATGGAATCCGGAAGAATTACAAAAGAGGGAAAGGGTAGGGATCTTCTCGATGATCCTGATATCAAGAAGGCATATCTGGGAGAGTGAGAAGAAGTGCAAAAGCACAGCAGTGCAAAAGTGCAGAAGATCAAAAGCGCAAAAGTAAAAAAACAATTAATCCTTTACGATGAATACCACGCCATTTTATCAGCCCGGTTTTTACTTCTGCACTTCTACGCTTTTGCACTTTTGCTCTGTTGTACTGTTTTCTGTTAGAATTTCTGAAAATATTAAAACCTGGGGAGGGAGAAATGCTAAAAAGAATTTTGCTGCTTTCACTTACATTGTTTATCATATTTGCTTGTGTTAAAAAAGGCGAAGATGTGATAAAGATCGGGGTTGCAGGACCGATGACCGGCGACCAGGCCAAGATGGGAACCGATTTTAAAAACGGTGTTGCGCTTGCAATTGAGGAATGGAATGCAAAAGGAGGGGTATTGGGGGAAAAGATCGTGAATCTTACGGAGGATGACCAGCATGACCCCAAGCAGGCTGTTTCCATAGCAAACAAACTTGTCAATGAGGGCGTGGCGGGTGTGATAGGGCATTTCAATTCGAGCTGCTCCATCCCCGCTTCGGATGTATATAACCGTGCAGGAGTTCCCATGATAACGCCGGCATCAACAAACCCGCAGCTTACGGAAAGGGGTTATCAGGGTGTATTCAGGGTCTGCGGAAGGGATGATCAGCAGGGCAAAGTAGGCGCTGATTTTACGATCACACAATTAAAGTTTAAAAGGGTTGCCGTAATACATGACAAGACTACCTATGGACAGGGGCTTGCAAATGAGTTCAGGAAAAATTTAGGAGACAGAGCAGAGGTTGTTTATTACGGAGGGATAGTGCAGGGAGACAAGGATTTCAAGACTGTGCTGACTTCCATCAAAGAAAAAAAACCGGAGCTTATATTTTTAGGAGGAATATATCCTGAAGGGGGGCTTTTGGTAAGGCAGTCCCGTGAGATCGGATTAAACGTCCCGTTTATGAGCGGCGATGGAGTTATTGATCCTAAATTTATTGAAATAGCAGGAGCAGAGGCTGCAGAGGGGACTTATCTGACCTTCAGTCAGGACCCTAATGGGATCCCTACAGCAAAGGCGTTTATAGAACATTACAAGGCTAAATTCGGTGAGATCGGCCCTTATTCAAATTATGCATATGATGCGGCGAATATAATGCTGAAGGCTATAGAGGCTGCCGGAACAACAGAAGGCAAGGCGATTATAAATAAACTTCATTCCATGGAATTTAGCGGCACATTAGGGAATATAAAGTTCGATGCCAAAGGCGACGTGACTGTAGCGCCCTATGTGGTATGGATTACGAAAAACGGGAAGTTTGAAGAATACTGGAAACCGTAGAATTCCGAGCTGAAAATCCCCCTTCATCCCCCTTTTGCTTAGGGGGATTTTTGTTTCTCCTAAGGGTAAATTAAAAACCGGGGCACTAAGCTGCAGCGCTGAAATCAAAAGTTCAGAAGGCAAATGAAGTTACAGTAATATCCCCGATCCCGGAAAGGCCTGGACAGAGGAAAGATGTAATGTGAAGATAATGGAAAGTTATTTTGTATTATGAGGTTACTTTCTCTCGCATACAGGAGACTTTGAAATTTTTTGCCTGTTCATACGGGACAGGAAGTATATTGATATCAGGAGCAGGATAATTCCGCCGGTTACAATGGCAGGACTCCAGACGTGTTTTGGAAGGGATTCATAGAGGCCGTAAATCCCAAAGGCGATGAAGATCAGCGCGGCAAACCATTTCATAAGTTTCTCCGGGATATTTTTACCCATGACAATGCCGACAATTATTCCAATGGCGTTGGAAATGAGCATCCCGAGTGTGGTCCCCATCCATACGGTGATAACGGTATTGTACTGAACGGCAAGGGCAATGGTTGCGAGCTGGGTCTTGTCCCCCATTTCGGCAATGAAGAATGCAATTGCCACAGTCCAGAACGGGCTGAAATTAAACCGCTTGTCCTCGCCGTGCAGTGTATCGCCCCGAATGGTCCAGAGGCCGAAGATTATAAAAGACGCAGATGCTGCAATCTTTATATATTCCATAGGTACGATAGCAGCGAGATATTTCCCGGCGGCCGCGGCAAGGAGATGGTTCAGCGCGGTTGCCCAGAATACAGCCCACATGACGGTCTGCCAGCGGTATCTGCAGGCAAATGCCATGGCAAGCAACTGGGTCTTGTCGCCCATTTCAGCAAGAACTACAAATATGAGAGATGCCAGAAAAGCTGTCATTTTATATTTTTGCTATCTTCTCGTAAACCTGGAAATATTTCCCGGCATTTCTTTCCCAGGTGAAACTGCCGACCCTTTGAAAACCATTAAGGATCATCTTGTAATAATTATCCTGTTTATATTGATAAATATGGACGGCTTTTTTTAGAACCTCGTATAAATTATCCGCCATATTTTGAACCCATGGGTTGGATTTTCTCATTTGCACATTAGGTCCGGTCTCCACAAAGGCCCTTATGTTATTCAGTGTGCAGAAGACAGCGTTTTCTTTAAAAAGAAAACCGCATTCAGCATCTATCTGGTCTACCAATCCACCTGTTGCTCTGCCAATATTTACAGTCCCGTTTGCCATGTATTCAACGGCTGCTCCGAAAGGTTCGTATATGGAAGGCATGATGCCAAAGGTTGCGCCTGTCTGAAGTTCGTTGTACCCTTTTTCAATCCTGAAGGGATAGACGAGCAAATTCCCCTTACATTTGCAGGCCACTTCATAAAAATAATCGAGGTCTGAATCACGGACGGTCAAAGGGGTCATAATTACCTTTATTTCATCTTCAGAGAATTTCTCTATTGCGCGTAACAGAATATCATATCCTTTCTGCAGGGGATCGTATCTTCCGCTCATCAGGATAATAGGGATATTGTCCGGCAATTTTGAAATGGTTTTTCCCTTATAAGTCAATCCGCCGATCAGCTCTTTCGGTTTGTATATGGACAGTATCTTCAATAGCGCTTTTCTTTTTTGCAGTTTTATCTTTTTTAGTTCATCTAAAGAAGTCTTTTCTTTCTTGGCATAATCCGGTGAGAGATCAATGAAGGCCCCGTTGTCAACGCCATAGACGCCGCTTTTCCTGAATATGCCCTGCAGATGAGGCGCAAAATAATCTGTCTGTAAAATGTCTCTGGTCAATTCCTCTGCAAAATGTTCGCTTACAGTGGTCACAGGCGCATCGGTCAACTGAAGGCCTATCTGGTATGCTGTTAATCCATTACCGGGGATCGAAGATAGTTTGTTCCTTGGAATGCCGTTAGTAATTCGTGACAATAATTCAAACGGAATGAATGAATCGTATGAATTATGCATTGTTTGAGCAGTGCCGCATGATTCAAGTGTATTGTTCAACATGGCAATTTTTGAGGTTAAAGCAATAAGGGCAGTTTGCCATTCCTGCAGATGAAATACAATATTTTTGCGGATATTTAATATATTGAGGGCCAGCGGCACAGCCTTGCAGAAGAAAAGTGCGCTTTCTCTAATGGCATTGTCATTCAGTTGGCTGTTCTCTTCAGTATAGAGGTACGGGTCCTTCAGTCTGTTACCGGACTGAAAAAAGCCGTCCGCCTTTAAATAATATTCAGTGACACTGCCGATTGCCGGTTTGCTGTACTTCCATGTATATTCGAACAGGTTGACCTGAACTTTCCTGCTATTGAATGGGACGCTGAAGGATTTCCCTGTAGGCTTTAACTTTGTCTTATCAATAAGGTTTGGATAGAAAGGGGTCATCAGGATGACACTCTGGATTTTCTGGACCTCTTTCAGATATGGCAGGATATTTGTTGTCACCGCAGCCAAACCGCCGCTTCTTGCAAAACGGCTTTCAAAAGAACAATAAACGACATTTTGTATTTCAAGCTTTTTAAGCCTGCCGGTGATCAATGCTATCTCACTGGCTTTGAAAAACCTGCTCATCAGCGCCCAGTCCTTGGTCCATTTGTTGAAATTAAGATCCATTTTTTCTCCCGGATATTCCCTGTTATTTATGACTTTAAAGTATACATAAAAATGGAAAAGATTTAAATCGCCATTATTGCAAGCAGAGTTTTTCTCTGATAGAATCTAAATCAGAAAGGAGGTGAACAAGAATGAGAATATTTAAATTTACTTTTCTGCTGATACTGTTTGTTGCTTTGATATGTTCTTTTGCTTTTGCAATGAAACATACTCCTGAAGACAGTGGTAAAGCGCTCTTTAGTGACCCGAAATTTGCCGGGGGACAGAAGGCGTGCAACGAATGCCATCCAAATGGAAAGGGTCTGGAGAATGCTGCTAACAAAAAAGAGTTTAACATCATGGGCAAAAAACAGAAGGGACTTGAGGAAGCGGTAAACTTCTGCATTGTTAATGCAAACAAAGGAAAAGCCATAGATGTAAAATCGGAACAAATGAAGGATATGGTTGCCTATATTAAGTCATTAATGGGTAAGATGATGGAAAAAAAGACAGGCGGTTACTATTAATTTTTTTAAAGAGGAGGGCTGTGTGCGGTCCTCCTCTTGCATTTATAGACATACCTCTATGAGATCTCGCAAGTTATTCTGGATATGCATTGTTTCTGTTAGTTTAATTGCACTGTATTTTTCATTCAGATATTTTGTTTCAACAATAACTGAACTGCCTGCCGGGGACTCATTAAATAACATTATCAGGAGCGACACTGAAAATATAGCAAGAGGCAAGATTCTTTTTGATGCCAAGTGCAGGTTTTGTCATAATGCTTATAATACTGAAACAATTGCAGGCCCGGGCCTGCAAGGCATACTTAAAAAACCGGAACTTCCTGTGAGCAGACGCCCTGCAACGTCTGATGATGTCAGAAGTCAATTAAGGCAGCCTTTTAGCAGAATGCCTTCATTCGATTATCTGACAGATAAGGAAGTCGAAGATATCATAGCTTTTTTAAATACACTCTAATAAAAATGAGTTAAGAGTTAAGAGTTTTGGTGAAGCAATTTTATGGAAGACAAAGAGATTGATGATATACTCGGAATAACGCGATGTGCGCGCTGCGGGCACAGGCTTGAAGGAGAGATTGAATGTCCGTTCTGCTCTCTTTTCCCTGACCATCCTAAAAAGGAAAGGATCCCCAAATGGATCTACCTGACAGCGTGTTTTCTTACTTCACCGTTAAGTCTCTACTTTATTCTCAAAACAGATCGTTTAAACAAACTTGAGAAAATATTTGCTTTCTCCGGATGCATTCTGTGGATAGGCGGATACCGGTTGTGGATTTAACCTACAAAAAGCATTTGGCCACAGATAAACACAGATTAACACCGATAGAACAAAAACTTATATTTATTTCGTGAGTTACCCAAAAAGTGAAATCTGAACAACTTGTAATTCATTTAATAATCCGCGTCAATCAGTGCAAATCAGTGGCTAACTGCCGTTTTTAGATTTAAGTTTTATTTGCCTTTAAATCCGGGGCATCCCTCAAATCCCCTGCAGGATTTCTGCTTTCTTAATTTACATTCCTTGTTAAAACACACAGTAGATGACTGTCTTTCTGAAGCATTTTTATTGGAGGCAGATTTTTTGGAAATTCTCCTTATTGCCACAATGTATTATAACCAATCCGAACGCCTTAAGTTTTGTTGCAGGGGTTGCAATTTAATTTAAATCTGATATAAAGGAGTTGATGAAAGGATGTTCTGAAAGCGCTGAGTTTAATAAATCCTTATTGAACAAGAATGTATATTGATTAATATGAACAACATAAATTCAAAGGAATTGTTCAGGACTGCACAACGCCTTTTTATTGAAGACAAAAAGCATGAATGCATTGATGTATTCTCAAAAGCTATAGATGCCGGCGAGAAGACACAGATCGCCTATCTCAGCAGGGGTGTAGCTTTTATTAAGACAGAACAAACTGATGATGCCATTAAAGACTTCAGCATGGTTGTCAGTATGAATAATAACAATATGCGGGCGCACTTTTATCGTGGAATTGCTTATTTGTCGAAGGCTGATTTTCATAACGCTATCAGAGACTTTGACAAGACAATAGAATTGAAACCGGATCACGGAGCTGCCTTTTTTGCAAGAGGCTCTGCCTATGCGCAATCAGGCGATACGTCAGAAGCTGCGAGGAACTTCAAGACTGCTTTAATATATTCTGAAACTGAGGCACAGGGTTTTGCCGATACTTTTGGAATATTCAGGACTCAGTTCGAGAGGACCTTGGCGCTCATGACAGATGAGAGTAAAATGCCGGTCCTGGAGCTTACAGAAGATGAAATTGATAAGCTGAAAAGCTGGCTTGAAGAATAATTTAAATAAAATACTTATAATTTCAGAATGGATATAGAAGGAAGATTAAAAGAATTAGCCAGACTCATCCGTTATTACATCCTTGTCTCAACAACAGAGGCAGGGTCAGGGCATCCAACATCTTCGTTGTCAGCAGCAGATCTGATGACATGCCTGTTATTCGGGAATGTATTCAGATTCGATATAGCCCATCCCGAGCATCCGAACAATGACCGGCTTATTTTTTCAAAGGGCCATGCCTCACCGCTATTTTACTCGCAGTGGGCTGCAGCAGGGGTTTTGAGCTATGAGCAACTGATGAGCCTGCGAAAATTCGGCAGTATTCTTGAAGGACATCCGACCCCGGCATTTAATTTTGTTGAAGCAGCAACAGGTTCTTTGGGACAGGGACTTTCCATAGGGGTCGGGATCGCCTTAAATGCAAAATATATAGATAAATTACCATATAACACCTTTGTGCTTCTCGGAGACAGTGAAATGGCTGAAGGTTCTCAATGGGAGGCAATACAGATCGCCGCACATTACAAACTGGACAACCTTATCGGGATCCTTGATGTCAACCGTCTGGGTCAGCGCGGGGAGACGATGTACGGGCATGATATTGCCGCATATGAAAGGCGAATTTCATCTTTCGGATGGCAAACCATTATGATCGATGGTCATTCATTAACTGAAATACTCTCTGCATATGAAAATGCACTGAAGTCAAATGACAGACCTGCTATGATCATTGCCGGAACCACGAAAGGGAAGGGTGTATCATTTCTTGAAGACAAAAATGGATGGCACGGAAAGGCAGTTACAAAAGAAGAGCTTCCAAAGGCGCTTGAAGAAATAGGGGAAGTAGATAAATCAATCCGCGGCGAAATACCCGGGCCTGAAGATCTTATGCCTGAAAAAAAATTATCAGGGACGATGAAAGAGATTTACTATGCCCATGATAAACCTGTTGCCACGAGAAAGGCATATGGTAATGCACTGAAACGCATCTTCACTGCTTTTCCCGATATTGTCGTTCTGGATGCAGAGGTGAGCAATTCAACCTATTCCGAGATATTTAAGAACGAATATCCCGACAGGTTTTTTGAAATGTATATTGCAGAGCAGAATATGGCGGGTGCGGCCCTCGGCCTGTCAAGCAGGGGCAAGATCCCTTTTGTTTCGACATTTGCAGCATTTTTAACCCGTGCATATGACCAGATAAGAATGAGCCAATACTCGGATTCCAATATTAAATTCTGCGGCTCTCACGCAGGTGTATCTATCGGTGAAGACGGAGCTTCACAGATGGGGCTTGAGGACCTTGCCATGTTTCGGACGCTTCTCGACAGTGTGGTGCTTTATCCTTCAGATGCTGTTTCAACAGAGAGGCTGATTGAAGAGATGGCAAAACACAAGGGGATATCTTATATACGCACAACAAGAAAAGAAACACCCATTATTTACAACATCGATGAAAAATTTATGATCGGCGGGAGTAAGGTATTAACTGAGAGCAAAGAAGATGTTTTCACTGTTGCGAGCGCCGGGATCACACTGCATGAGGCGCTTAATGCTTATGAGGCATTGAAAAAAGAAAATATCATTATCCGTGTAATTGACCTTTATTGCATTAAACCAATTGACGCGGTAACGCTTAAGAAAGCGGCAGAAGACACAAGAGCTATAATTACTGTTGAAGACCATTTTGCTGAAGGCGGGATAGGCGAAGCGGTAAGAAGCTCACTTGCAGAGAGTACGGTTCCTGTCTACTCACTTGCAGTAAGAAAAATGCCCCGGAGCGGGAAGCCGCAGGAACTTCTCGAGTATGAGGAGATATCAAGCAAGGCGATTATTGCGAAGGTGAAGACTTTGCTTGGTAAGATGTAGGGGCGGGGTGTTCCCCCCTTTGTTAAAGGTGGGTAATTACCACCCTTAACTGAATGGATACTTTCGCAGGCAATTATTTATTGACATCTATCGGCAAAACTGATTTACTAATAATTGATCTATCCTGAAAAATTATTCTAAGAAACAGGTAATTGAGAGGTTACTGATATGAAAAAAGAAGATTTATTAAATCGTATTACGGTAAACCAGGAAGTAATGGTGGGCAAGCCAACGATCAGAGGATTGAGAATAACGGTAGAACAAATATTGCAGGCGCTTGCAGGCGGAGTGACTGTTGCAGAACTGTTGGAAGACTATCCTGAACTTGAAAGAGAAGATATTCAGGCCGTTCTTGTTTATGCTTCTGAGCTGGTTAATGAAGAACAGGTTTTTGCTGTTAATAAGACGGAGTGAGGGGTTGAAATTTTTAGTTGATGGACAAGGATTTCGGGGAGCTTGTTTACAATTCCGGTTTAAAACATTCGGGAGTTCTGATACTGAGGCTTGAGGACGCCAATAGTGAGCAGAAGCTTGAGGTTGTAAAGAAAATACTGGGTGATTATGCGGACAAGATACAGAATAGATTCTGTGTATTCCAGGATGGAAGATTGCGGATAAAGAAATAAGGTTGTTTTTCAGGAGGGGAGGCATTATGGCAGCTAAATCATTCCCGGATAAATGTCCTCTCTTCTGGAGGTGATAGACAATGATTAAAGAAGACAACAGCATGAAGGAAATTCATAAAATTATGGAAAACCTTTCTGCCAAGAGGGCTGTTATGAGCGCTGAGGATGTAGTCAGAGAAATCAACGAGGGAGCTGAGAAAACAAGAAAGAAACACAATGTGAAACTCAGAGCGGTTGAACGGCACGGAAGAAAATTAACTGTTAAGTAAGGATTTATAATCCCATAATTCGTTATTTTAATTCAGGTGGAAGGGGACGATATAACCCGCGAGACTGCAACTTCACATAAAAGGCAATATGGTTTTAATCATCGGTATTTTTCCGTCATTTCTACTTAATTTGGTTAGAGCTTCGATTCTGGTGTAGAGGGTGATGTAAGATGGAAATAATGGATACCAAAGGAGAAGAGGCTCTTAAGGCGATACCAGACCTGATAATTTCTCTTGGACTATTGAAATGGGGTCAATAAATCACTAATAAATCTAGTAGCATAGATTTCCTTCATACAAATAACTGGGCTAAACAGCAACAATTTATTCGTAAAGGGTTGGGATATACATTGGGGGGATATAACTCGATAAATAAATCTTTTGAAGCATATATCAATTATAAAAAGTGATTGCTAATGATTAAAACTTCAGAAATTCAGAAGGGGTCAGGATTTTGATATGACAGCTAAAAATTTATTAAGAGAGATGATGGTTACACTATGTTGTGAAAGAAACGATGAGACTGTTTTGTCAAACTTGAGATCGTTATCTCTTGTTATAAGATACAGTGTCTTACCCTTAACAGCAGTTTCAATGACAATATCGTCATCTTTATCACGGCAGATTTTTTTACCAAAAATTTTTTATAGAGGAGAGATTTTGGAGGGTTTATCCCAATACCTTTACAGCATGAGAATAAGGATGGTATTTAAAATGTTCATCAAAGGCAAAGACAGCTTCAATGTTGAATTGATTTATCAGGGCAAAGCTGGTGCAGTCTGTGAAACTCAAGCGCCTGTCGTCAAACTTTTTAAAAATAATCTTTGCCGCATCCTCAATATCTTCATTCACACGAAGAATTGTCATGCTGCATTTGTCCATCTGATTCATAAACTTGACTGCTGTGGCATGGCTGCTTCTGTTTTTAAGAAGTGTATAGACCTCATCCAGAACATAATCAGAGGTGTAAAGAATGGCTTTATCTTTTTGAATCTGTCTGTAGAGAGATTTTGCAATGAAATTATGCTGGTCTTTGGGAATGGTGAGGGCGCAGAAGGCGCTTGTATCAATAAAGACCTTCAATCAATGGCCTTGCCATACAGGTATTTGTCATGATGAGTAGAAAGATCGATGTCAGAACAGTCTTTGGCGATGTCAATAATTCCGGAAAGGGAACATTTCTTTTTATGGACAGGTTCTTCTCCGGTATCAAGGATTATTCTAAGTTGTTTATGTTCAGGAAGTTTAACCTTCTTCAAAGGTTTAAAAACGCCATTTTCAAAAACAGCTTCTATAACTTTAGACATGGTCATAATTGCCTCCTTATTAAATTTAAGCCTTTGAATATATCGTATGAAATCATGCTTTCAATTTATCATATAAACAATCTTCTGTCAAAAACCGGAGGGGAATATGCTGAAGTATAAATTATCATTACTGATTATCGCTGCTTTCATTTTAATTACATCCGTCAATTCATTAACTGACGGCAACGCTGATGCAATGGGAATAGAAATTCGCAAACCTGATGGAATTCAATATTTTAAAGATCCGTCAGGCGGAGGCTCAAGAGCTTTAACAAAAGGAGATTTCAGTATTGTAAGGGAATGATGGAATGTAGGGGCGAGGCGCTGCCTCGCCCGATATTTAAAAAATCTCCCCTGACCCCTCTTTGTCAAAGAGGGGAATAAGAGGACGGAATGAGAAAAAGGAGGATTTAAAAATGAAGGAATTTTTAGCGGCAGTAATTCTTGCAGTAAGTATATTTGTATTTTCAGCAATGGCATTAGCATCGCCGGGAGCAAGTATATTGTATCAGGAGACTGATTTAGGAACTGGTCTGTGGCAGTATGATTACACCTTTAATAACACATCTACAGCAGATGAAAGCCTTTATAGTGTGTATCTGTTTTACCCAGCTGGCGACAGTGACCGGCTCGTCGCTTCCAACGGGATGGGATGGTATTTTATGGGCTGGCACAAATACAACTGATGTAATAGACACATTTTCAACTGACCCCGGTTATGACATATTAGCTAATAGTTCACTCGGCGTATTCAGTTTTAAAATTGACTATCAGGCAGGCAATATTGCCTGCGATGCATATTTTAGCGGAGATAACGTTGTCTCCGGCACAACTGCGCCCATTGTCCCTGAGCCGGTAAGCTCAATCCTCTTCCTCATCGGTGGAGCAATGCTTGGGCTGAGAAGTTACACGCGGAGAAAAAGACAGATGGTATAAAAGCTACATCCATTTCTCTGTGCCCTCTGTGGTAAATTCTTTTGTTACTGACCGACCGGTCAGCAGCGGGAAACACCTCAGCCACCGCCTCCACCGCCGAAACCTGGCGCAGACATTGAAGATGAACTGCTGCTCCCCGACGAACAGCTAAAAGAAGAGAATGCTTTTTTAACTTCTTTTGAAGAACATTTGGGACATTCGGTATTATTCTCAGCAGTATTTAAGCTTTGCAGAAGGGCAAACTTATTGCTGCATTTCAGACATATGTATTCATAAATTGGCATTTCTTACCTCCGGATACTTTTTATTATTTTAGCCGTTAGCTGTTTTGTATGTCAATAAATCGAACAAATTTAACCCTTCTGTTACGGGTGGTTATTACCCCCTTTGGCAAAGGGGGGCGAGGGGGGATTTTAAAAATCATTCTACAAAATCTCCCCTAACCCCTGCTTAAGGCACCTACTGTTGGTCTTTGCCAAAGAGGGGGATAGTCCAATCCACCCGTAACTAAGGGGTTACGGAAATGGAATAATAATTGTTACACTTTTTTATATGATTTGCTATACTTTGACATCTATTTGCAATAAAGTTTTTCTAAAGGGGGTTTATTATGGAAAGAAGACGTGCTACAAGAGTAACGGTTAATTTGAAAGCTGAACGTATCTCATGCAATAAGGACTGCTCGGTCTTTATTGAGAATCTTTCAGAAAGCGGAATATATATGACTACAGCCCCTGCTAAGAACAATGAATTTATTCCGGGCTCTGAGCTTGATCTCGAGCTCGAACTTAACTCAGGGAAAATAATAAATCTGAATTGCAATGTAAAATGGGCGATCGATAATTCTCCTGATGATCTTACAGGCAGTGTAGGGTTGGAAATCATAGACCCTCCGTCGGAATACAGAGAATTTCTAAATAACCTCCATTGATTTTACGTAATTTGTTGGAGAGTTAGTCTATGGAAAGAAGAACCTTTGAGAGATTGCATGCGAAATTGCAGTCATGCTTTTAGATCCTCTAAAGACTTTTGCAAGAGCCTCTCTTTTCTATAATTTACCTGTTATGTTATAGTTTTTTATTCCTTAATTTTAAATTTTAATCTTTAATTTTTGATTTTTTCTATGTCCGAACTTACCCCTTTAATGAGGCAGTATAATGATGTAAAAAGGAATTATCCTGATACGATAGTGTTTTTCCGGCTTGGTGATTTCTACGAAATGTTCGGGCAGGATGCTGTTACAGCCTCGAAAGTCCTGCAGATAACTCTCACGTCAAGGGACAAATCCAGAGAAGACCCTATACCTATGTGCGGTATTCCCCATTTTACAGCAGAGACCTATATCGCAAAACTTGTTAAAGCAGGATACAAGGTTGCGGTCTGCGAACAGGTTGAGGACCCTAAGGAGGCAAAAGGAATTGTGAGGAGAGAAGTTGTGAGGGTTGTTACACCTGGGACCTTTCTGCCTGATAATCCTAAAGAGAATAATTACATACTGGGGTTTTTTCAGAAGGAGAATATATACGGTATTGCTGTTGCGGACATCACGACAGGAGAGTTCCTTGTCTATGAAACGTGCAACAATCTTGAGGATGAAATAAACAGGTTTCAGCCGAAGGAGATACTTTATCCGTTAAGCTTTAAGAATAATGCAGCAATAATTGACAAGCTTGGTGATTATTACCTTACCAATTATGACGACTGGTATTTTGATTATATAGAGGCCTATAGAAAACTGATAAAACATTTAAAGGTATCCTCACTCGAAGGCTACGGCTGCGAAGGCATGATAGTAGCTGTTTCTGCGGCAGGGGCGCTGCTTAATTACCTTGAAGAGACGCAGAAAGATACTGTTTTATTCAGGAAAATAAGCGTGCTCCGGCGTGCGTCGCATATGTTTCTGGATGCAGCAACCCTGAGGAATCTCGAGATCACAAGAAACATGCGGAGCAGCGAAATTGAAGGCAGCCTCCTCTGGGTCCTTGACGAGACACTGACACCAATGGGGGGAAGGCTTTTAAGGTCCTGGCTTCTTAACCCTTTGCTTGATCCCGCAGAGATCAGCAAAAGACAGGACGCGGTCAGTGCATTTATAAATGACCCGGTGAGGCTCACAAAATTACAAGCCTCTCTGAAAGGGATATACGATATTGAACGCCTCGCTTCAAAGATAAGTTCCGGGTCGGCTAATGCAAGAGACCTTCTGGCATTGAGGAACTCACTGACTATTTTGCCGGAATTAAAAACCGTTCTTGAAGAGTATGACAACAGTACCATTAAGGACTTGCAGAAGCAGATCGATCCTCTTGCCGAAATAAAGCTGCTCATTGAAAAGGCAATAGCAGATGATCCTCCTTTTACACTGAAGGACGGCGGTTTGATAAAGAAGGGTTATAATGATGAAATAGATGAACTGCGTGAGATAAGCAGCACCGGTAAGGATTTTATAGCCAATCTTCAGAAGAGAGAAAGAGAAAGGTCGGGCATATCAACACTGAAGGTCGGCTATAACAGGGTATTCGGTTACTACATAGAAATTACAAAGGCAAACCTTGCGCAAGTACCCGATGACTTTATCAGGAAGCAGACACTTGTTAACGGCGAGAGGTTTATAACTCCTGAACTGAAGGAATATGAAGCAAAGGTACTGGGTGCAGAGGAACGGCTTAAGAATATTGAGTATGATGTTTTCATCAAAGTGAGAAACACTATTGCTGCCGAGACAGAAAGACTTCAAAAAACCTCAGCAGCCATTGCAGAACTTGATACCCTGCACAGCCTGGCCGGTATTGCAGGAAAATATAATTACGAGCGTCCTGTTGTCTATGACGGAGATGTGATACGGATCTCTGAGGGCAGACATCCGGTGCTCGAGAGATTGTCGTCCGGAGATAAATTTATCCCGAATGACGCCCTGATAGATTCCTCTTTAAACAGCATATCGATAATCACCGGCCCCAACATGGCCGGCAAATCAACCTATATGAGACAGATAGCGCTTATAGTGCTGATGGCGCAGACCGGCAGTTTTGTTCCGGCAAAAGAGGCAAGGATAGGTATTGTTGACAGGATATTTACAAGGATAGGCGCTTCTGATGTGATAACAAAAGGGCAGAGCACTTTTATGGTGGAGATGCTCGAGACCGCCAACATACTGAACAATGCAACAGGCAAAAGCCTTATACTGCTGGACGAGGTCGGCAGGGGTACCAGCACCTTTGACGGTATAAGCATTGCATGGGCGGTTGTGGAATACATCTCTAAAGAATTAAAGACAAGGACACTCTTTGCAACTCACTATCATGAGCTTACAGAACTTTCACTGATTATTGACGGTATCAGGAATTTGAATGTGGCTGTGAAAGAATGGGGCGATGAGATAATCTTCCTGAGAAGGATCGAGGAAGGTATTGCTGATAAAAGTTACGGCATACAGGTGGCCCGGCTCGCAGGACTTCCTGCCTCAACTCTCGACAGAGCTAAAGAGATTTTATCCAATCTTGAAAAATCCGAGCTTAATGAACTCGGCAACCCAAAGCTTGCATATACTTCCACAACACCGGCTCCTGATTCTCAGAGAACAGGCCAGCTCGATCTCTTCACAACGCAGGCGGACCCGGTAATAAAAGAACTCCTCGGCCTTGATATTTTAAGCATGACCCCGCTTGAGGCGCTTAATAAATTATTTGAGATCAAGAAGAAGCTTGGGGATGCGAAGAGCGGCTAACATCGTGGATCAACGGAACAAGTATATTGCTTTCTTTGGGCTGAGTTGCCAGGACTTTATTTCTTTGTTTTCCGGCCTAAATATTTTGCCTTATGTTCATGCACTGCGGGGAATTTGTCCATCCACGACAAATCTTTGCCGATGACCAATTCCTCCATTGTTGCGTGATGTGTATTGTTCATGGGTATCAGACGCATCTGAAAGCCGTGACTTCGGGCCATTCTCTTAACTTCTTCAGCGTTATCATATGTCATTAAAAAATCGCCCTTCAACGTTTCACACAGTGTAAACAGGTGTTCATGGTCAAGCTCACAATGTTTATATAAGCGTTTGCCTGCTTTTTTCCCACCGGCAGTATATGGAGGATCTATAAAATAAACGGCGTTACTGTTGTTGGCAAATTCCTGCAGTACTTTTAAACCATCATCACATCGAAAATCGATTCTGTTGGCAACATAATTAAGGCTTATCAGTCTTTTTGCGATTGTTGCCGGATACCAGCGGGAATGAATTCCCTTCCCATTTTCTCCGTACTTGAGAAACCCTGAACCCTCGGCGAGAATTCCTCCGTGAAGCGTACGATTCTTGAGAATCGTCTGAAATGCCTTCTCCTTTTGTGTCTTTGGAACTTGCCCGATTTCCTTTATCACGGATTCTCTGGTTAGTTCGAAAGTAAGAATTCGGTTGGCTAACCATTCTGCATCACCTTTAACAACTGATTTCCAGACTGCGGCTATCTCCTCATCCAGTTCGACCATAATCACCTTTTGCACGAGGTTTTCAAAAAGCGCGGTAAGGCTGATAATTCCGCCCCCTGCAAAGGGTTCAATAAGTAAATCGGGCTTTGGATAGATCTGTTCAATCCAGCGTCTGAATGTCGGAACAAACCATGTTTTTCCACCTGGATACCGAAAAGGACTTCGTTGCGGGACAGATGCCACGTTCACCGGTTTGGGTATTTCTATTTTCTCTGATACATCGGGGAATAACAGTGTTTGTCTTTGCGTAGTCATTTCAGAAGGGCCTCTCTATTGTTTTGTTTACCGGAGGAGTTTCAATTTGATCGTCAAGTTTCTCCTGAAGCAGATTTATGAAATCCTCAACTTTTCCGGGAGATGGTGTGGTAATAGTAAGAAGAGCAGGCTCGAACTCGGTGAAGACTTCATCCACCTTTTTGAGTGAGTACCTACCTGATTCCTGTCCCTTTTCTTTAATCAGCTCCAAATCGTAGATAAGCCATACAATATCCGCTTTAGATTTGGAGACTCGTTTAAGTCTGGGCAAAGTGGCAAAGAAACTCTTATTCAATGCAACGGCGATCTTCTTTTTCCAACTGTGAAGGATTCCGCTTTTGAAAAGAAGCTGGGGGACAAGTCTCTTTCGGGAAGAGGAAAGGTAATCAGGTCGCGGATAGTTTGGTTCTTTGGACCAATCCATTGAAGCCCGGCCTCGCGGGTCTTTCATAAAGTACTCGAATGGTTCCCGAACATTCCCGGAAATGTATACTCCCTGAATTTCAAGAGCGCCGAAATCACACACTCTTCCATTATCATCATATGCAACAAGGACAACGTCGATATTTCCTGCGGACTTTCCTTGTATGTCATTTAAACGCACCTCTGTAAGCGAACTCCATGTTGTCCCCTCCTTGAAAAGAAAGCCGGCTGCGTCGTCGGTTATAATCCAAGTCTTCACGAAATCGGATCGGGCAGGTGATGACAGGTTGCTTCTCGTGGTAGATTGAACAAAGGCCAAGGGGGTTCTTTGCTTTGTCTTTTGTACAATTCGGGACTTTGTTGTTAAAGGGACATAAACGACGGGAGCGGTAGCGTTCGGCTTTTTCTGTATGGTCGGTTGTTAAGTGGCCAAAGACCTCTGCCAGCGGTTGTCCTGTGTCAGCCATGATGTCATCCTTTAGAACTTAAGTATTTACTTTGGTAGCTTATCAGGAATTATAAAAAAATCCAATGTGATTTTGCATCTACCCCAAAGCAAATTAGACGGGTCTTAGACAATGGAGGCTTTATAGAAGTTATCAGCGGGATGCAGGAAATTCAAGGAGAAAATGTGTAATGAAGGGACAGGCCTATGTGTCTGCCCTTTTATTGAAAATGTTCATGAAAAAAGGACGACCCATCGGGTCGCCCCTACTTTTTCATAAGGTTGTCAATGGAAATGCCTTTTCACTATGGTGTGATGGTGAAGTAATCATCACTCATATCAGTGCCCACTACTTTGCTGTTTGCGTTTTGCAGGATTATCTTTACTCTGCAGTTGGTTTTTTCCTTGGAAACAACAGGAATGTTCCAGTCATATGTGCCGGGATTGCTGCCGGTTATTTTGGTAATGGTCTTCCAGGTCTTTCCGCCATTTTTTGTATATTGAAGAATTACATTGGCAACCGGTGTTTTTGTTGCATTGGTACTCCACATAATAGACCATGTGGTATTTGACGTCAGTGTTTCCCCTCCATTCGGGGATATCAGTTTTACCACCTCAATAGTAAAAGGTTTTGAAATAACAGATGTTTTTTCTACTCTATCTGAATCATAGCCGATGATCTTTATAAGACATGCCGTTTTGTTGTTTCTGGGTGAAGGGACCTCCCAGTCGTAACTTGTGGCTGTTACAAGATCAGGGGTTATTGAATTCCAGGTCTTACCTGTGTCTGTTGAATACAGGAGTTCAAAGTATGTCGTATAGGGAGTTGTTTCCCAATTCATTGTATAAGTTTCTCCGGAAGAGATAATTTCATCTTCAGATGGTGATGATAATTTCACATAGTAGAAAGCCATTAATTCTTGTGTAGTACCATCGGAAACTTGTTTAACAATACCTATGTCCTCTGCCAGATAGAAAGTTTGCAAGACAGATTGATCTCCAAGTGAAAAAGATCCAGAAATTTTCAGAACATCAAAATTTCCAGCCGGAACAGTAATATTTTCTGTGTTGTTAAAACGATAAGTTGTGTTATATGGTAATTTTATTATTCTATCTGTAAGTGAAAAAGTAGATATAGCATTTCCATTTGAGACAAAGAGTTGTCCTATGTTTATCATACTATCGGCAATCTGAAGCGGCGGGATAAAGGTTATTGTAAGGTTACCACGACCCATCGGTTCAATCAATACATCAGGAAAGAATAGTCGATGTAACATTATTCCATTTGAATCACTCGTGTAATATTCTTTTTGTCCGCATCCGCACAGAACAACACTTGTAATTGTTCCATTAACGTTAGCCATTTTGGGAAGAACTTTTGAAATATCTTTTGAATTTCCATTAACTGAAAATTCCCAGACAGTTCCAGAGTAGAGAGGAAAATAATCAGATGACTGATATTGAACAGCATCTGATGTAAAAGAATCTTCGGGAGGTACTGCTGGCAGTTGATCAAAAACGCCAATTCCGGTACCTATACCAGCTTCTTTCATTTGCATGGCTTCTGTATTGTTCCTGAGGTAGCTGTCAACTGCTATCTTGAGAATAGGATGTATTGCTGTGTTGTTTTTATATGAAATGTCACTGTTGGTGTCCAATATCGGGTTGATCTCTGTCGCTGAAAATGAATACTCTGCCATTAAGATAATGAAAGATATAATAAAGATGATTTTTTTAAACATGTTAGCCTTAGTTAGATAATAATATGGTTTAAATCGACTGCCCTTTGCGGAAACTTCCCTCTTACTATAAATTAGTTCTGGTCCGGTATTTCAAGTTAAGTATAAAAGTGGTAAGAACCGCATTCCTTAATAAAAGTATAATACAAGCGTTACTTTTTAGGCAATAAAAAAATATACAGAAAGATAACCCGTTAGTTACAGGTGCAACCATGAGTATTTTCTTTAATAGAGACATTAAATACCTCTGGTTAATATTGAAATAATAACAGGCACTGCAGTTTCGACAGGTAAAATTCTCTCTCCAAAATTAAATTCTTCAAATCCGCATTCCTTTAATTTATTTATTTCGTAAGGAATAAATCCGCCTTCAGGCCCAATAGCTAAAGTAAAGTATTTTCCTGAAGTATCAACTATCGTATCAGCGGCTTTTGGATGGGCGATCACAGGAATTGTATTTTTTATTATATTCGGCAATTCGTCTTCAACAAAAGGTTTAAACAAAGGTCTCATAGAAAGCTCCGGTAAAATAGTATCACAAGACTGTGACAGGCTGTCCAGAAAAATATCTTGTATGTTCTCTTGTGCAAGAACAGGGGTTTGCCAGTAGCTTTTTTCAACGCGAAATGAATTTATTAAAAATATTTTTTTTACACCTAAGGTGGTTATATGTTTTAAAGTCCTTCTTAAAATTTTAGGCCTGGGCAATGCTAATAATAAAGTAAGGGTGGATGGTAAAGGTGGTTTTTTATCCAGGTTTACTGAAATATCGATAAACTGTGGATTTATCTCTATGACTTTTCCGGTTCCCAAATTACCATTTATCAGTCCTATTCGCAGCAAATCATTCTTTCCTGATCTTAATACTTTTGAAATATGATCAAACCTGTGATCATATAACCTGATCGTATCACTGTTCTGATAGTAATCTGTCTCGTCAAAAAGAATAATATTCATTTTAATAGAGTATATGATTATTTAGACAGAATAAGCAGCATTGATATAAGACTTGTTAAAATGTCAAAATTATCTTTGCTCTGAATATAGCTTGAATTGAACTACGGGAGATTGAAACGAACATGCTTGAAAAAAGATACGAACCTAAGGATATTGAAAAGAAGTGGTATGATTTCTGGATTGAGAAGGAATATTTCAGGGCCGAGTCAAAAAGCGATAAGCCTGCATACTGCATAGTCATTCCACCTCCGAATGTCACCGGATCTTTGCATATAGGTCATGCGCTTGATATTACCCTGCAGGACATAATGATACGGTGGAAAAGGATGTCAGGTTTTAATACGTTATGGCTTCCCGGTACGGACCATGCGGGCATTGCTACTCAAAATGTTGTTGAGAAAGAACTGCAAAAACAAAACACCGATAGACATACACTTGGGAGAGAGAAATTCATTGAGAGGGTCTGGGAATGGAAGAAGCTGTACGGCGGCACAATAATTAATCAGTTGAAGAGCATGGGAGCTTCATGCGACTGGAGCCGGGAGAGGTTCACGCTTGATGAAGGTCTCTCGAGCGCGGTGAGGGAGGTATTCGTCAGGCTTTATGAAGAAGGACTGATCTACAGAGGAGAATACCTTATCAACTGGTGCCCGCGATGCCATACTGCATTGTCTGACCTTGAAGTAGAGCATGAGGATAAGCAGGGCAATCTTTATTATATTAAGTATAATTTAGTTGACCAGGCTGGATATGTGACTGTTGCAACAACGCGCCCTGAGACCTATCTTGGTGATACCGCAGTTGCCGTAAATCCCGATGACAAAAGATATAAAGCCCTTATCGGCAGGAAGGTGCGGCTCCCGATCATCGACAGGGAAATACTGATCATAGCGGATGAATTTGTTGATTCCTCTTTTGGAACTGGAGCTGTCAAGGTTACACCTGCACACGATCCAAATGATTTTGAGATGGGGAAGAGACATAATCTGCAGTTCATTAATATACTGACCGGCGACGGAAAGATGTCTGAGGAGGCAGGGCCGTATAAGGGACAGGACAGGTTTGAATGCAGGAAGAATGTACTGAAGGACCTCGAGGGGATAGGGCATCTTGAAAAGGTAACTGATCACAATCTCGCGATCGGACACTGCTACAGATGCAAGACAATCGTTGAGCCATATTTATCAATGCAGTGGTTTGTGAAAATAAAACCTCTTGCTGACGAAGCAATAAAAGCTGTCAAAGAAGGACGCGTAAGGATAATACCTTCGGGATGGGAGAACAGTTATTTTGACTGGATGGAGAACATCAGGGACTGGTGCATATCCCGTCAGATATGGTGGGGGCACAGGATCCCGGTCTGGTATTGTGAAAAGTGCAATGAGGTGATAGTTTCAAGAGATACTCCAACAGAATGTAAGTGCGGCAGCAGGGAATTAATTCAGGATGAGGACGTGCTTGATACGTGGTTCTCATCAGCGCTCTGGCCCTTCTCCACTCTTGGCTGGCCTGATGATACTGAGGACCTTAAAACATTTTATCCTACAAGCGTTTTAATAACAGGGTTTGACATCTTATTCTTCTGGGTGGCCCGTATGATCATGATGGGATTGAAATTCAGGGATAAGGAACCGTTCAGGCATGTTTATATCCACGCATTGATCAGGGATTCTGAAGGACAGAAGATGAGCAAATCAAAGGGCAATGTGGTGGACCCGCTCAAAATGACGGAAATGTACGGCACGGATGCGTTCAGGTTCACGCTTGCAGCCTATGCTGCGCAGGGGAGGGATATTAAGTTCTCCGAGCAAAAGGTCGAGGGATACAGGCATTTTCTCAACAAGATATGGAATGTGGCAAGATTTATCTCCATGAATGTAAAAGATGGAGAAGAGATTGCAACGATAGGAGAATTGCGTAAGGACAGTTCGCGAACTGCCCTTACATTGGCGGACCGGTGGATATTGAGTCGTCTTTCAGCGGTTTGTTTGGAGGTCAACACAACACTCGGGGAGTACAGGTTCAATGACGCTTCAGGGGCTTTATATCAATTTATATGGCATGAACTTTGCGACTGGTATGTTGAGATGATCAAACCGGAACTTTATGGTGATAATACGGGAAAAAGAAAAGCGGCAATAAGCACTTTGGTACATGTCTATGAAGTATCACTTGCACTTCTGCATCCTTTCATGCCATTTATCACAGAGGAGATATGGCGCCAACTGCCATGCAAAAAGGAGCATGACTGCCTTTGCGTTCGATCGTATCCGACCAGTGAAGACGGAATTGATGATAAGGAAGCAGTAGAAAAAATGAATACGATTATGGAAGCTGTTACATGCATCAGAAGCATCAGGGGAGAATTGAACCTTTCGCCTTCTCTGGAATTACAGGCGATGATAAAGGCATCGAACAATAAAGAAATGGTACTTAAGGAGAATATTGCCTATATCGCAAAGCTGGCGAGGGCCAGGGATTTAGTAATAGGCAAAGAGATAGATCCGCCCAGGAACGCTGCTACTGCAATAAAATCGGAGATGGAGATATATGTACCGCTTGAAGGATTATTTAATATAGATACTGAGATCAGCAGGTTAAATAATGAGAAAGGCAAGGTTGAAGAGGATATCGAGTTTTTAAAAAAGAAGCTTTCAAATGAAAAATTTATAAATAAGGCGCCCCAGGCGGTAGTTGAAGAGATTAAAAACAAGTATAATGATTGTTTAGATAAGCTGCAATCGATACAAAACAATATTGATAAGCTTAATCAATGGAGGAAGTCCGATGAATAAAGAAACCTTGGAATTGGAAAAGAGCGAGGTACAGGTTGTAGAAGGAGAGTTTATTAACATAAAACATAGTTCGATAAGATCGGTTGATGGCGGGCATATAGAGATGGAGAAGGTGTGTGCTGTTACAATTGATGGTGAGCAGGCGGATATTATGCAGAGCGCTGTATGTGTTGCCAGGGCAGAGGCATTGAACATGAAGAATTGCGTCAATGTTTTATCTGTTACAGGCCGTGCCTCATTGAATTCATCATGTTCACTTGTGACACTTGCCGGAAAAGGCATTGATGAGGTCAACAGGAGCAACGTTGGTGTAATGGTATCCAATAATATACATGCAGAGAACACTTCAGCCCTTATTATGGTTGCTAATAATGTTAGTGGTAATGTCAAAACCTTCATGGACTGGCGGTCGGCCCTTGCATTCGGTGCGGCCTTTGGAGGGGTGTTTGGGTTGATAAAGATATTGTCGAAAAAATAGGGTTTATGTAGGGGCGGGTTTTAAACCCGCCTTTACAAATGGAACATAAATGTATAATACAAATTTCATAGACAAAATCCTCCTTAACGCACTTCACGAGGACATCGGCAGCGGCGATATAACAACGTCCGCGCTGATCCCGGAAGGACATGTTTCAACATCTGAGATAATTGCAAAAGAGGCCCTGGTCCTTGCAGGACTTCCGTTTGCGGAGAGGACCTTTAAATTAATAGACTGCAGTATTAAATTCAGGTCCCTTAAAAAAGACGGAAGCCGGGTAAAGGCAAAAACAGTTGTTGCAAAAATATCCGGTAATACAGGAAGTCTGTTGAAGGCTGAAAGGGTAGCGCTTAATGTCCTTCAAAGGTGTTCAGGCATAGCGACTCTCACAAATAAATATGTCGGGCAGATCAAAGGAATGCAGGTTAAGATCACCGATACGAGAAAGACAGCTCCGGGGCTGCGGCTTTTTGACAAATATGCAGTAAGAACAGGGGGAGGGCATAATCACCGTTACGGTCTTTTTGACGGTGTACTCATTAAAGACAATCATATCGTTGCAGCCGGAGGGGTCGGAAAGGCTGTACGGCTTGCACGTTCAAAGGCGCAGCATTTATTAAAGATCGAGGTAGAGGTAAAAAATATACGTGAAGTAAAGGAAGCGTTGTCTGCCGGAGCCGATGTGATCATGCTTGATAATATGTCAATTAATGAAATGAAGAAAGCTGTAAGCTTTATCCGTCAGAATAGCACAGTTGTATCAATAGAAGCATCAGGCAATGTGACACTCGATAATGTTCGCTCAATTGCCGAAACCGGTGTGGGCATAATTTCTGTCGGAGCGCTTACACATTCCGCCCCCGCTGCTGATATCAGCATGAATATCATCTTATCCCCCTCTTTGAAAAAGACCAACAGTAGGTGCCTTAAGCAGGGGTGAGGGGAGATTTTTTGATTGAATTTTCCTATAAAATCCCCCTTAATCCCCCTTTTCCAAAGGGGGAGGACAGTTGAGTATCCCCTTGGCTATGTGAGAGGTCGAAATGGGTTTTAAAATTGCTGTAATGCAAGAAGCCACGATATGGCTAAAAAATTGGGGGAACTCCCGACCTCCCTATCTAATTGACAATATACCTGTTCAATCCTTATAATTTAAAGTCAAAGTTTAACCGGAAGGTCTTTCAATATGAAGCTGAATGTCGATGAAATCCCGGAGGAAGGGCTGCTGCAGGAAGCGGACCTTCCGATCGTAATAAATAAAAACGCAAAACCTGATATCGCGCATGTGTTAATAAAGATATTCAGGTTTGAAAAGCGGGTGCTGGTTGAAGGGTCGGTAAAGTTAGAGGCAGCATTAAAATGCGGCCGCTGTTTGAAGGAGACTTTATTGCCGCTGGATCTTGCCTTCAGGGAGGAATATCTTCCTGCGGAAGATACCGGAAAGGAAATTGACAGGGAATTGACAAACCGTGAGCTTGATCTCGGTTTTTACAGCAATAATGAGCTGGACATTAATGAAATTGTGAAGGAGCAGGTTCTTCTTTCCGTTCCCATGAAACCTCTCTGCAGAAATGAGTGCCCTGGTTTATGCTCTGTATGCGGAAAGGATCTGAACGACGGCGCATGCAGTTGCAGGAAAGAAGAAATAGACCCGAGGCTGGCCCCGCTCGCACAGTTTAAGGAAAATTTAAAGGAACGAAAGGAGTAACAAGATGCCAAATCCAAAATCAAGACACACAAGGTCGAGAAGAGACAAGAGGCGTGCAAACTGGAAGTTAGATTTATCCGGCCTGTCTGTATGTCCCAAGTGTCAGGAACCGAAACTGCCTCACAGGGTATGCATGAGCTGCGGCAGCTATAACGGGAAACAGATACTTGAGGTTGTAGAAAAAGAATCTGTATGAGAATAGCCCTGGATGCCATGGGCGGCGACTACGCCCCGGCCACTACGGTTGAAGGCGCTGTAGAAGCGCTTCGAGAGAACAGTGATCTTTCGGTTATCCTCGTAGGTGATGAAGAGGAGATATCCTCAGAGCTCAGTAAGAAAAACTGCAGGGGACTGCAGATAAGCGTCAAACACGCCTCCCAGACAGTCGAAATGGCTGAGGCTCCGCTTACAGCTTTAAGGCGCAAGAAAGACTCCTCATTAAGAGTTGCCATTGACCTTATAAAAGCCGATAACGCCGATGCTATGGTCAGCGCCGGGAATTCAGGTGTTGTTATGGCAACAGCCCTTCATGTGCTCGGCAAGATACAGGGTATTGAAAGGCCGGCAATAGCGGCAGTTATGCCTACCCTGAAAGACCGTTTTATTCTCATAGACGCAGGAGCAAATGTTGACTGCAAACCGGTCCACCTGTATCAGTTTGCGATAATGGGAGAGGCCTATGCGCGGAATATTTTCAATATAGAGAACCCCAGGATCGGACTGCTTGGGATAGGTGAAGAAGACGCCAAAGGTAACGAGCTTACAAAGGAAGCGATCAAGCTTTTAAGAAATTCCAAAATAAATTTCATAGGCAACGTAGAGGGACAGGATATATTTGCAGGCGAAGCTGATGTGGTCGTATGTGACGGCTTTGTGGGAAATATAGCCCTTAAAATAAGCGAAGGACTGGCTGAAACAATAGCTAAGATGTTAAAAAGGGAAATATCTGAAAGGGCAGGGGGAAGAATAGGGTATCTTTTTTTCAGGGGTGCGCTTAAAAATTTCAAAAGGAAAACAGATTATTCAGAGTACGGAGGGGCTCCGCTCCTCGGCATCAGCAAGCCATGCATCATAAGTCATGGACGCTCAACATCTAAAGCCATTAAAAATGCAATAAAGCTCGCAGCCAACTTCCACAGCAAAGGAGTTCTTGACGTTATATCAAAAGAATTCAATCAGGGCATGTCAAGGAGGGAAGAGGTTGCCGTTAAGGAGTAGGATTACAGGCACAGGATCGTACACCCCTGAAAACGTTCTCACAAATCTCGATCTCGAAAAAAAAGTCGATACTTCAGATGAGTGGATTACCGAGAGAACGGGCATAAAAGAGCGCAGGATCGTCGGGGATTCGGAAACGACCTCCGATCTTTGTCTTGAGGCGTCGAAAAGGGCCTTGCAGGCAGCGGATGTAAAGCCGGCAGATATAGAGCTGATTATCGTTGCAACAATGAGCGGTGATATGCCTATGCCTTCCACTGCAGCTCTGCTCCAGAAAAAACTTCATGCTATAAATGCCGCGGCCTTTGATCTCAATGCTGCATGCAGCGGTTTCCTGTTCGGTCTTTCCACAGCTGATAATTTCATTAAGGCCGGAACTTACAGGAAAATACTCCTTGTCGGTGCAGATGTCATGTCAAAGTTCATTGACTGGCAGGACCGTTCGACGTGTGTATTATTCGGGGATGGCGCGGGCGCTGTTGTACTTGAGTCTTCAAGGGGGGCAAGGGGGGTCATCTCGACCCATCTTTTTACTGACGGAAATCTGTGGGATTTTATCTGTTTGCCCGGAGGCGGTTCTCAAAATCCACCCTCCGCAAAAACCATGAAGGACAGATTGCATTTTGTAAAGATGAAAGGCAATGAGACTTTCAAGGTCGCTGTGAGGACCCTTGAAAAGCTTGTTGTTGATACGCTGAAGAAAAATAATTTAAAGCTTTCTGAACTGGCAATGTTGATCCCGCATCAGGCCAATCTCAGGATAATAAAGGCAACTGCTGAAAGACTGAATCTGCCGATGAACAAGGTCGCTATTAATCTTGACAGGTACGGCAATACTTCAAGCGCTTCTATTCCGATAGCCCTTGATGAGGTTGTAAGAGAAGGCAGGATTAAAAAAGATGATTATATTCTGCTGGAGGCCTTTGGCGCAGGGCTTACCTGGGCGTCGGCGCTGATTAAATGGTAATTGAGAATTTCAAATTTCAAATTTGAAATTTCAAATTTAATACGGAGGGATGATGGATTACTTTTTGACTGAAGATCAAATAATGATAAGAGACCTCGCAAAGGAAATAGCAGAGGACAAAATAATGCCTGTCAGGGCTGAGCTGGATGAGAAAGAGGAATTTCCATGGGATATTATGAAGACCCTTGCTCAATCCGATTTTATGGGTATTTATATCCCTGAGGAATATGGAGGTATGGGCAAAGGAGGTTTTGAATTTATATTGGCGGTAGAAGAATTAAGCAAGGCCTGCCTCGGCGTATCAACATCTTACGCGGCAAATGCCCTTGGAACATATCCCATTCTCCTTTACGGTTCAGATGGACAGAAGAAAAAATATCTGCCTGTTATAGCGTCAGGGAAAAAACTTGTTGCCTTTGCGCTTACCGAGGCAAATGCAGGCAGCGATGCTGCAGGTGTTCAAACAACTGCAAAGCTTGAGGGCAATGAATATGTCCTTAACGGTACAAAACAGTGGATAACTAACGCCGGAGAGGCAGAGATTTACACTGTAATAGCAATAACAGATAAAAACAAGGGGGCCAGGGGCGCATCTGCCTTTATTGTTGAAAAAGGCACTCCGGGGTTCAGTTTCGGAAAGAAAGAAAATAAACTTGGAATACGGGCCTCCTCTACAAGAGAACTGATCTTTGAGAACTGCCGCATTCCAAAAGAAAACCTTATCTCGAAAGAAGGCATGGGGTTTATTGTTGCTATGAAGACGCTTGATAAATCGAGAACAGGAGTCGGCGCGCAGGGTGTCGGTGTTGCGCAGGGCGCCTTTGAGGCAGCGGCAAATTACGCAAAAGACAGGCACCAGTTCGGAAAGCCGATAATCAGCATACAGGCCATACAGCATATTCTTGCTGATATGGCAACACAGATCGAAGCTGCAAGGGCTCTGGTATATGCAGTCGCAAAATATATTGACAGCGAGGCAAAAGACATATCAAAAGAATCCGCAATGGCAAAATTATTTGCCACTGATATTGCAATGAAGGTCACCATTGATGCGGTGCAGGTCATGGGCGGAGCAGGGTACATGCGCGAGTACCCGGTCGAAAAGATGATGCGTGACGCAAAGATCCTGCAGATATATGAAGGTACGAACCAGATACAGAGAAATGTAATCGGACAGGCGCTGATCAAAGAGACGGCAAAAAAGAAGGAGTAATACATGGATACGGAATGGCAGGATATCGAAGAAGTGCGGAAAAAGTGTGTGGATCTGGACAGCGAATTAGATACATTTTTTCAGTCCCTGAAAGAAATAAAGGAGATAAGGGATTTTGTCGGGGATCTTCCTGATAAATTAATGCAGGATCAGGAGGAGATCGAGAGCCGGAAAGCAGAAGTTGAACATTTAAAGTCTTCCGTGAGCAGCTTATTGATAACCTTTGAAGAGCAGGCAAAAGGTTTACTGTTCGATCTGCAGAAGAAGACAGAAGATCTTGCGGGTGATGTCAAATCGAGCATGTCTGAATTCAAGGATGTCTTTGAGTCAAGCGCATCCAGTTTGAACAATACACAAAGAGAAAGGCTTGAACAAATTACAGGGGCGTATCAGGAGATAAGGAGATTTTTTGAAAACATAAAGGGCGTTATTGACTCTCACGAACATTCAATAATTACACTTAACGATAATTGTGCCAAGTTATTGATGATGCTTGAAAGGACTGAACTCTCTATTAAAGGTATTCAGAATAATGCATTTTTATCACAAAAAAAACCAAATGAATTTGATGCAAAAATGAAAGTAATGGAAGAACGTTTAAAAGAACAGTTCTTTACAAAACTCGACCGGCAAAAGAACATCATCTTGTGGATGCTGACAGTATTTATATTTAGTATTATCTTTATTGTTTTTTATGTGATGTACGGGCGTTAGTCTGTTATTAGCAGGCATACGTATTTATCAACACTCCTTCCTTTTTCATTTTTGTACCCGTTCAGTTATGAGTGAAAAGTCCCCCTCTTTGAAAAAGAGGGGTGAGGGGAGATTTTTTGATGAATGTTTTTATTGCAATCACCTTTTATCCGTCCTGCCATACCATGAAGAACGCCCCAAATGAAATAACGAGAACTGCTCCCTTTATGACATAACTATCTATTATTCATTTGAAGCAGAAAAAACTTGTTTAACATAGGTATATATAAGGTATAATAATTATATATTATGGATTTTGAGTTTGACCCAAAGAAGAGTGACATCAATAAGTCGAAGCATGGAATTGATTTCTATGAAGCTCAAGCTCTTTGGGATGACTCTGATTTGATTGAGATTCCTTTAAAAACAAGCGATGAACCAAGATTTTTGGCATTAGGAAAGATTTCAGAAAAATATTGGTCTGGCATTATAACTTATAGGAACAGCAAGGCACGAATTATTTCAGTGCGTCGGTCGAGAAAAGAGGAGGTTGATATATATGAAGACTATCAAGGCTAAAGAAATTGACAAAAAATTTGATGAAGGCGATGATATTTCCAAATATCTCGATTTGTCAAAAGCAAGAAGACCTGAGCAAGAACAGAAAAGGGTAAATGTAGATTTCCCTTTATGGATGATTCACTTATTGGATAAAGAAGCAAAACGATTGGGTGTGCCTCGTCAATCCATAATAAAAGTCTGGGTAGCAGAACGTCTCGAAAAGGCAAGCTGATAATAGCTGATTTTAACAAATCACTCGTGCAAACGGTGAATAGGCCGCTTTTTCGTTATTGACCCTAAAATGTCATTCCGGCTTCCGTTCTCCGAAGTTCTACGAAGGATGAATGTTCGGAATCACAAAATTACCGTTTCCCGATTCTTAGCTTGAAGCTTATTGCTTATAGCTATTTTCTCAATCCACCGGACTCCTGACAGCCAGCCCCGGCGTGTTTAAAACATGTGTATAAATCATTGTTGTTGAGACATCCGAATGTCCTAACA
>JAGVGM010000088.1 GCA_020057065.1 Thermodesulfovibrionia bacterium
AACAAACCCCGGCTCATGGCCCAATGCTTTTTCCGATTTCAGGATACCGGCTGACTTTGAATCCATAGGCAAGCTTCAGGACATACTGGATAAGGGAACTGATAAATATTCCAATATCATCATTGATGAGGCGCACCGCTTCAGGACCGAAACGAACATCACCTATGAAATGCTTGCTGAGATATGCAGAGGCAAACGGGTAATACTCGTTACCGCCACTCCTTACAACAACTCTCCCAAAGACATCCTGAGCCAGATCAAGCTCTTTCAGAAATCCAAAAAGAGCACTATTCCCAATCTGCCTGACCTGGAGGCATTTTTCAGCAGGTTGGATAAAAAGCTCAAGAACCTTGACCGTCAGCGGGATTATCCGGAATACATCAGGGTAGTGAAGGAAAATGCCCGTGAAATCCGGGATAAAGTACTCAAATACCTGATGGTTCGCCGCACGAGGACAGAGATAATAAAATATTTCGCTGATGATCTGAAGCGGCAGAATCTTAAATTCCCTGAAGTTGAAAACCCGGAGCCCCTGTTTTACGGGCTCAATGCTGATGAAGATGAAATCTTTAACGAAACCATAAGGCTCATTTCTCTGAAATTCAAATACGCCCGCTACACACCTTTGCTTTATTACAAAGGCGTCATAGATCAACTCGAAAAACAATCCCAGAGGAACATGGGCAAATTCATGAAGATCCTTCTTGTGAAAAGACTGGAGAGCAGCTTCTTCGCCTTTAAAAATTCAATTGACCGTTTCATTCATTCTTATGAGATGTTTATCAAGGAATTTGAAAAAGGGGATGTGTATGTGAGCAAAAAACATACTAACAAGATTTTTGAGTTATTGGAAAATGACGATGATCAGGCGATACAGCGATTAATTGATGAGAAGAAAGCCGACAAATACGACAGCAAAGAATTTACAGATGGGTTTATCAAAGACCTGCAAAGCGATTATGCAATTCTAAAACAGGTGAAGACATTATGGCAGAAAGTCGCTCGGGACCCAAAGCTGCTTACATTCCTGAATGCACTCTCAAAAAAACAGACCCTGAAAGAAAATAAACTCATTATCTTTACCGAATCGAGGGAAACTGCCGAATATCTTGCCAAAAATATTAATGATAAAATCCCCGGCAGCACGCTTTGTTTTTCCGGTGGATCGGGTGAGGCAGTCCGCGACAAGGTGATTGAAAACTTTGACGCCAAAGCCCGGCATCCAAAAGACGATTACCGCATTCTGGTTTCAACCGAAGTTCTCTCCGAAGGAGTTAATCTTCACCGCTCAAATGTGGTAATTAATTATGACATTCCATGGAACCCAACACGAATGATGCAGAGGGTCGGACGTATCAATAGGATTGACACACAGTTTGACAGGATTTATACATTCAACTTTTTCCCGACAAAGCAGTCCAATGACCAGATAAAGCTCAGAGAAGCGGCTGAGGCGAAAATAAACGCATTTCTTACCCTGCTTGGCGGCGATGCTGCGCTCCTGACAGAAGGCGAGCCTGTGGAATCTCACGAACTCTTTAACAGACTAATATCCAATAAGGCAATCATCGGCGATGAGGAAGACGATAGTTCGGAGCTTAAATACCTTAAAGTAATAAAGGACTTGAGGGACAAAGATCCAGATACCTTTGAAAAGATCAAGAGGCTTCCGAAAAAGGCGCGGTCAGCCAAATCAAATCCAGAAATACAGGATTCTCTTATAACCTATTTCCGCCGTGGAAAATTGCAAAAGTTTTTCATGGCAGGTGATGCGAAAAACGCACGAGAGCTTGATTTCATCTCTGCCGCTGCAATCCTCGAAAGCGAATTAGTGGACAAAAAGCTGAAACTGCCGGAGAGGTTTTACGAACTTCTTGATATGAATAAAGAGGCATTTGTTTTTGCTACCACAGACGGAATGCCGGAAGCGCATGGCAGAGCCGGGCGGGACAGCGCAGGACGGATACGCGGAATTCTCAAGGCAACAATGAAAAACACAAAACAGTTGACTGATGAGCAGGAACTTTATCTTAAGAGGGTCTTCACCCAGCTTGAAGAAGGCGGCATCCCCAAACAGACAGCCAAAGAGACGCTCAAGGCATTGGATGATCTCAAAAAAGAAATAATGAACCCGTTAAAAGTTCTGGCAATTCTTCAAACGCAGATACCCGAGCGCTTTCTTTCAGGACACTATGCAGAGCGCCATCCTCAGTCTTTTGGCAAGCGGGAAGTTATTTTGTCGTTATACTTAAGAGAGGATAATTAAATGCCCCATATGCAGACAAAACCGAATAATTATGCTTTTATAGACAGCCAAAATGTAAACCTTGCCATTCGTGATCAGGGATGGGTTCTTGATTTCAGTCGTTTCAGAACATACCTAAAGGATAAATACCATATAAGTAAGGCCTTTATTTTTATTGGATATATCAATACTAACCAGAATTTATATACATCGCTGCAAAAAGATGGTTTTATTCTTGTTTTTAAACCGACCCTCAATTTGCCGGATGGCAAAGCCAAAGGTAATGTTGATGCGGAATTAGTCCTTCACACAATGATTGAATATCCCAATTATGATAAAGCCCTCCTTGTCTCTGGAGATGGAGATTTTTATTGTCTTGTCGAATATCTCAAAAGAAAAGGCAAGTTGCTAAACCTGATGATTCCCAACAGGAACAGGTATTCCTCTTTATTAAGAAAATTTTCTCAGGATATCGTCTCTATGAATGATTTAAGGGGCAAACTGGAATATAAACGGCAATAAAAAAGAGGCATTGCCGCGGGACGGAACCCTTTGGATAGCCTCTCATCGTGATTCTATTTTTAGTATAACATAATATTTACACTTGTCAATAGGGGTTGGAGGTAATGGACAAACAACAGGCACAGAATATTGTTAAAGACACTTTTGAAAGTCCTTTTGATAAGGGAAGGTTTACTGGTTTTGTAAAAAATCTCCTGAACTCTATCGAAGAGGCCCCTTTTTCCTATAAAGGCAATTTCATACCCGACGCATACGAGCAATATATAAGCTCTCTTGAACGTATCGGGAAATATACTGCCGGTGATCATAGGATTGATATCCTTGTTGTAAAGCTCAAGAAAAAAACATCCATCGAGCGCGCCCGCACCATGCAGAGAAATTTTATAGCATGGTACTTAAACGGAAGTCGCGGCGGCGAGATGAAAGATGCTGCGCTTGCAGCATTTGTGGCTCCTAACGAAGATGACTGGCGCTTTTCGCTGGTGAAGATGGACTACCGCTTTGAAGAAGGTAAAAGCGGCAAGGTCAAAATCAAAGAAGAATTTACCCCAGCCCGCAGATGGTCTTTTCTGGTCGGCAAGAATGAAAACAGTCATACTGCCCAGAGCAAGCTTTACCCGATTATTGCTGATGATGAGAACAAACCCACGCTTGACATGCTGGAAGATGCCTTTAACATCGAAAAGGTCACCAAAGAGTTCTTTGAAAAGTATCGTGACCTTTTCCTGAGGACTAAGGAAACGCTTGATGACGTTGTTGCCGGACATGCAAATATTAAAGCAGATTTTGAAGTTAAAGGCGTCAACACTGTTGATTTTGCAAAGAAGCTTTTGGGACAGATCGTCTTTCTCTATTTTCTGCAGAAAAAAGGATGGTTCGGAGTCAAAAGGGATGCTGAGTGGGGAACCGGTACTAAACATTTCTTAAGAGAACTGTTTGAAGGTAAGCATGGCACATATACCAATTTCTTTAACGATATTTTAGAGCCTCTTTTTTACGAAGCGCTTCGTATTGACAGAAGCCATGACGACGGCTATTACAGCCGCTTTAACTGCAAAATTCCTTTCTTAAACGGCGGACTCTTTGACCCCATTAACAATTATGACTGGGTGCATACCGATATTATTTTGCCGAATGAGCTCTTTTCCAATGAGTTTAAAACAAAAGAAGGCGATAAAGGCAATGGTATTTTGGACATCTTCGACCGTTACAATTTCACTGTCAAAGAAGATGAGCCATTGGAAAAAGAAGTCGCTGTTGACCCTGAAATGTTAGGTAAAGTTTTTGAAAACCTGCTGGAAGTCAAAGACCGCAAGTCAAAGGGCACCTACTATACACCGCGCGAGATTGTTCACTATATGTGCCGGCAGAGCCTTATCAATTATCTGGCAGCAGAGGTAGGGGCGTATTGCAATACGCCCCTACTTTCAGAATGTCATTCCCGCAGTCCTTTGAGCGGGAATCCAGTACCTTCAAAAGAAGACTTCGAAACCCTCATCAAATATGGCGAGCAGGTTGGAGAAAATGAAGCAATTGTTGTCGCCAAGGGAAGAGAGACCGATACTTATTATCATAAACTGCCGGAGAGCATCCGTCAGAATGCTGCGCTTATTGACGAAAAGCTTGCCAACATAAAAGTCTGCGATCCGGCAATCGGCAGTGGAGCGTTTCCGGTAGGAATGATGAGCGAGATTGTAAAAACCCGCAAGGTTTTGAATTCCTATTTGTGTCATTCCCGCGAAGGCGGGAATCCAGAATGTGAAGACCGCACTCCCTACAACTTCAAACGTGAGTGCATAGAGAAATCCCTCTACGGTGTGGACATCGACCCGGGTGCTGTAGAGATTGCCAAGTTGCGTCTTTGGCTGTCGCTGATGGTAGATGAGGAAGACATCAAGCAGATAAAACCCCTGCCGAACCTTGACTATAAGATTGTCTGCGGGAATTCGCTTCTTGGCGTAGAGAAGAATCTTTTTAATGATGCATTGTTTAATGACCTGGAACGAATTAAACCACTCCTGTTCAATGAAACCAGCCCGAAGAAAAAACAGGAGTATAAAAATCAGATTGATGATCTCATCAGCCAGATAACTGATGGGCATAAGGAGTTTGACTTTGAGGTTTATTTTTCAGAGGTGTTTCATGAAAAGAAAGGGTTTGATATTGTTATAGCGAATCCGCCTTATATCCAGATACAAAGTTTCAGCGGCAGGCCGGAACAGGATGCGTGGAAACGGCAAAATTACGCGACATACGTTAAGACTGGTGATGTGTACTGCATGTTCTATGAACAGGGCTTCAACCTGCTGGCGCCCAAAGGCGTTCTGACCTTTATCACTTCCAATAAGTGGATGAGGGCGAATTACGGAAAGGCCATGCGAAAGTTTTTCATGGAGCATGGCCGGATTGACCAATTGATTGACTTTGGTGATTCCCAGCTATTTGAAAACGCCACCACCTATACGAATATTCTGGTATGGCGCAAGGACGATAGTAGCAAGGAGATACATGCCTGGGATTTGAGCAAAGCATATGACGCTGATGTTTCACTCGAAGCGCTTCTTGCCAGGGAAGGGACCTGCTCACCGTTGTTCAGCCCCGATTCTTTTGTAATAGCCAAAGACGATCAGTTCAGGATCAGGAAAAAAATCGAGGAAGTTGGTGTGCCGCTGAAAGATTGGGACATTGCTATTTATCGTGGCATCCTAACTGGAATGAATGAGGCCTTCATCATTAATGGGAAGAAGAAGGATGAGTTAATTGCCCAGGACCCAAAGAGCGCCGAGATTATTAAGCCGATTTTACGCGGGCGTGACATCAAGAAATATCGGGCTGATTTTGCGGATTTGTGGATGATCGATACTCATAATGGTTATGGGAATGTGCCTATCATCAATGTCCAGAAATACTATCCCGCAATCTGGAAACATTTACAGCGAGTAAATAAGGAAACAAATGGCGACGTAGAAAAGAGGCAGGATCAGGGTGATCATTGGAGCAATCTGAGAAATTGCGCTTATCATGCCGAGTTTGAGAAGGAAAAGATTATTTATGCAGAGATCGTTTTTGATTCAGCGTTCTATTTCGATACGAAAGGTTATTATCCAGAAGCAACGTCATTCCTTATAACAGGGGAGCGATTGAAATATCTAACAGCTCTGCTTAATTCAAAACTCCTTACCTATGCCTTCCGAACATTCTATGCAGGCGGCGACTTGAGAGGGAACACCTTCCGGTATAAAAAAGTGTTTTTTGAAAATCTTCCCGTTCCAAAAATTGATTTAACCGCCCAACGCCCTTTCGAAATACTCGTTGATCAAATCCTCACGGCCAAACAAAATCCCCCCTCGCCCCCCTTTGCCAAAGGGGGGAATAATGACGCCGACACCTCCGCCCTCGAAAAACAGATAGACGAAATGATCTATAAGCTCTACGGCCTCACGCCGGAAGAGATTGCGATTGTGGAGGGGAAGGGATAAACTATAAAAATACCAGGAGGTGAAAACATGATTACAAGCATTGAAAGAATAACATCAGACCCAAAGATATGCAGCGGCAAACCATGTATAAAGGGAACCCGAATCCCTGCGCATATAATACTTGATCTTCTTGCAGCAGGAGAAAGTTTTGAAGGGATAAAAAAGGCATATCCCAATATTACCGATGAAGACATCAAGGCATGTCTTCAGTACGCCTCTATTCTTGCTGATGAAGAAGCAGGAATAACGGCATGAAGATTTTTGCCAATGAGAACCTCTTTGAACCCATTATTGACTATTTAAAATCTACCGGTGTAGACGTGCTGAGTATCCGGGACAGCGGACTTTCCGGCATTTCTGATGATGAAGTGTATGAGAAGGCATGCAGGGAAAGCATGGTTATTATTACCATGGATAAAGACTTCACAAGATTATTCAGATTTCCACCGGAAAAATGCGGAGGGATTATCGTAGTCAAAATATATAAAAGACCCATTGATGAGACACTCGTGATATTCAGAAAATATTACCAGTCTCTAAAGGAGGAAGACATAAAAGGGAATCTGGTTATAATCACTCCTGAAGGTGTACGAATAAGAAGATCAATAAGATGACAATAACTTTTCAACGCTTTATATTCATTGTACAGACCATTCTTGCCAACCCCGAAAGCACTGAAGTCCCCCGATTAGAAAAAGAGATAGACCGGCTTGTTTATAAACTATATAACCTTACATCGGAGGAGATTGCGATTGTGGAGGGGAAGGGCCGATAAATGTTGCTATTGACAAGCAATAGCAACATTGGTAATATAGATACACTATGAAAGAAATTACATTTGGTACAAAGATAAAAGCTTTAAGACAAGAAAGAAAACTTACTTTAAAAGACCTGTCTGAAAAGTCTGGGATCGAGATTACATACTTAAGCAAAATAGAAAACGATAAAACGGGGACTCCAAAAGAATCCACAATTGATAAGTTGATCTCGGCATTAAAGATAAATTTAGACACAAAGGAAGAATTATTTCGATTGGCGAAACGATTACCGCATGATCTAAAAGAGGGTATCACAAAGAGTAAAGCATTCTTTGATGTTTTTCGTGCTGCTAAGGATTTATCTGAAAAAGAATTAGAAGGTATTTTGGAAGAAATAGAAATAAAGAAGAGAAAAAGAGCTGACCATGAGAATACTAAGAAATAAAGAAATAGACGAAATCGTTGCGATGCGCTTAGCAGATTACGAAACTTCCAATGACAAGGTTTCAGTGCCTGTATGTGTAGACCATATCTTAGAGCACAGCGGTTTAAGCATTCTTTATGACATTATTGAAGAGAAACCCGGGGAAACCATTTTGGGAGGACTAAAGATTAAAGAAAAATTAATTGTTCTCAATGAGAAACATATGAAGTTGTTTCGAGAGAAACCAGGATTAGAACGATTTACGAAAGCACACGAACTGGGACATTGGGATATTTATGCTAAAAAAACCAGTGAAAATACAAACACATCTTTTGATTTTTACGAAGATGACAAGATAATGGTAATGAGAAATTCTAATCAAGGTTTGCTTTCTGTAATACTGACTGCATGGATAGATGAAGATGTCTACAGTGTGTTCAAGGAATATAGAAACCGGAAGGATCATCCCTATGTTGAAAGCGCTGTTGATAGATATGCAAGTTACCTATTAATGCCTGAACACTTGATAAAGGATTATGCATTATCAAATGATCTTACTGGTTGGAAAAATTTATACAAAATGGCCGAAATGCCTAATCCCACTAAGTTGACCGGCGAATCCCATTTAGATTGACCGGAATTATCTCATTCAAAAGCTGATGAATTTATTTTAAACGATCCTTTCAA
>JAGVGM010000020.1 GCA_020057065.1 Thermodesulfovibrionia bacterium
TATGAGGAACTTGCTAAATTTTTCTTTGAGATTCATGATCCAACACAAGTCAATGGTCAAGGCCCGGATATTGGCGAACAGTATTTATCCGTTATCTTTTACAATAATGAAGATGAGAAAACGACTGCTCATAAGTTGATAGATGTCCTCAAAAACAAAGGATATAAAGTCATTACAAAAGTATTGTCTGTCAGTAAGTTTTGGAAAGCTGAAGAATACCATCAAAACTACTATGAAAAGAAAAAACAGCAACCATACTGTCATGTGTATAAAAAGAAGTTCTAATCAGAGGATCATCTGAGAAATCTAATACACGAATACCTTTCTGCTACCTCAAGCGTTGCACTTCATTATTGAACTGAGGATAAAAATTTTAAGATCATTTGATAGAATGTTTTTGAAAGCTGTGTCAGATACAAATCAGCAGCAGTCATGAGGAGGATGAGGGGGCAGACCCCATATCCTCTGCCTAGAGCTTTGGGGGTTTCATTTCTCCTCAAAGAGCAACAGATCAACCATCTCACATATGGTATGACCGATGGTTATATGTACCTCTTGAATACGAGGGGGACTGTCCGAAGCAACGTTTAACATTATTTAATTGTAAAGGGGGTTTAAATAATGCAGACTACCAACGTCAAGGAAGAAGCTTACCATCTATTGGAAAAGCTGCCTGAGAATGCCACTTGGGATGACTTGATGTACAAAATCTATGTTCGGCAAGCCATCGAAGCAGGGCTTGAAGATAGCAAGGCTGGTCGAACTATTGATGTAAAAGATGTTCGTGCTAAGTTCGGGTTGTCAAAGTGAGAGTACATTGGACAAACACAGCAGTGGAGCATCTACTGGCAATCTACGAGTATATTGCACAAGACTCCCCCGTGTATGCTCAGCGGATGATTGATAGATTAACCAGGCGTTCGGAACAGATTGCAACTTTTCCTCTTTCGGGACGCATGGTACCAGAGTATGAAGCCCAAGACATACGCGAAGTGATTGAGAAACCATATAGGCTTATCTACCGGATAAAGCCAGACCAAATAGAGGTTTTGGCTGTAGTACATAGTGCACAGTTGTTGCCGTCAGAGTTGTAAGGATTGCAGGGGGCCTGGTACAAAGACACTATCCCCGGGAAAATTCATTCCCATCTTTTTTGAGAAACAAATCCTACTAGGCACCTTTGAGTATCCCCTGAATCAAATTAAGGGCATGAAAAAGTCTAAGCTGATCGGGAAACTAATTATTTCGGTGATAAAGCAAAAACCTTTGTTGATCATGTCCTTGTTAAACCTTTTACTGTTCATACAGCCTTTGCAAGTGCTTTAGGGAGGTCATCCAAAGGCCGAGTATATGGATTCATCACTACTGCTGACGGACATGATTTGGCGAGCCTGCTCGTTAAAAATGGTTTTGCCCGTACTTACGGCATAGGTAGGACAACACCTGATGGAGTATCACCAGATGAAATGGTTAAAAGGCTTCGGGATTTTGAGATTTCGGCCATGTTGAAACGTGTTGGCATTTGGTCGGAGAGTGATCCGGATCGGATTGCCGAACTTCGTGCAAAGCAACGTGGTGAAGATCAGGAATTGAAGGAATTACAAAGCCAACTAAAAAAAGCCCCATCCCCAAAAAGCTTGCTTGAACTGAACACTGCCGGTAAAGAAGAACTTCAGTCTATCAAAGGAATCGGTCCTGTTCTTGCTGAAAGAATTATAGCCGGTCGCCCCTATAGAACCGTAGATGATTTGCTCAAAGTAAAAGGAATTGGCCCAAAAAAACTTAAAAATATTCGCCCTTATTTCGTTGTAGGTAAAAAATAGGGGAACTAACCATTCATTTCTTGGGCTACTAAGAGGATGGTTGTTAATACTCACTAATTAGGTAAATCTTTTGGTATGGTAATCATACCATCTCAGCAACATGTCGGCTTGCACTTGTAATTTTTTCTACTTGTGTGGTAAAGTGCAGAAAACTAGATAATAACTTGCTATGTTGTACAAGGGTAGTGCAAGAGAATTCAACAAGTTACGAATTGCTGTTTGTGCATGAAGTCAGCAAAATACGGTATATAGAAAGTAATATAAGCGCCGATGACTTCAGATAAAGGAGCGCAAATGGAAAAAGTGTTATTGGTCGATTTCGAAAACGTTCAAAATATCAATTTAGGACAGATTGAGAAATTTGACTATCGGATATATGTATTTATTGGTAAATCACAAAGCAAGATACCTTTTGACCTGGTCAGGGAGGCACAGAAACTGGGCGGCAAACTGGAATGGATTAAAATTGATGGTAACGGGTCTAATGCGCTCGATTTTCATATTGCATACTATCTCGGAAACCAAATCGAAAGAAACCCCAATAATGAATACTTAATACTGTCGAAGGACAAAGGGTTTGATCCGTTGATCAGATTTATAACCAAACAAAACGTAAAGTGTAGACGGATAAACAGCATTATTGAGATTGCACCTCCGGTAAAGAGTGATAGCCCTAATGAAGAATACAGAAAAGTACTGGATAATTTGAAGAAGATAGAGAAGGTTAAGAGGCCTCGGAGGAGGAATACTCTGACAAAGCATATTAAAACGCTTTTAGGAAAGACCCTGACAGATGAAATATGTAATGAGATAATAGATCGGCTTTTTATTGAAGGAGTGCTATCTGAAGAGAATAGTAAGCTAATATATGGTTTGTAGCAACATCACCCGTTAATACTTTTAGGGAAAGAGAGTCAAGCCACGATATGGCCTCTCCTAAAGAGACTGACACTCAATAGCCCTGCGTATGGCTTTCAGTGACCGTTGCCTATCACGTTAACTTCGAACCGTAGCGGTAAAAAAGATGAACGGCCGTTTAAAAGGGACGAGATATGGTTGAAACCAGCTACATGATCAAACCAATTGGGGTTATTCGCTCCGAGCTATCCGGTCGGGAGGCGTCACCCCGCCAGGGATATGAAGGCGCGCCAGAAGCCTGGCTCGAAGTTGATTCGACAGTTGCAGAGGGACTTGAAGGTATTGCAGTAGGCGTCGAAATTATCGTGATTACGTGGTTTCACCAGTCGCATCGCGATGTATTGAAGGTGCACCCCCGCGGGGACAAGAACAAACCTTTGACCGGTGTTTTTGCGACACGGTCTCCCAATAGGCCTAATCCCCTTGGCTTACACCGGGTTACGGTTCTGGGAACAGATGGGAATAGATTAAGAATAAACCAGATAGAGGCGATTGATGGAACGCCGGTAGTAGATATCAAACCGGTGCTTTCACAATCAGCCGACTCATAAGTAATAATTAATTCCAGTGGGCCAGCTTCGCAGGCCTTTGAATCAAACGTTAGATCAATTCTGAAAGGAGAAGATTATGAAATTACCGGAGTATATAACCGTTGATGAGGTAAAACGGGTCTGTAAAGAAATTGGGTTGCGTGACTGGTCCAAAATAACGGATCCATCTGTTTCAGCAGAAGAAGCGTCCACGATCCTCAGTATTGTGAACATCCAAGGAATGGATATTCCTCTTGAAAGTTTCAGGAAGGGATTAGAAGTTGAGCTTGAACATGGAACAAGATTTGAGGATGCAAATGTAACGAACAACCACCCAATCTTAACAGGCAATATCGTTGTCGCCCACCTCAAAGAGACTATGGACTATTATGAAAGACTCGAGGTTGCTGAAATAGAGGGGGATTTATTGAAAGCAGTTTTGTCAAAAAATTTGGAAAAGATCGAATCGAAATATAAATTGCTCATAGCGGCTCAAAAAACACTGAATAAATCGGTTGCTGACCAATTGAAGTAGCCTGTCTAAATACGGCTGTAAAATGACTGTTGATTGATCCCCTCACGAGCTCTTATCAGTTGCTTCTGCCAACGCACTTGCCTGTAACCTTGAGGTAGGCTTCAACCTGTACACTAGTTCCCCTAACGATTATTCCAATCCTCAGTTACCACCCTCTTTTTGAATTATCTTCCTTGTATCCTCTGTCTCCTCAGGGGTAACATCAGCCCGTAATTCTTCCATTCTTTTCATGACATTAGAAAAACGGATACCCTCTGCTGCGCTGATCCATTCCAGTTGCAGTCGTTCTGGACGGATGCCTAACTTCTCCATCTTTTTCCATATCTTCTCTACCCTTTTTTTGGTCCAGTGGTTGGCATCAATATAGTGACAGTCCCCAAAGTGGCAGCCGGAGACCAGGACTACCGGGGCACCTCTTTCAAATGCCCGCCAGATAAATTTTTTATCTACCCTACCGCTGCACATAGTACGAATGAGACGGGCATTGGAAGGATACTGCAAACGGGAGACACCGGCAAAGTCTGCACCTGCATAGGAACACCAATTGCAGGCA
>JAGVGM010000008.1 GCA_020057065.1 Thermodesulfovibrionia bacterium
ACACAAAAGATGGCGGAAGAAGGCCCCGAAAGGTTTCAGCATATACTGGGCGAAAGCTGGCCGGTCTCGTACTTTATGGAAAAACCGGTAGATCCTGAAAAATTGCTTTCAACAGTCAAGACCATTATCGGGGAAGATAGATAATTTTGGAGGATATCCAGCGGAGAAGAAACTGGAGGTATGAATGAACACAGGTTAATATATTGCTGAAATGGAAGACACAGTTGACAGACTGTAAACAGAGTGTTTACAAAAAAGCCTTTTCTTCATTCAAACCTTATTCATCTTGCTCATGGCTGGCGAATAATTTGCCCTGTCTTTTCAAATAGTTATTTTTTATCCGACAAGTAGTATTAACTTTTGGCACAGATATTGAGTTTACAATAGACAGATACATTTGTTTATCAGTGGTGAAGGATATGACATCAAAAATTGTTGAGGAACAGGAATTTTCTGCAGAAGAGCTGGCTTCTGTGGATACCATCATCGAGCGATACGCCAGAAAACCTGGGGCACTTATCCCTGCCCTGGAGGAGATACAGGAGACTATAGGGTATCTTCCCAAATCCATACAGAGAAGGGTAGCCGTAGACCTCAAGATCCCTTTTAGCGAGGTCTACGGGGTTATTACATTCTATTCTTTTTTCACAATGGTTCCAAGGGGGAGACATTCCATAAGGATCTGCCGTGGTACGGCCTGTTATGTCAGAGGGAGTCAACGGAACATGGATAAGATCTCTGATATTCTGGGCATAGGTAATGGAGCCATCACCGAGGACAAACGGTTTACATTGGAGACTGTCCGCTGTATGGGTGCCTGTGGATTGGCACCAACAATGGTAATCGATGATAACATCTTTCCTATGGTAAAGACGACCAATCTGTCTGAAATCCTAGAGGACTATGAATGAAAAGATTGAGAGACCCTACTCAATGAATTGCCCGGACAATGAGTCAAAAAGCGAAAGCAGACCTCAGTTTAATATAGAGTTTAAAATAGGAGAAAAGGATTTTAATGTAGCCGGGGAGGCAGCTTCAAAGGTAAAAAAAACGCTGCAGCAGTTAGGGTTAGAAAAAGAGGTAGTTAGAAATGTAGCCATAGTCGTTTATGAAGCGGTAATGAACGTTATTATTCACGCTAACTACGGACAACTTAAAGTTATTATCGTTCCCGATAAGGTGGTTATCTTAACGGAAGATACGGGAATAGGGATTCCGGATTTAGAACTGGCCATGAAGGAAGGATATTCAACCGCGACCAATGAGGTACGCGAAATGGGCTTTGGGGCAGGGATGGGTTTACCTAATATTAAACAATGTTCCAATAAATTAAATATTAAATCTCAGGTAGGAGTTGGAACGGTTCTTGAGGCAATAGTATATTTATCTTCCAAAGATAAGAAGGAGTTCTTCCCCCAAAATATACGGTTAAGTTAAGCTGGAGTAATTTAATGTCCGGTTACTTTCATTCAATAACCCTTGATTATGAAAAATGTACGGGATGTACAAACTGCATTAAAAGGTGCCCCACAGAAGCTATTCGCGTTCGCGGTGCTAAAGCTGAAATAATAGGGGAACGTTGCATTGATTGTGGCGAATGTATTCGAGTTTGTCCTTATAACGCTAAAATTGCGGTTACCGACACATTGGATAAACTTTCCGGATTTAAGTATAAGATTGCTATTCCGGGCCCTCCAATTTACGCACAATTTAAAGAAGAGGAAAAAGTTGAAAACATTCTTGATGCTTTTTTAGAAATCGGTTTCGATGATGTTTTTGAGGTTGCTTTAGCGGAAGAAGTATTATCTTTCATGACCCGTCATTACTTGAGTACAAATAAGTATAAAAAACCGCTTATTTCTTCATACTGCCCTGCTGTTTTACGCTTAATGCAAATTAAGTTCCCCGATCTTTTAAGCCAGGTTTCACCTTTCATAACTCCTGGGGAAGTAGCTGCCAGGTTAGCCAAGGAAGATGCCGTAAATAGAAAGGGTATCCCTTATGAAGATATTGGTGCTTTTGCTATTTCACGTTGTCCTGCCAGGGTGACCGAGATAAGACAACCTATGGGTTTGGAGGATTCCGCCATTGATGGGGTTATTAGTATATCCTTGGTGTACAAGGATATACTCAAACAATTAACTGAACATCATAAAAAAGAAAAAAATATGAATTTACAAAAAGCAACCGGCATCGGGATGTCTTGGGGTTACATCGGGGGAGAGGCTAACGCGTTAAATTATGGTTCGGTTTTAGCAGTTTCCGGTATTCAATATGTGGCAAGTGTATTGGAAGAAGTAGAAAGGGGGGAATTTAAAGACGTTGATTTTCTTGAACTCCGGGCTTGTACCGGGGGGTGTGTAGGCGGTCCCTTAAGTATACAAAATCCATTTGTAGGAACGGTAAAGTTAAAATATTTTGTTGAAAAGTACCGGACAAAAACGCCGTATTATCAGGAAGAAGAGATGTTGGATTTTTACCAACAAGGTAGATTTATTTCTGATAAACCTATTCTTCCCAGACCGGTAATGATGCTCGACGAAGAGATATCCAAAGCGCTGGACAAAGTGGAACGTTTAGATAGAATAACTAACCAACTGCCCGGTCTGGACTGTGGCGCCTGTGGCGCACCAAACTGCAGGGCTTTGGCCGAAGACATTATCCGGGGTTCTGCCGTTGATGCTGATTGTATTATTAAGTTAAAGAAAAAGGGACAATTAATTAATGAGGGAATCAAATTGACTCTCCAAGATATAAAAGAGCTCCTTGATGCAGAGGTTCTTGTCGGTCATGAACAGTTAAGTAAAGAAGTAAACCACGCATTTGTTGCCGACCTGTTGAGTGATGTTTTAGCTTTTGCAACTTCAAAAAGCCTTTTAATCACTGGACTGACGAACCCTCAAGTTATCAGGACAGCAGAGTTACTGGACATTGCAGCAGTCATTATCGGCAGGGGGAAGAGTTTTCCACCCGAAGCCTTAGAGTTGGCGCAGGAATCAAATATTCCTATTCTTTCTACAAAGTTGATTCTTTTTGAAATATCCGGGCGTTTATATGCACGGGGTATAAGAGGCTGCATAGAAAAAGTTGGCAATAAGTAATTGTTGACGAAAAGCCGATATGCAAAGGAAGCTTCGAAAATATCGGTGCAAATAGCTGAGGAAGGAATCTCTGGGAAATGGATCTTGAATCTATCGTAAAAGCCTTAAACCTGAAGGTCAGATCGGGCGAGGATAAACTGGGAACAGAAGTACGGGGGGGGTACACGGGCGACCTGCTGAGTGACGTTATGGCAAACAGTAAGGAAGGCGATATATGGATCACACGCCAGGTTCATCAGAACATCGTTGCCGTCGCCAGTCTTAGAGATCACGCGGGTATCGTGCTCGTTCAGGGCAGTGAACCGGCAAAAGACACCCTTGAGAAGGCAATAAAAGAAGGTATACCCATACTTGTGTCCGATATGTCAGGATTTGAGATCACCGGCAGGATATATAATTTATTGATTAATAAAACCGGCTAATTCTCGAAAATTAAACAGAGTAAGACACCATAATGAGTGGGCTTTTCTTTGTGCGGACATAGATTCAACATGCTCAGGGTTTTTCGCTGTGATCTTCATGTGCATACATGTCTCTCCCCATGTGCGGATTTGGATATGTATCCCAGAGCAGTAGTCGAGAAATCGGTATCTGAAAAACTGGATGTCATTGCTATCTGTGACCATAATTCTTCGGAGAACATTCAATACGTTATGAGAGCAGCGGAAGGAAAACCCATTACAGTACTCCCGGGCATGGAGATAACAAGCATTGAAGAAGTTCATCTGCTTGCTCTTTTTGATAACCTGGATCGTCTGTTAGTCCTTCAGGAGATTGTTTATAACAATCTCTCAGGCACAAACAGGGAGGAAATATTCGGATGCCAGGCAATCGTGAATGATTTGGACGAAGTCGAAGGTTTCAATGACAGACTTCTCATCGGAGCGACCGGGTTAGAGTTACATGAAATCGTCAATCAGATTCATAGGTTGGGCGGTTTGGCTATCGCTTCCCATATTGATCGTGAAAGCTTCAGCGTCATAGGGCAGTTGGGTTTCATTGATTCTCTTATCCCGTTCGATGCCCTTGAAGTAACTCACGAAACAGGAATAAAAGAGGCACGGTTGAGATATCCTGAACTTTCGGGGCACCCTTTCATTGAATCGTCGGACGCTCATTTTATTAAGGATATCGGGAAAGGAGGAACGAATATCTTCCTGAAAAAGGTAACTGTTTCAGAGCTAAAGATGGCCTTCGAGAATCGGGAAGGACGGTTCATCCAGGAGTGATATATGCTTGAGCTATCCCTGCATATCCTGGATATAGTGGAAAACTCCACAAGGGCCGGCGCCAAAACTGTTTACATCACCATTATTGAGGACACTATAAGAGATGTGCTATCCGTGGAAATCAAGGATGATGGATCCGGCATGAGTCAAGATATCCTTGAAAAAGTGAGTGACCCGTTCTACACAACGAAGACGGTTCGTAAGGTAGGTTTAGGCATTCCTATGTTGGTTCAGGCCGCAGAAGGAACAGATGGGAAGTTCAGAATAGAGTCGAAGGGGGGTGAAGGAACGATAGTTGCCGCTGAATTCAAGTTTAGCCACATTGACAGACAACCGCTCGGCGATATTATAAGTACCCTGGTTACTCTGATTGCGGGCAACACGGACGTTGATTTCATATACCGTCACCAGCACAATGACAGGGTATTCATTTTGGATACCAGAGACGTTAAAAGAGAGATTGAAGATGTACCGATTAATCATCCGGACATCCTGCTATTCATAAGGCAGCATATTGAGGAAGGACTGAAGGAAATAAGAGCGGAAGTGTGAATTAAGCTATAGCTTAGGAGGAATAAATGCATGAAAGCAAAAACGGCTGACACTGATATTGATATAACAGAGGAATTTACACCGGAACAGATGAAGAAATTGGACGAAATCATTAATAGGTCCAAAGACAAGCCTGGATCATTGATTCCCATTTTGGAAGAGTCTCAGATGGCGCTTGGATTCCTGCCGATGCCCATACTGAAAATCATCGCCAAAGGACTGAAGCTGCCGTTGAGTCGGGTCTACGGGGTGGTGACATTTTATTCATTTTTTACTATGAAACCACGCGGTAAATACACCCTTCGCGTGTGTCTGGGTACAGCCTGCTATGTTCGCGGCGGCAAGGCCATCTATGAGAAAGTCAAGAAAGAACTCGATATTGAAGAGGGCGATACAACGGAAGACAGGCTCTTTACCCTCGAGACGGTGCGCTGCGTTGGCGCTTGTGGATTGGGACCGGTGATCTTCGTAGGCGACAACGTCCACGGGAGGTTGAAACCGGCTAAGGCCAAAGAAGTACTGAGTCAGTACAGTTAAAACAAAGGATGAGGGAAAAAGCTATGGCAAAATTAACAATTGCAGATTTAAAGAAGATCAAGGAAAAGGTGCAATCGGAGACTGCCTTGAGAGAGGGCGGGCAGAGAGCAAAAGTGACCGTGCATATGGGGACGTGTGGTATCGCCGCCGGGGCGAGAGCGGTAATGGACTCTCTCATGAATGAAATCGCCGAAGCAGGTGTGTCGGACGTAATGGTAACCACATCCGGATGTGCAGGAATGTGCAGCAAAGAACCCATGGTCACGGTAGAATTAATCGGGCAGGAACCGATCATTTACGGCACTATGGATGCAAACAAGATGAGACAGGTCTTCAAACGACACGTCCAGTTAGGAGAAGTTCAGACCATGTTCGCTATGGCCAGAGGCTAAGTCAATGGAAACAACCGGTAATGGTGCGTTGATTGCTTCCTTACTAAATCATAATATTACTATATAGAAGGAGGGTAGTATCCACATGAAGGTGTTTCGTTCGCATTTATTGATCTGCGGAGGAACCGGTTGTCACGCTTCCGGCAGCCTTAAAGTAAAGCAGGCTTTGCAGGGAGAGATTGATAAACGGGGACTCTCCGAAGAAGTCAGGATCGTTGAAACTGGTTGTAATGGATTCTGTGCCCTTGGCCCCATAATGGTGGTGTATCCGGAGGGCGTCATTTATGTGTCAATCAAACCGGAAGATACACCTGAATTGGTAGAAGAGCATCTGGTGAAAGGAAGAGTCCTGGAGAGACTTCTCTACAAAGAGCCGGCCACTCAGGAAGTCATTCCCCAGATGCATGAGATACCCTTTTTCGCTCTCCAGGATTTGAGAGTGTTGAGGAACAGGGGCAAGATCGATCCGGAAAATATCGATGAGGCTATTGCCAGAGACGGGTATGCGGGGATGGCAAAAGCTCTCGCAGAAATGACCCCTGAACAGATTATCAAAGAGGTTCTTGATTCAGGTTTGCGAGGCCGCGGCGGCGCCGGATTTCCTACCGGTCTCAAGTGGAGGTTCTGTGCTACGGCGTCCGGCGATGTAAAGTACGTCCTGTGCAACGCCGACGAGGGTGACCCCGGCGCCTTTATGGACAGGAGCGTTCTGGAAGCGGACCCTCACGCGGTACTGGAAGGCATGGTCATC
>JAGVGM010000053.1 GCA_020057065.1 Thermodesulfovibrionia bacterium
CATTTTTATTTTTTTGCATAACGATAGAGATAAGGCGCGGGGGCAACCACCCTAGTAAAAAAGGCGACGGGCATATTCCCCGTCGCCTTGATTGATTTGTTAGCAGGCTAATTCTTAGCCTCTACCAGTTTGCCATTAACATATTTATGAATGATGCTGGAAACAAATGTCTGATAGGGCAATCCCTCGCTCACTGCCTTTTTTTGCAGCTCATTCAGGTCTCTTTCAGAAATCCGGATATTTAGCCTCTTATCCTTTTTCAAAGTGTTTCGCGCGTATCGGATTAGCTCCCTTTTTCTTTTTGAAAGATCTTTTACCGGTACCCATTCGCCTCTTTCAAAACTGTCCAATATTTCCTGCTCTTCTTCAGTCAATCTATCTTTCATTTGTTTTTTCTCCCAAAATAAATCTCCGTAGTCTTCCTACTGGGGATAATGGTTTTCAGGAATATTTCTTCTTCGTCTTCAACGTAAGGGACAAGATAGGCATAGTTATCCACTCCGATCACCATGATTCGTTGTCCTGGGTATCTTTTTTGATTTGGGTGCTCATAGTCATGGAGAACATCCCCTTTTCCAATATAATACACGACATCCTCAAAACAAATTCCCCTCAGCTCTTTGAGTTTCAGGCTCTTTTCAGTATTCCAATTTATATGTTTCATTTATTCACAAAATAGCACATTGTGTGCATTATAGCAACAGAAAACGTGAATACTTATATAATTTCCTGCTAATATTTTTTTGTTAGATGGGGGTTAACGCTAATGCGGTGCTGAGCGGCTGTGCCTGCCCTCCGCTTCGCTGGGAGAACCAGGCACAGGAACGGATGCCCTTAGGGCACCGCTCAGCGCCGCATTAGCAGAGTTAGCCCACACTTTCTGCACAATCCTGTGGAGCCCCAATGGAATAGGGGGATAATGTCAAAACCTAAATACTTAGATTGAAAAAGGCACATACCTATGGTTTACATACTGGAGAGAATCTTTTTGGCCTCCATGAATTAATAAATAGAGATCCATCACGGCAGGCTTGATGCCTCTTAATAGACAGTACTCCTGGATAGTTTTTACCACTGCTTTTCTCTCTTTTGGATTGTAGGTGTTATGGTTGATTTTACCTTTAACTATACCAGTAGATGCAGCTACCTTCATTACGATTAAATCTGGTTTTACACATGGAAATCCAATATATAGTAATAAGTGTAACAAAGTTGTTATATTTTTGAAATAAGGCATATCCAATCTGATGTATTCTGCAAGAACTAAGTCAAATTGGTTCCAAAAGAGGTCAATGTCGCTTAATATTTTGATTTCGGTTGGAATCCTGTAGTTTTTAAAAAATGATTCTATCGATGAATTGTCTATATTTGAGCACTTAAGCAAGCTGGCGCATCGAATTATAGCGACAATTTTCTTTTTAAATCGAATTACTTTAATATTATCCCATTCATTTTCTACTAAGAAGTTGGGATCTATCTGCGCGACGCGTGTTAAGTCAAAACCATGAAATATCCTCTCAAAATTATTGACCTCCAGCATAACTTTAACTGCATCAGATGGAGCGTTATTGCTATATGCTGTTAATTTTGCCATGACTCTGAGAAGATTGTTTCTCTCCTCAGCAACAATGTTTTGGTACCTGTTGTTGCGTGCATTAAACTCTTTTGAAAATTCAGGCTCCAACTTAAATGAATCAACGTATGATCGGATCGCGTCAAACTTAGCGAATATTTCAGTTTTGAGATCGTGTTGAAAATTCATTCATTTCACTCCTTTTACTGTTTAATGCGGCAGTTAAGCCGTGCCCCGAAGGGTCATCGGTCTTGGACTCCTTGTTCTCCCCGAGCGGAGCGAAGGGAAACAGGAGTTCCGGCTTAACTGCCGCATTCTCCCCGAGCGGAGCGAGGGGAGAACGAACAACTCAGCCGACGCAGTCTTTTTGCGTTCGGCTGCAGTGACAGGTTGGGCAATGTTTTATGCACGTTGTCGTCACGAACCTTCTTGCCCATTATTGAGACGGCCCCTCTTCAGCTTTATAGATAGTCACCCTGTTTCTGCCGGCATTCTTCGATGCATACAGCGACTGGTCTGCACTGGAGATAAATTCCGACAGTATTATTTCCTGGGTTTCAGAATTCGTCTTTCCAAGATAATCGCTGATTCCAAAGTTGGCGGTAACAGTTATCCGGTGGTCTCCTGTGTGTACGGTTGCCTTTTCAAAGTGCTTTCTCAGTTTATCGGCCATTACAGCAGCTTCTCGTGCAGTGGTCTCGGGGAGCAAGACGATGAATTCTTCACCCCCATATCGAGCAGCTATGTCAGATTTTCTAAGCTTCTCTTTCGTAATCTTTGCAACCGTCTTGAGCACCATGTCTCCGGTGGTATGTCCGAATGTATCGTTAATACCTTTGAAGAAATCAAGGTCGAACATCATAAGCGACAGGGGTCACGAGTATCTGATGGACCTACTGATTTCAATCTCAGCGAGCCCGTGAAAATACCTTCTGTTATAAAGACCAGTAAGTGAATCGGTTATCGTCAACAGTCTCAATGCCTCCTCGCTTTTCCGCAAGGCTTCCTCAGTCTGTTTGTGGACGGAGATTTCTTTGAGTAGTTCCTCGTTCACCTGCCTTAATTCTGTCCCTTTTCTCACCAGTTCCTTCATGGTCCGGTCAAGGTTCACCACCACACGCAGAGCCTTTGTATAGCATTATAGACAAGGCTTTAAAATGTGCCTGTTTTTCAAAAATTCGCCTAAAAACCGTGTCAAGAACTTTTTTCAAAGAA
>JAGVGM010000117.1 GCA_020057065.1 Thermodesulfovibrionia bacterium
CAAGACCACGCTGAGCCAAAAGATAAAATCCGAGTTTTCCAGCGATATAAAGCTCATATGGATGGCTGTGCCCCCGGATAATGATACAGATCTTTTCCTTTTTATTGCACAGGAGCTTGGACTTAAACCATCGACATTTGAAAAGGTATTTGTTATCAGGGATATCAAGGATGCTCTTTTAAAGATCAACTCAGAAGGAAGCAAATGTCTGTTGATAATAGATGAATCACATCTGATGTCTGAAGATACTATTAACGGCATTCGTTTGCTGAACAATCTTGAGGAAGGTTCTACTAAACTCATTCAGGTCTTTCTGCTAGGGCAAGATGAGTTTATGAAAACAATTAACAAACCGGAGATGGAGCCCTTCAAACAGCGTATTGCAACGCTCGAAATTATCGGAAAAATGAATGCCGAAAGGAGACGTCATTATATCTCGCATCGTATCCATGTGGCAGGAGGTGATCCTTCCATATTCTCCGATACTGGTTGGGAAGCATTAGATTTAGCCTTTGGCTCTCAAGGCATTCCCCGTCTGATAAATTCATTATGTGACAAATCCCTTAACGAGGCATTTGAAAGAGGAAAGACAGCGGTAGACGTATATGATGTCTATGAAGCTGCCCAGGGATTGGGATTAGGTAAAGATATATTTCATTATATAGTTGCACTAAAGAATAAAGAAAGAAAACAGCAGGCTGAATCTGATGTGGAAAATGTTACCAGTAAAGTACGAGAAGTGCCTGAAAAAGAGCCAGTACATTTGTTTAGCAATAAATCATATGAGACAAACAGGAAAATACAGGTAGATACTGCTCAACCGGCCCGGAAGAATTACAGAACCAGATATTTAGAATCTGAGATAGCTCAAAGAATACTAAAAAAACCTGTCCTGCTTTTCTTCATATCTGTAGCAGTTCTGATCTTAAGTGTTTTTTTCTATTGTGAAAGATCCGGCTCCACCGATTTTATTTCCTGCCTCATCGATTTAATTGGCTTTTAACTCGGTTAATTTATGGCGAACTCCGTTTTAAGAGCAAGAATAGACATTTTGATGGAGGTTAAAAATGGAGAATAAGAAATTAAAGATTGAAGTCCCTGAAGAAGTTCTTCAAAAGACGAATAAATGCAATAAAAAATTCAGGTGTCTTTCTGGAGAAGATGCGAATCTTTGCAGAATTATATGTTGTTTCGGTCAAGACATTTATTTTGTGAAATGCCTGGGTAACAAGGATTGTCCTTACCTGGAACCTCATAAAAAGACTGAACTATGCACGTGTCCTGTAAGAAATGAAATATACCAGCGTTATAAAATATGAGAGTGTTAAATTTAAATAGATAGCCGGTTTTCTAAGCAATTGCAGTGAAAAACTTTTCGAGGGAGCGTTTGGAGTCCTCATTTATTTCAGTGAATTTAATGCCTATTTCATAGTTGTGCGAGCCGGCTGGTGATTGCGTTGAGGACAGCCAGGCGACAGTGCCTGTAAGATGTATCTCTTTTTTTATTGATGGAAATATCTTTACTATATGAACGCTGTCTGCAGGCAAAGGTCGGTCACTGTTCAGGCGGATTCCGCCGAGGCCTATATCCTTCAGAGTGACCATCTCTGATTCGTTTATCTCGACTAAACATGTTCTGTCAATATTAATACGTTTTTGTTTGCGCCTTTCTGTATTTTCATTTAAAGAAGATCGCAATTTTTCCTGAATGTTTATATTTTTCAGACGCCATTCGAGAACTATCTCTTTAAGGAACATACTAAAATGATCCAGTCCTACAGGTATTGTCTCAGAAGGCAGGTTGACATATTTGGAAAATTGCTGAAGGTTCTTTTTTATGTTCTGGCCCTTTCCGGTATCGAGCAGCGCCAGACCGGAATAAGATCCCCTGAAGAATTTCCCGGCTGATTTTTGGTCCAGCCCCATTTCTTTAATACATTTGCGCCATTTATCCAGGAAACCGGGCGTCAGCAGGTAAGCCTTCTCTTTTAAATACCTGTCAATGATAGTTTTGTTAACGAACATATAAAAACATTGTTCAGGCCTGTTCAGTTTCAAATGGATCTTTTTATCGGGCAAAGTTTTAAAACGTTTGGCGCATTCATCTCCTATCAAGGCAATGTATATACACTTTTTCTTGCCGGCTGGTATAAATTTGGCAAGTTCTTTCCTCTTCTGTTTAGAACCGTAGCAAATGGCCGGAAAGGTGAGCACCTTAACATCTGCAACCCCCCTCCCTTTAATAATAGCAGAAGCCTCGCGTTCATAATTTTCACATATCAATAAGCAAAGGGTATTTTTAATCATTGGAAAATATTACTATAAATATGATGTTAATGTATATATGCTGACTTATTTAAGTGAGAAGTTAAAAGTAAGAAGTGAGAAGTAAAGAAAAACTTATACTTCTTACTTAAATAAGTCAGCGTATATCAGCGGCTAACTGCTGTTGAGCCTCTTGCAAAAGAACTGTAAATAATTTTACAATATGCAAGATCAATCCTGTAATTTATTTTTATAAAACTGAAATCAGTAATAAAGTTACAGGGAGAGAAAATCCTGATGACCGACATAGGGAATCTCCTTAAGGAATTAATTCTTCATTCTTTTCAAGCCCAAATTATTAATAACTCATCAAGGCTAATAGAAAGATTAAGGCTATTTGTAATTTTAGAACTTTTACAGGTTAGATAAAGAAATAAAAGGCAATGATACTTAAGAACAAGACAGTTATTATCAGCGGCGCTGCAAGAGGCATTGGCAGGGCTATCGCTATTGAATTAGCCGGAGAAGGAGCGAATATAAGCTTTAATTATTTAAAAAACACTATAAGTGCTATAGACCTTGAAAACGAAATAAAGAATCTGGGAGTTCAGGTCAAATCATTTCAGGCAGATATAAAAGAGTATAGTGCTGTTAAATCCTGGGTGGATGAGACAAGGGAATTATTCGGAGGTATTGATATTGTAATTAATAATGCGGGAGTTATTAAAGACAGGGCGCTGGCCCTTATGGAGCCGGGTGACTGGCAGGAAGTGATCAATACAAATCTGGAGGGGACCTTTAACCTTACGAGGGCTGCCATTGTAACACTAATAAAACAGAAGAGCGGCGTTATTATTAATATAACATCAATAAGCGGCATTACCGGTATGCCGCGGCAGACTAACTACTCTGCGTCCAAGGCGGGAATAATCGGTTTTACCAAGGCCCTTGCGAAAGAAGTCTCGTCATACAACATTAGAGTGAATGCAGTTGCCCCGGGTTTTATCGAAACAGATATGCTTAAGGATTTAAAAGAGGAATACAGAATTCAAATATTAAAACAAATACCTTTAAGCAGGTTGGGCAGACCGTCTGAAGTTGCAAAGACAGTAAAATTTTTGGTGAGCGATGATGCAAGTTATATTACCGGGCATACGGTAGTTATAGACGGAGGAATGAGTATATAGTTAACGGAAATGAATAAGAGACGAATTGTGATAACAGGGGTGGGAGTAATCGCACCGAATGGAATCGGGAAGGAAGATTTCTGGTCAGCGTTGAAGGAGGGACGGTCGGGAATTAAACCTGTTACCAGATTTGATACAAGTGCTTTTAAATGTAAATTGGCAGGTGAAATTAACAATTTCAAACCTGCCCAATTTTTAGGTTCTAAAGGGTTAAGGAGTCTTGACAGAACCTCACGATTATTATGTTCTGCGGCCAAATTGGCAATAGAAGACTCAGGTTTGTGCATTAATGACAGGAGCACTGACGATATCGGGGTCTGCACTGGGACTACCTTGTCCTCTCTTTGGAATATCGCGGAATTTGATAGAGAAGTCATAAAAGAGGGACCTCTTTTTACCGATGCCGCTCTTTTCCCGGGAACAGTTATCAATGCCGCTTCAAGCCAGGTTTCAATTCGCTTCAATATACAGGGTTTTAATACAACCGTTTCTACAGGATATAGTTCAAGTATAGATGCATTAGAATACGCTATAGATTTTATCAGACTGGGACGGATTAAGGCGGTTTTGGTAGGAGGGGTCGAGAGCCTTTCTTTGGCAAATTTTACCGGATTTTATCGTCTTGGATTTTTTGCCGGGATAAACGGGGAAGAATTATCATGTCCGTTCGATAAAAGAAGAAACGGCATTATTCTGAGTGAAGGGGCGGCTGTAATAGTGGTCGAAGATGAAGAATATGCCCGTGAAAGAAGGGCGAGCATTTATGCTGAGATCAAAGATACAGGTAATAGTTTTGATGCTTACAAAATGGGTAAATATAAGCCGGGGGCGGAAGGATTAAAGGAAAGTATGAAAATGGCGTTAAGTAATTCCGAATTAGACATCAGGGAAATAGATTATATAAGCGCATCGGCAAATTCAGTACCGGAACAGGACAGGCTGGAGACAAGGGCGATAAAGGATGTATTTGGTAAATATGCTTACAACATCCCTGTTAGTTCCATAAAATCAATGATAGGAGAGAGTTTCAGTGCAGGCGGACTTTTTCAGATCGCGGCTTCAATTGGCAGTATGGTTAGGGGCTTTATCCCCCCTACGATGAATTACGAGGTAAGAGACGATTTTTGCGACCTGGACTATGTAGCCAATAGATCCAGAATAACCAGGATCAATAATGTATTAATTAACAATTACGGGCCGGGTGGAAATAACGCATCGTTAGTTATATCAAAATATCATTAAAAAAGGAGAGTTGACATCAAGTTATGGCAGACAAATTAGTAGAAGAATTAAAGCAATTGGTCTCGGACATTACAGAAGTTCCGGTAGAGGAACTTGATACTGATGCAGACTTTTTTAAAGACCTGAATATAGATTCTTTAAAGGCGATCGAGATTGTAGCTGCATTTGAGAAGAAATACAGGGTCATTATACCTGAACAGGATATCCCCAAGATAAGGAATATAAGGAAAATAATTGAATATACGAAATCCATTAAAAAGACCGGCGCATGATCTGGGATAAGGAAAAAATTAAATCTGTTTTGCCCCAGAGAGAACCTTTTCTCTTTATTGACGAAGTAATTGAAATTGACGGCACAAAGAAGGTCGTGGCAGTCAAGAATATAAAGAATGATGAAGGCTTTTTTGCAGGACATTTCCCGGGCAGACCTGTGATGCCGGGCGTTTTAATAATAGAAGCTATGGCACAGGCTTCTATCATTCTTTATTATGTATGCAAACCCGAGATAGCTGCAACCAACCCCGGTTATTATTTGGGAAAGGTTAAGTCGGAATTTTACATGCCGGTATTGCCTGGCAATAGGCTTGTTTTAGAAATAAATAATGTAAAGATCGTAGATAATGCCGGGATTGTTGATGCCGTAGCCCGGGTCGGCGATAGGATTGTCGCAAAAGCAAACCTGGTCTTTGGGGTGAAGAAAGGATGAACGAACGGCGTGTCGTTGTTACCGGTCTCGGAGTAGTTTCATCTGTAGGAATTGGAAAAGATGAATTTTGGAAATCTATTATAAGTGGTAAATCAGGCATAAGCAAAGTCGATTCATTTGACACTAATGAATTCAGGTGTCATTATGCCGGAGAAATTAATAATTTCGACCCTCAGGATTTTATCCCCAGAAGGAAAGTTCAATTTCTGGGACGCACTTCTCAGTTGGCTATAGCTGCTACTTCTTTGGCTTTGAAAGATGCAAGACTTCCCGTAAAAGATATAAGCAATAAAAGAACCGGGGTTTTTATCGGAACTACAATGGGTGAAAGGCCTTTAGAGGAATCAATTAATGAGTGGGTTATTAAAGGAGCCGATAAGATAAGCAAGACAAAAATACTACAGTCTTCCGCAAACAATATATCTGCTAATATTTCCATTTATTTTAAATTTCATGGACCAAACTATATGATCCCTACAGCCTGTGCAGCCGGGAACTATGCCATAGGTTACGGATTTGACTTAGTAAGGAAGGGAGATTTAGATTGTGCTGTTGTAGGTGGCGCTGACGCATTCTCTAAAGTTGCATTCAGCGGTTTTCATCGCATATATGCTATGGCGCCTGAGAAATGTCAACCGTTTGATAAAAACAGGAAGGGAATGATGGTAGGCGAAGGGGCCGGGATTCTTTTTCTTGAGACGATAGAGTCTGCTTTGCGAAGAGACGCAACGATCTATGCAGAGATCGGAGGCTATGGGCTGAGTTGTGACGCCTACCATATGACAGCTTCCGATCCCGATGGTATTGAAAAAGTGATGATGAAAGCGCTGAAAGATGCACAAATACAAAAAGAAGAAGTTGATTATATAAGCGCTCATGGAACAGGTACCTCAGGTAACGATAAGAACGAGTGCGCCGCAATTAAAAAAGTGTTTAAAGAGAAATATAAAACAATATCTGTCAGTTCCATTAAATCAATGCTGGGACATCCGATGGGCGCTGGGTCTGCAATTGAGGCATTGGCCTGTTGTCTTACGGTAAAAGAAAATATCATTCCTCCTACAATAAATTATGAGACGCCGGATCCTAATTGCGATATCGATTGCGTTCCAAACAAAGCAAAAATAAAGAGAGTAAGAGTTGCCTTAAATAACGGTTTTGCATTTGGCGGAAACAATTCATGTCTTGTTATTAGAAAATATCATGAAACATAATAAGAAAAAAGTGTTTCTCACTGGAGCAACAGGATTAGTCGGGTCTTATTTGTTGAAGATATTACTTCAGGAAGGCCATAAAGTTTATGTATTAGCAAGGAGTAAAGATAACAAGGATGCGAGAACCAGGGTGACAGAAGTATTAAAATTCTGGGATAAAAACGTTCTATCCAGAAAAGCCCGTAACTTAGTAGTACTTGATGGGGATATAACAAAAAAGAATTTAGGATTAGATAAACAAAAAACAGATCTACTAATAAATGAAGTGGAAGAGATTTATCACTGTGCTGCTATAACTAATTATAACTGGAAGTTTAAAGACATAAGAAAGGTCAATGTATTAGGGACTAAAAGAATTCTTGATTTTGCAATGCAGTGTAGAAAAGAACGTGAATTTAAAAAAGTTAATTATGTAAGCTCTGCTTACATCTGCGGAAATTATACTGGAATATTTAGAGAAGATGATTTATACGTTGGTCAACAATTTAATACCTCATATGAACAGAGTAAATTTGAGGCGGAAAAACTCATTCATATTTATAGAAATCGAGGTCTATGGGTAGATATATTCAGACCTTCAATAGTGATAGGCGAATCTCAAACCGGGAATATACCAGTAATTAAACAACATTTTTATCAGGTGCTCCGAATTTGGACCTTAGGGATATTTGATTATTTTCCGGGGAAAGATTATTTTGCTAATATGGTACCCATAGATGAATTATCCAGGAGTATTATTATAATATCTTCTAATATCTCTGTTAAAAATCGTAATTATCATCTTTTCAGTTCTCAAAAAATTTCTTTAAATAAGGTTTTTAATATTTTCACGAAACTCTTTGGAGTTAAGAAAACAAAGACAGTATTTTTAAAACAAATTCCCAAGATAGATTTTACTCCTGCTCAGGCATTAATCATAAAAAATCTTTTACATACTTTCAACGGGTATGCACAACTGAATTCTGAAATGACCGAGAAAATATTAGGAAAGTATGGTTTTACATTCTCTAAAATTGATGAAAAGTTGTTTTATAAGACATTTAAATATTTAAGAGATATAAATTATTTTAAAAATAACAAGTTGTTAAATTAAGATACTGAGAAAATGATAGGATGAGTTTCTATTCAATAGCACCATTAATAACTTCTATTCTTGTTTTATTGTTAGGTTTTTTTGTTTATTCGAAAAACAAAAAAAGAACGATAAATAAGATTTTCTTTTTTATTTGTTTATCTAGTTACGTGTGGTTGTTTTCATATGCAATAGGTTACGGATATAAAAATGAAAAAATAGCATTTTCATGGTTAAAGATTGGTTATTCCGGAATAGTTTTTATTCCGATAACAACCTTCCATTATACTGTTGAATTTCTAAAAATAAAAAAATTAAAACCTTTTGTTTCACTGAACTATATAACTGGTATTTTCTATGTAGTATTGATTTGGAGTTCTTTAAGTTTAATAAATGGAATTTCACTGTTTTCATGGGGATACTATCCGCATGCCGGGCCGCTTCACCCTCTTTTCCTGATACATTTCTTTGGTTTAGTAAGCTTTTCTTTTGGACTTTGGATATACTTTTTCATATTCAGAAAAAACATGCTCACTCATACGGAAATTATGCAAATTAAATATATATTCATAGCTTTTTTTATTTATAATTTTGCTTCAATTGATTTCCTTGCCAACTACGGAATATCTGTTTATCCATTTGGCTTTCTGCCATCTTTTATTTTTTCTGCTATAGTTGGTTACACAATAGCTCGCCATCACCTCATGGACATCAGTGTTGTATTCAAAAGAACTGCCGCCTATTCCCTCTCTGCCGGTCTCCTTACCGCTTTTTTTGCCATACTTGTCATCACTGCAACAAATCTGTTGTCTTCCTTTGCACATGTAAGTTCTCTTAGGATCAGCATCGTTGCTGTTTTTGTTATTACCATGCTGTTTAATCCTCTTCGAAATAAAATTCAGGTTCTTATTGACAGGATGTTTTATAAAAAATCATTTGATTATTACGAAACTGTACGACAGGTAAGCTCTAATTTGGCCTCAATGTTTGATCTGGGGGAAATATATAAATTTATAGGCGATGTAATTTATAATGCAATGGGTCTGAAAAATGTTTACCTGCTTGTCGGCTTGCAGGGCGGCGCCTTTGATATTGTTTATCATGATTCACCTAAAAAGGACAGGAATGTAATAGACAAATTAGGATCCGAAAAACCGGAAGAAATGAAGATGAACAAATTTTCCGGTATTCTTAAATATTTTCGAGCATCTGACAGCATCTTAGTTAAAGATGAACTGACGGGTTATGAAGAATCCCTCGGGCAGGAAGCGATAGATCGCATTAAAAAAGAACTTGAAAATTTTCAGGGTGAGGCCGTGGTTCCTGTGTTTATTGATAAAAAACTTTCGCTGCTGATCATCCTCGGGCAGAAACACTCAGGAGATATGTTTACCAGCGAAGATATGGATCTATTGAAAACAATTTCCAACCAGACGGCAGTCGCTTTAAAGAATGTCAGACTTTATCAGGAGAAAGTAAACTCTGAAAAACTTGCATCATTAGGTATGATGTCGGGCACTTTTGCGCACGAGATAAGGAATCCCCTTACTTCGCTTAAGACCTTTGCCCAGTTGATGCCGGAAAAATACAATGATCCGGAATTCAGGGATACATTCTCAAGGATTGTGATCAGCGACATTCAGAAAATAGACAGCCTGATAAGAGATCTTCTTGACTTTTCAACCGAGAGAAAACCGACCCGTATGAACAATTTTAATCTCATAGAACTTGTGGACGGTGTGGTAGATTATGTGGAGGGCAAGCTTGAATTTGAGAGATCGAAGATAACTATTGAAAAAAATTACAATGAACAGGAAATTAATATGATGGGTGATACGGAAAAATATAAGCAGGCCTTAGGCAACATAGTGATGAATGGCTGCCAGGCTATGCATGGGGAAGGGATTTTGCGAATTGGCATAAAGCCGAATGGTAAGAATGTTGATATAACAGTTGAGGATACGGGGGAAGGTATAAATCCGGAAGACCTTCCCAAAATATTTGATCCTTTTGTCACAACAAAAAAGATGGGTATCGGACTTGGGCTTGCCATCAGCAAGAGGATCATTGAAGATTACAACGGGAAAATATACGTCAAGAGTCATCTGGCGCAAGGGACGACATTTACCATATCACTGCCTGTACAGAATCAGTGAGTTAAGTATATAATGAAAGATAGTTCTTAAAGGCTTTTATGATTGCAAATATTGTTTGTTTATAAAGTATTGCTTCTGGAACAGACGTCATTCCCGCAAGCGAAGCGAGTCGGGAATCTGCTTTGGAAAAAGATTCCGGACAAGCCGGAATGACACCTGGTCTGAGGTGATGAACAGACAATAAATGTGTGTGTAATTATCCGGATCCTGCGTCCTGTTCAGAATGACATATAAAAGTTGCAGATGCAAAAAATATTAAAGAGAAGGTAAGTAAATGAAGCTACTGGCGTTATTGAGCAACAGGGATGACAGCATTATACCCGATGTAAAGAGTGCACTCAAGCGATATACGGTTTATCCATTAAAAACATTTGAGGAACTTGAGGATTTATACAGTAATATACCTCTTAACCTCTTACTTATTGACACCACGTCTCACAAACTCTCCTCCATGAGCGATTTCCTGAACAAACTTGATGATGACAGGGTTGTGCTTATTACACCTGATAAACTTGACAAGTATACAAAAGACAGCCTGCCGCGAAGCATATATGATTTTGTTGACGCGGGGGCCATAAAGGCAGAGCTTCCTGCAATTGTTGAGCGCGCACTTGAGAAACAGCAGTTTGAAAATGAATTGAGACTTTTAAGGAAATCACAGGAAGCAATATCGCAATCGCAGACGCGCGTTAATCGCAGACCTGATACAGAGATATTTTCAGGCCGTTTCAATCCTGATCCGAGCGGGAGATATATCCATGAAAAGGTCGTTGTCAATTTTGCAAAGATGCTTACGGCGAGCTTTGATATGCAGAAACTTTTTAATCATTTTATCGATTCTGTAATGGAGATTGTGCGTGTAAGTAAAATGTCCATCATGCTCAGGGACAAAGATATCTTTCAGGTCAAAAATCATTACGGGCTTGATCCCTCGCTTGCTGATAATATTCAGCTCAGAAAGGACACCGCGCTTGCGGGATGGCTTGCAAAGACAGGGCGCATTATCAATAAACCGGTAAACTTTCCTGATTCTGAATCGGTAACAATTAAAAATGAAATGGAGATCCTCCAGTGTTCTGTTTCTTTTCCGATGATACACAGGGGCAAATTAATAGGGATCTTCAATGTTGACAATAAGATCACGGAAGAGCCTTTTTACACTGAAGAAATAGAAATAATCTATGTGCTCTGCAATTATCTTGCAGCCGCGGTAAAAGATATCGATCTCTATCACAGCATGTGGTATCAGAAAGAGTTTACGGATAATATTATTTCGAGCATGAACAGCGGAATGATCGCTATTGACAGGGAAGAGAAGATCACCATCTTTAATCAGCAGGCTTCCGGGATACTGAAACTTTCTTCATCGGATGTTATCGGAAAAGATTTAAGATCCTTGCCCTCTCCATTGGGGGACCTTTTATACGAGACGATGGTGACCGGGAAAACATATAAAAGATACGAAGTGACATTAAATCCTGCAGATATACCCATCGGAATAAACAGTTACAGGCTCCATGATGAGCAGCAGAACCCTGTTGGAGCCGGGATAGTTTTTTCTGACCTTTCGGATTCCAGGAAATTAGCCGAACAGCGCAGAACGACGGAGCAGTTGAAGACTGTTAATGACCTTATGGCAAAGATAGCACATGAGGTGAGAAATCCTTTGACCTCCATCCAGACATATGTTCAACTGCTTCATGAAAAGCAGGTCAATGATGAGCTGCAACAATTTTTTATCTCCACGGTCAGTCAGTCAATAAACAGACTGGACAGCCTGATAGATAAACTTATCACTTTTTCATGTACACAGGATTATTGTTTAAACTGTGAAGACATAAATGAGCTTATGAGTGAAGCAGCTGATTTTATCTCCAAGAATATTCCCGCAGCACACAAGTTCACAAAGCAGCCGATCGACAAGCCCTTTTATGTCAATGCAGACAAAAGACAGCTTGTAAAGGCTATTTATTATCTCGTTTTAAGCATTATTGATAAAACGCCTGACGGGATTTCCATTAAGATGAACACCATCATATATATGGAAGAACCATCGACCGCCGAGATCTTAATTACATATGACAGTGAAGAATCCATAGAAGATAGAAAACTGGAATTGTTAAAGCCGTTCTCTGACATAAAAAATTTAGGCTCTGAACTAAATGTGCCGATAAGTAATAAGATCATCGAAGGGCACGGTGGGTGCCTTGATATCAAAAGTAAAGAAGGAATCAATACTTATATAATCAAACTTCCTCTCCTTGACAGAAGAGGCGCGACGGTTTCATTTAAAGGAGGCTATGTTAGTGAATAATAAAGAAAAGATCCTGATCATTGATGATGAAATGGCTCCGAGGGAATCTATACGGATGGTACTTAAGGACAGATATGCAGTTTCTACTGCTACAGGAGCGCTTGAAGGTCTACAATACATATCTCAGGAACCTGTGGACCTTGTGGTAATGGACATCAAAATGCCTAAAATGGACGGGATAACAGCCTTGCAGGAGATAAAGAAGAGTTACCCCGATACGGAGGTGGTTCTGCTTACTGCTTACGCAAGTCTTGAAACAGCCAGAGATGCAATACGTTTTGGCGCTTTTGATTATCTCTTAAAGCCTTTTGACAGGAACGATATACTTCAGGTTGTGGAAAAAGGGTTAGCGAGGAGACGTTCAAATACTGTGTTGAAACAGGAAAGAGATATTTTAATGGACAGGGCCTCATATCTTGAAAGGCAGGTGTCCGAGGCAAGGAGCAACATCATGATGTGTTATGAGGGCACTGTAAAAGCATTGATCCTTACAATTGATGCAAAAGACAGTTATACACACAGCCATTCAAATCGTGTCGCAATATTGTCCTCTTCCATAGCCGCATCGTTAGGCGTTCCACAACAGACAATCAAGGAAACAAGATATGCGGCCTCGATCCATGATATCGGGAAGATAGGAATAGATGAGAACATCCTCAAGAAGAATGGACGTTTGACCGATGACGAATACACGGAAATGAGGAATCATCCTGCCATAGGCGTCAGGATCGTGCAGTCAGTTCCGTTCCTCGAAGATGCAATTCCGGTAATTCTCTATCATCATGAACGTTATGACGGTAAGGGATATCCCGAAGGTATTCAGGGGGAAAAGATCCCTAAGTCTGCAAGGATCGTGAACGTTGCAGATGCTATTGATGCAATGATGTCGGCCAGACCCTACAGAGGGGCGCTTGTTATGAGCAATGTTATGAGTGAATTAAGAGATAATGCCGGCACCCAGTTTGATCCTGATATAGTGGATATCATATTAAAGGGAAGGGTGTCGCTGATATAGCTGAAAGCTGATAGCTTATAAGCTACTTCAGCCCAAGTACATCCTGCATATCATAAAGCCCCGGCGTTTGTTTATACACCCAGAGAGCGGCCTTGAGCGCCCCTCGTGCAAATGTGTCCCTGCTGGAAGCCTTGTGGGTGATCTCGATCCTTTCACCAAGGGTCCCGAATATAACAGTATGCTCACCAACGATATCGCCTGCACGGACCGTCTGTATCCCTATTTCTTTTTGTGTTCTTTCGCCGATCAGGCCGTGTCTTGCATATACAGCGGTATCGTCCAGATCTCTGTTCAGCGCCGATGCGAGGACCTGGGCCATTTTCATTGCTGTACCGGAAGGCGCATCCTTTTTAAGTCTGTGGTGCGCTTCGACTATTTCTATATCATAGTCATCGCCGGTGATCCGTGCAATATCTGCCAGTACTTTTAAAAGAAGATTTACACCAACGCTCATATTCGGAGCAAGAACGCAGGGTACTTTTTGCGCATATAAATTGATATGCCCGAGCTCATCCTTGCTGAACCCTGTGGTGCCGATGACAACCGGCAAGGGTTTTTCTGATAAGGTTTTCAGACATTCTATTGTTGCAGATGTGGAAGAGAAATCAATGAGAACATCCGCCTTCCCGGTTATGTCCCTGATGCTGTCTGTAAGTTTGATGCCTGTTGTTCCGATCCCGATGACCTCTCCAATGTCTTTTCCAATATCTTTATGATTCTTGTTTTCCAGCGCACCGCTCAATTTTATATCCTTTACATCCCTTGAGAGCGCAATAATACGGCTTCCCATTCTTCCGGCAGCTCCTGATACGATCATGTTAAGCATTTTCGTCCTCCTTTTCCGAAGGAAGTTGCCCGCCCTCGTCATTAAGTTTACCTTCAATCCTGTATTTTCCCGATGCCCAGGCACCAAGGTCAATGAGCTTACACCTCTCGGAACAAAAAGGTCTGAATGGGTTATTATGCCATTCAGTCCACTGCTTGCATGTTGGGCACTTTATTTTCATAAATTTCAAATCCGGATTTTTGTCATTCCGCAATTGATGCGGAATCCAGTAGGGGCAATTCATGAATTGCCCCTACATTATTTCAGGATTCCTGCTTTCGCGGTAATGACAATCGTTCCTTCAAACACCTTCACCGCATCGCCGGTCATATAAACATGATTATCTTTTCTGGACCAGTTAATAAGGAGCGTACCGCCCGTGAGATGTATGGTGACTTTTCTGTCAGTCAGGCTTAGCAGGGCAGACACAACGGCTGAAGCAGAGGCTCCTGTGCCGCATGCCATTGTTTCTCCGGCGCCTCTCTCCCATACCCTCATTTTTATATTGGTCCTGTTCAATATCTGAATGAACTCAACATTGGTCCTTTTAGGGAAGAGTCTGTGATTTTCAATTATAGGGCCGTAGTGACTTAATGGAACTGACCGGACATCGTTAACAACAATTACAGCGTGAGGATTACCCATCGATACACAGGTTATCTTGAATGTTTTATCTTTAATTTTCAGTGGGTAATTGACAATTGCTGACCGCTGTCTTATTTTGACCGGTATCTTTTCAGGCTCTAAAATCGGCTCTCCCATATTGACTTCGATAAGTTCTCCTATTTTTCTGAGATACTTGATCCCCGCAAGAGTTTCTATAGAAAGTTGTTGTGTTGTATTCTTTCTGACTTTTGACTTTTGACTTTTGACTTTCTTGTCCCATATAAATTTTCCAAGACATCTGATACCGTTTCCGCACATTTCCACTTCTGACCCGTCTGCATTGAAAATGCGCATTTTGAAGTCAGCTTTTAGGGAGTTGTCCAGCAGGAGCACCTGGTCCGCGCCTATCCCGAATCTCCGGTCACAGAGTTTTTTTGCAAGCAGGGAAAGCTTTTTTAAATTTGCATTTCTCATATCTATGACAATGAAGTCATTGCCAAGGGAATGCATTTTTGTGAATGGCAGTTTCATCTTAAAAACCCCGGGATCTTTTCACCTCTGACAAGATCCTTCCAGGTCTCTCTTTCACGTATAACGAAATATTCACATCCTTTGACCAGTATCTCTGCAGATCTGAGCCTTCCATTATAATTTGAACTCATGGAAAAACCATATGCTCCGGCGCTCATGACAGCTAATAGATCCCCGCGTGCCGGGGCATTTAATTTTCTCTCTCTGGCAAAGAAATCCCCTGATTCACATATGGGGCCAACGACGTCTGCAAGTATTTCCGCTCTCCTATTTTTTCTTGCCGGTAAAATGTGATGGTAAGCCTCATAAAGGCTTGGACGTATAAGATCGTTCATTCCGGCATCTACGATCACAAATTCTTTTTTGTGCGATTTTTTAAGATAAAGCACCTTTGTAACCAATATACCTGCGTTTCCAACAATTGACCTTCCGGGTTCGAGAATAAGGGTAAAATGGTCATCCTTTATGACCGGAATGATCTTTTTTGCAATGTCTGCAGGATGTGGTGAAACCTCGTTGCCGTAGGTGATGCCGAGTCCCCCGCCTATGTCCAGATATTTTATCTTTATGCCGTGCGTCTTAAGTTTATCGGCAAGCAGAAGGACTTTTTTCACCGCTTCAACAAATGGAGATATTTTAGTGATTTGCGAACCGATATGGCAATGAATCCCAATTATATTTATGTTTGGCATTTTACGTGCAAGTCTGTAGTTCTCTATTGCATGCTCCATAGGAATGCCGAATTTGTGCTTTTTAAGCCCTGTTGAGATATAAGGGTGTGTTGAGGCATTAATGTTGGGATTGACCCTGAAGGCTATGGGAGCCCTGACGCCTGACTCTCCAGCGATCTTGTTAATTGTACGGAGCTCGTCAGCAGATTCGATATTGAACATCAAGATTCCGGATTTCAACGCATAGCGGATCTCTTCGCCGGTCTTTCCAACACCCGCGTAAACTGTTTTATTTGCAGGGATACCTGCCTTCATGGCAAGAAAAAGCTCTCCTCCCGATACCACATCTGCGCCGCATCCTTCTTTTGCCAGGGTTTTCAATATTGCAGCATTGGAGTTTGCCTTAAGCGCAAAACAGATGATATGGGGAGAGCCGTTAAAGGCGTTTTCAAAGGCTTTATAATGCCGTACCAGTGTTGTGTAACTGTATATATAAAGAGGCGTCCCGTATTTTTCGACAATCTTTCTGACAGGGACATCTTCAGCGTACAGTTCTGATTTTTTGTATTGAAAGTTGTGCATAATTTTATATAGCCGTAAGGGGCGACCCGCCGGGTCGCCCCTACGGCATATTTTAAGTTATAATTAATCCGCTTATGGAACTTTTGGAAAAAGTAAAAGAAACGATCAATAAATATTCCATGCTTTCAGAAGGCGACTGCGTTATTGTCGGGCTTTCCGGCGGCCCTGACTCAGTATGCCTTGCAGTTATTTTAGACAAACTCAAAAAGGAATTCAATCTTTCTCTTTACGCTGTTTATATTGATCACGGGTTGAGACCGGATGAAATTGAGAATGAGAAGGGATTTTGCAGAGAGTTTTGCGATAAACTCGGAATAATTTTCTTTAGTGAATCGGTTGATGTTAAAGATTATGTGAAGCAGAATGGCATGAACTTGCAGGAAGCGGCAAGGGAACTTAGATATCAGACATATGAGAATGTTGCGGCAAGGGTCCACGCAAAAAAGATCGCCCTCGGTCACAACGCTGATGATCAGGCGGAGACTCTTTTAATGATGCTTTTCAGAGGTTCGGGACGTAAGGGCTTGTCAGGAATTCCTCCTGTCAGAAATTTAGCGAACAGCGAACAGCGATCAGCGATCAGCGTTAATAATAATATATTGATAATCAGGCCGCTGATCGAAATTGAGCGAACTGAGATCGAAGATTTTCTAAATCTTAACTCTTCACTCATAACTCTCAACTCATCACTGCCTTTTATGGTTGATTCATCAAACCTCAAAAAAGATTATTTCAGGAACTGGTTAAGACTTACAGTCATGTCTGAACTTAAAAAAAGAAATCCGTCATTGGTTCGTAACATTTGCAGAACAATGGACATCCTGCGTGAGGAGGATGAGTATCTTGAGGTTGTTGTTACCAAGACGCTTATGAGGCTTATAAGCAGAAAAAGCCACGACACGATCGAACTCTTTCTTTCACCGCTTCAGACCATTGAAAGACCAATATTAAGGCGTGTACTCAGGAGGGCTATTGATGCAACAAAAGGGCTAAGGGGAATAAGTTTAGCGCATATTGAGGACATGATAAGCCTTATCAAAACCGGCAACTCCGGCGACAGGATTTATTTGCCCGGAGATATCAGGGTGATAAGGGATTATTCTATTCTGAAAATAACATCAGTATCCCCGGTAAAGATCGGGGAGTACGAAATTACCCCTTCTTGTGAGATCGACATTCGTGAAGCAGGTTTTAAGATAAAGTCCCTGTTCGAAGAAAAAGGACAGGGTCAGGATGAAAACAAGTATTCTGTATTATTAGATGCAGGCGCTATGATATTCCCTCTTAAAGTCAGGCATAGACAAAATGGTGATTATTTCTATCCGCACGGTTTCGGAAACAGGAAAAAGCTCCAAAATTATTTTGTGGACGAAAAGGTTCCGAGGGATGAGAGAGACAGTGTTCCGATTATAGTATCAGGGAATGATATTGTATGGATTGCGGGATACCGGACTGACGAGAGATTCAAGGTTACGGAGAAGACAGAAAAGTTTTTAAGGCTTATAATATCCAAGTGTAAAATAAGTCGATAATAGATAATATTCAGGAGGTATATAGATTGACAGAGAAAGTAAGAGTTCGTTTTGCGCCAAGCCCTACCGGGCATCTTCACATCGGAGGCGCAAGGACAGCGTTATTTAACTATCTGTACGCGAGGCACAACAACGGCACATTCATTTTAAGAATAGAGGACACCGACAGGAGCCGTTCTACCGACGCATATATAGAGGCGATTATCGAGGGTATGAAATGGCTCGGGCTCGATTGTGACGAGGGGCCTTTCAGACAGACCGACAGGTTTGATGTTTACAGGAATTATGTTGACAGACTTGTAAAAGAAGGCAGGGCATATTACTGCTATTGCTCTTCAGAGGAACTTGAGGAGAGGCGTAAACTTGCACTTGCAACCGGCAAGATGCCGAAGTATGACGGCAGATGCAGGAACCTGAAAGAACCCGTTCCCGGTGAAATACCTGCAGTGAGATTCAAAATGCCTTTGGAAGGTCAGACTCTTGTTGATGATCTGATAAGAGGTACGGTGGTTTTTGAGAACAAACAGCTTGATGACCTGATCATACTCCGTTCCGACGGGACGCCGACGTATAATTTTACTGTTGTCGTTGATGATGTGGACATGAAAATAACCCATGTTATCAGAGGCGACGACCATCTTAACAACACACCAAAACAGATACACATTTATAAAGCTCTTGGCTACAGCATTCCGAAGTTTGCACATCTTCCGATGATACTCGGCTCAGACAAGACACGCCTCTCAAAAAGACATGGAGCAACATCGGTCATGGCGTATTATGAAATGGGATATCTGCCTGATGCACTCGTGAATTATCTTGTGCGGCTTGGCTGGTCTTACGGGGACCAGGAGGTTTTTTCACGTGAGGAACTTATAAAGTATTTTTCTTTTGAAAATGTCGGCAAGGCAGCAGCCGTATTTAATCCTGAAAAACTGCTCTGGCTGAACAGCCAGTATATAATCCATGCTCCATCTGAAAAACTTGCTGAACTTGTCATGCCTTTTCTCGTCAGGGAGAAAATTGTTAATGAAGGGCAGGACCTTGATAAGGAATGGCTTTGCAAAGCGATCGACACTTTAAAGGAACGTTCAAAGACGCTTCCCGAACTGGCAAGCTCCCTGCGTTATTACATTGCTGAAGAAGTTGAATATGATGAAAAGGCAAAGGGAAAGTTTCTGAATGAAAAGAGCCGGGATCTATTAGTTGCATTAAAAGAGGATCTGGCGTCCATTTCCGAATTCTCACATCAGGAGCTTGAAAAGGTTTTTAAAGCAATATTGGAAAGGCACAGCGTCAAGCTTAAAGACCTTGCTCAGCCTGTCCGTGTCGCAATGACAGGCGGGACAGAAAGCCCGGGGATATTTGAAGTACTGGAGATCGTCGGGAAGGAAAAGGCACTGAAAAGGATAGAGAAGGCGATAAGGACGATTGGGTGAATGTGATAGCTGTTTACCTGCATAATTCAATCCATCCCCTCGCCGAATAGAAAAAACCTCCCCAAAAATATTTGTATTGCAACCTGTTCGCCACTTAATATAGAATTCATTAAACATTTTCAAGAAAAAGTGGATAAAAATGGGGATATCAGAAATCATTCCGCTGGCAGTTGTAGAAAGCAAAATCATCCTGTTATAAAAGACTATCTTGGCATAAGAAATGGTAATAAATAAAATGTTACATTAACTTTCTTAATCAGGAGGGGACAGATGGAAACAAACATTGCTGTTTTTAGAGGTAAAGAAATCAGAAAGACAATTCACAAGAATGAATGGTGTTTTTCTGTAGTAGATGTTATTGGAGTGCTCACTGACAGCCCTGATGCTGGTGCATACTGGAGAAAGCTAAAACAACGGTTAAAAGAGGAAGGAAGCGAAGTCGTGACATTTTGTCACGGGTTGAAGTTGACCGCCCCTGACGGGAAGTTGAGAGAAACTGACTGCGCCAATACTGAGGGCATTTTTCGCATCATTCAGTCTATTCCTTCTCCAAAGGCCGAGCCTTTCAAGCGCTGGCTGGCGAAGGTCGGATATGAGCGGGTGCGGGAGATTGAAAATCCGGAGCTGGCAACGAAAAGGACAAGAGCTTTATACAAGGCAAAGGGTTATTCTGATGACTGGATAGAGAAGCGGATGCGGGGGATTGCCATCAGGGAGGAGCTTACGGATGAATGGAGAAAGAGGGAAGTGAAAGAGAAAAGGGAATACGAGATACTTACCGCCGAGATCGCAAAAGCGGCATTAGGTATATCGCCCGGTAAGCATAAAAAAATAAAGGGGCTGAAGCGCGAAAACTTGCGCGATCATATGACTGATCTTGAGCTGATCTTCTCAATGCTGGGAGAAGCTGCGACAACAGAGATAACGCGGGTTGATGATGCGAAAGGTTTTCATGAGAGCAAACATGCAGCACGCAAGGGCGGCGGAGTTGCAGGCAAGGCGCGGAAAGACCTTGAGAAAAAGACGGGCAGGCGGGTTGTTTCAAAAGAAAATTATCTGACAACTCCTCAAAGCGCAAAAAAACTGGAAAGGAGATAGCTGATGGCTGATTACTAAGAGCAAAGAAATTTCTTTACAAATAGACAGATGTCTAATAAGATAAGACAATATCTTAGGGAAGATTTTTATGAAGACTCTGTGCTCTGATTTTTTCTGACACTAAGAACTGACACTTTTTGATATAATGATTCAAGTCTTACAAGTTTTTTTCTTAATATTAAGTGAAAATGAGAGTTGTTTTATCCGTTAACAAAGTTCCAATTCGTCTGCCTGATGAAAGATGGCTGCACATCACAGAAGAACATTCTGAAATGGCAGGCTATTATTATGAAGCAATTGAAGCAATTGCTTCCCCTGATGCTATTTATGCCGGTAAATCCGGAGAGTGCATTGCATTAAAAACGCTAACTACGGATAAATCAATTGTTGTTGTCTATCGGGAAGTCAGCGGCGAAGACGGATTTGTTATAACCGCTTTTATTACAAGCAAGGAAAAACAGTTTGAAAGGAGGATCAAATTATGGCCGCTTTAGAGATTAATAAAATTTTAAACATTGTTCCGAATCTGATTGGAATACCGTATAAAAATATGTGGTACAGCTATGATGAAGAAGCCGACGTCCTTTATCTGAACTTCAAAAAACCAAGCCATGCAGATGACAGCGAAATGACTGACGATGATGTGATAATTCGCTACGAAAAAGGCGAAATAATCGGTATTACCATTCTGAATGCGAGCAAAAGGGGACAGAAGGCTGCTTGAATCTTTATATTCACACACACCTGCACTAAGTCTGTTAGTCTGTGTTCTGAGGTCTGTCTTCTGAATATCTGATAGCTGACTGCTAAGAGCAAAGAAATTTCTTTACAAATAGACAGATGTCTAATAAGATATAGCAATATCTGAGGGAAAATTTAATGAAGACTCTGTGCGCTGGCTTCTGTAATCTGTTTTCTGAATGTCTGTGTTCTGTTGAAAAGTGAGGGGGATGAATGATTTCTGTATTACCTCGAACTGTTAAAGAAAAAAATGGCTTGAGGCCATTTCAAAAAGCGACCTTGGATGCTCTCCAGTCAACTGCTCGCTTAATTATTGTTGAAGCTCCTGTCGGTTCAGGGAAGAGCCATATCGTTCGGCAGATTACTGATAAGTGGAATGGAGCAGTAGTTCTTACATACCCGACAAAAATTCTGATGGATTCGCAAAGGTGGGCACTGAAGAACGATTTCCCCGGCTCAATTATGTGGCCAGAGGAAACCGGGATTCCGCAAAATAATGCTCCTACAATTTTTTATTATTCAACTGATGCGTTAATTTCTTTTATAAAGCAACAGAAGAAAGATTATCGAATAGATAAGAGTGAACTGCTCGATACGGTTCTCCATCAGCAGTTTTGGGCAAGCAATAGAAATATTATGGTGACTTCTCCGGATGTCCTTCATCTTCTTGTCAATCTAAAGGCATACAGAGGGTCTCATCGGATGCTGTCATTTTTGAACGGCTCAATAGTTGTCTTTGATGAGTTTCATTTGTACGTAGGACTGAAAAACTTTCCGAGGCTTCTGGATAATCTCTTTGAAATCGGTATCAAAAAGGTTATTCTCCTCTCTGCTACTCCTGTGTTTTCTGAAGAGTTACAATCTTTATCTGACAAATATAAAACTTGCCGGATTGACTTTAAAGATTCCGTAGGCGGTGAAAACGATAAGATATTCAATTATCCTTTGACCCTTGAATTCCTGAATTGTAGATATACAAAGCGGGATGATCTAATCGCAGTTTTGCAGCAATATATTCAAGCTTTATCGAAACCCATGGCGATTATACTGGACTCCGTTTTTAGATTGAGACATATACTTCCTCTGCTTCGGGAACAGTTTGGCAAGCAATGGAATATAGTTGAATACAGCGGTTTTCATAAGGACGATTATTCGCTTGATGATAAGTCTATACTTGTAGGTACATCCTCAATCGAGGTTGGCATTAATATGGTCTTTAAAAGCCTTATTACAGAGGCATCTTACTGGACATCTGCAGTGCAGAGGATAGGAAGGGTCGGAAGATTTTGTGAGGGTAGAGTAATCGTTTTGACTTCAAGAAATATGGAGCCTTATATATCTTCAAAAGATACAATTTCACGCGAGGAACTGGAGAGCGACATTCTCAAATCAGCATTGAAGGACATAAAGATGACTCATGTCTGCGGGGATATGTTCAGAGGGGACAGCTATCCTTTTATCGTTTATGATCTTGATTCCGGGAAGCTTTCGACCTATACTGAATCAATATTTTCTATGTTTGAACCTGTGAAATGGATTAATGACTGGCAGTCTTTAAGTATTCAAAAAAAAGAAGAACGTCTTTGGACATATATTAATAACGATAGTACGATTTCAGATATATTGCTCAAAGATAAATTATTTCCATTCTGGGGAGTCATAGAGGGAAGATTAAGAAATAAATATGAAAGGATTTCTGTACATGCTGAAGATGATGAATTGACGATTCTTTGTGAAGAATCAAATATGAGATATGATTTTGAGAAAGGACGTTAATGCTTACAACTGAAGAAGTAAAAGCTGTTTTGAAACCTCAATTTGGTTTATTGGGCAAAGGCGGAGAGTTCAAGGCAGAGCCTTTATGGGTTCATGCATTCACTTTATGGAGCATTGCATCAAAGATTATAAAATATATTCCACGTTTCAACGACAAAGAACGGAGACTTCTTGAGATTACAGTTTTAATTCATGACATCGGTAAAATGACCGAGAAAAATCAGGATATACTTTCCGGTGAGATTGAAGGAAGGGTTAGGCATACTCAAACAAAAGAGCAGATAAAAAAATATTTCGTTGATTATGACCTCTTAGGACAGCTCACTCTTTCAGAAGATGATATTGATTTTATCTATCACGCACATTTTCATCACAACCTGCCTGAAGAAGCATTAAAGACTGCTCCACCTTCATTAGCGGTATATGCAGACATTGTTCGATATGCTGATTGGCTTGCATCAATGGAGAGACTGGACAGAAAACGGATACAAGATATCTCAACTAAGTTGGAGCCTTTCTGCCAGATAACCGCAGTCCATATCTCAAGACTCGAAGGACCTTCCAATTACCTGCTTTTTGATATTGCATACAAGACATACAAAGAGATAGGCTGGAATGCGCTAATCGTTTTGCCGAACAGCCTGTTGCTTATAGCTCCTAAAGGAACTCCGTATCCTGCAAAAAAGGACGTTGTGAAGAAATTTCAGGAAACATTAATAAGGAACTCTCTATCGTTACAGAAGCCAAATCCAACAAACTTCGCCGCCGTGCTTTTGGCTGGAGAATCATCAAAAAATCCACGCCTGTACCTTGAAATACATCAAGATTATTTAAGAGATGCTCTCGGTGATTTTGATAGGTCGCCTTCTTTTTTCTTTAAATTATTAATAGAAATGTTAGACAACTCCGGTAAGCTGACAACGGATATTAAAAAAGATTATCCCATTCTTGATATCCTGAAAGGGTTGTGCGGTACAAGAGGGATACCCATTGCAAGAAAGAAATGGACAGAAATGGGAGGCAAAGTTACTGAACCGTTGAAAGAGATGTTAAAAGAGATTTTCATGGCTATCTCTTTAACAAAGATACTACCATCCGATATTTTAAACACAGAAGAACCAGATAGAGATTTAAAGAAAATAACCGCTGATGAACTCTTTAGGATTTTAATCTTGATCGCAGACAAGCTATTTCCTAAAACAGACAAGGACTTATTGATGGAAGAACTGGAGTTTCTTATAACAATGGAAGAAGAAATAGATTTCCGAGAAGTGGCTTTGAAACGATTCAAAAAATATAAAGAATATAAATCTACTCAGAACCCCGAACATGGTATATGTGAAAGTTGTGGTTTTACACAGGCTTTCCCAACGCAGAAATCTCTTAATTTCCCAGGAGGCAAACGATGGGGATTCTCCCAGATAAGCGCTCATACTGACAGTGCAAGAGCCACATGCTCATTATGTGCTTATGATACTATGGTATTCAGGGGCGATATTTCAGAGAGCCGAACCCCTGTTTATATTAGAATTGAGGCGAAGACTGCGGATATATGGCAGTTATACGATGAGATAGCTAAGTTAGTACAGAAACTCGATGCAACTTATTATAATCCTTATACAATAGAAACATTGGAGAAAAGACAAGAGTATGGCTTCTTGCCACTTCCACCCAATAAAATTAAAATGCCGCAACTTAAAGAACCAAAATATATATCTCAGCCGCTTACAAGTGTAAGGGGGTATATTATTCCGGTCTCACGCGTAGAGAATTCAGAAAGCCCCAAAGACCTTCGTGCAAGATACTTGAGCCTGTATGCCCTGCTGAAAATGATGGGGTTTGATACGCATATCGGTTTTGAAGAACAGAATGGACTTTTTGGCGATAATCCTATCGCGAGGCATGGAGAAAATTACGAAAGCCTTTATTATCGTGGATTGGCTATTAAATATTTTGCAAATCTTTTAGGTGGAGAAAAGAAAGAAAAGCAAAATGCCCATGTGCTTGCTGAATCAATATTAATGAAAAGTCCTTCTGTCGCAGTAACAAAAATTAGAGAAGCGGCAGAGGACAAAAAAAGAAGAAACAAATTAACTGGTGAACAACTTCGATATATTATTGAATCAATTGTCAAAGGAAACTTTACTTTAAAAAAGGCAATAAATGGAGGTGAATATACTATGAAAGACCTTTTGAAACATGCCGCATTTTTTGCAGATAAAGAAAAAGGAATAGGCCATTTTTGTGTAGAACCAGAAAAAAGGGGCGATTTTTGGAATCCAATAAATATGACTCGGCATAACACAGCAAAGCCAGTTTCTGATGCCCTTGATGAAATAATGCAAGGACGAGAGATTGATATGGCTATGGAAAGGTTTATGAGGAATATTGCTAAAAAGATAGGGCAGGATGAGCAGGATAAATTAGCAGACTTCGTTAAGGGTGCTAAAGATGTTTTTAAGAAATATCATGAACTTAGAAAAGTGGACATTTCAGAGTTTATCAAAGTTAAAAATGCTTTGACATCAGCTATTTATTTATTAACACGATACGAGAAACTAAACATAAAGGAGGTCGTCAATGGTTGATTTTCTTCAAACACCGTCGCTGTTGAGTAAAGGAGTTTATCTTCAACTTGTTGTTGAAATGAAGCTTCTGGATGACGCTATTATCCGCAGTAATGAGCCGGAAGAAGTATTGACTTGTCATTACAAAGCATTAGAAAACAGATTTATTATCCCTTTTCGCAAAGTAAAGGGAAAACTGAGAAGGCTGGTATTGGAAAAACAGAGAAGTTATAACATTCAGCCAGATTGCGCTCTGAAGGATGATTTATGTCTTAATTGTCCTTCTTGTTTGCTTTTCGGGGGTACTGGTGAAACAAGTTCTGTTAAAGCTCAATACAACATACTTTCCCGTGTGCTCGGAGAAACATTTATATCCACAAATACGGTTGAAGGTATTCGGAATTATACTCAAAACGCTGTCGGTGAAAAAGACCTTATGACCGGACAGGCGCTTATGACGATTCTCACAGTACCAAAGGAAACGGTATTTAAAGGTGTTGTCACCATTAAAGACCCAACGCAAGAAATGGCATCGGTAATCGTTGACAACTTAAAAAGATTAACGAGGATCGGCGCAAGAAGCGTTGAGTGGGGCAGAGTTGAAACGATCATCGTAAATGCTAAACTGTCGGACAGAGAAGACATAAGTGTTTATAATCTGTTGCAAGATGATGAGTCACTAACCGATGATATCAGCATTATAGAAAACCTGCCGCTTGTCGAAACCGCATATGCAACATTGAACAGCCAGATTCCTATACTGTTGAAAGACCTCATAGAAAGGCGTTCACCGATGAAAGAGAAAAAAAGCAAACCAAAAGAAGCGGCGCAAACAGAAGGAGAGGAAGCAGGAGTAGAGTAAATGGAAATATACCCTTACACTGTTAAGCTTATTGACCCGCTCTTTTATTCACATGAGGCATTGTCGGGAGCTTACACCCCATCATACCTGCATGCCACCGCTTTAAATCATGCAGTCGCATGGAGCATGGGGAGGGTTAGAGAAGATCAGAGCTATATCATCAGCGAACAAAATGGCGGACGAAATATCCCCCGCTACAATCATTCATGGATTGAGCCTGACTTTTACTTTACCCCTGCTTCAATTATCGGAGGAGTAAATTACATAGTTGAAACAGTCAAGGGAGATATGGATTATTTGATTCAGCCCGGTTTTGGACAGGCAAAGATTTTTGGTAAGAATATAGGCAGAAATGAAGTCTTAAAGGCATACAGAATCTTTTCAATCCCACCGGAAACAGAATTTACAGGCTACCTTCACGCTGATCCCGATATTATTAAAGATTTGCCGACTTGTATAAGGCTGGGTAGTTTTAGGGGAAAAGCTTTTCTTGAAATTGGGGATAAGATAAAAACATTCGGCATAGCTCCTGATGAATATATTAATCATCCTGTGGACCCTCTGGTATCAAAGGTTAAACGCGGGGTGATGATCGGAATGTTTCCATATCCGATAGTTGACAGCGCATTAGCAGAATATGCATATGAAATACGGGATCACGGAAGGAGAGAATTTATTGCAGTGCCATCGCGGGAAATTACTTATGATAAGGATGTGCTGCTGAAAAGACTTAATGATCTTAAGCCGGGATTATCAAAGGCTAAAGATTTCTCTCTCCCGCTGAAAGACAGGGCATATCTTATTTTACACATATTGAGAACTTCACTTTCGGTGAAACATTTTCTCATGAGTATACCGGGTGAGGAAAGGCTGGATGCTACATTAAAGGAATTTGAAGGCTTTAATGAATTACGGTTAGCTTCAAAAGGTGAAGATGTGCACATAGAACATTCTGTTTTTCTTGGATATATCGAAAAAATAGAGGGGTCAATTAATGGTTGCGAGAAAAAGATCAGAGGAGTATCAGAAAGCATGGGATCAGAAGATACAGGAAAAGGTACATCAAATATTATTTTGTGATATATTCGAAAAGCTGATTCGTATAATTGATTAAAACTCAGCCCGATTTTATCAAAAATATCTCTACTGTATAGGTATTAATAGGGTAAGATATTTTTCAGGCAATTATGCAATGATTATTCAGCAAATTATTTTACGATTAAAAACAGAGCCGCCTTTGGCAGAACATGGCAACACGTTAAGGGGATATATCGCTAATCAATTCCCTCAGTATGATATTTTGCACAATCACAGGGAAGACGGTAGTCTTTTATATTTTTACCCGAGGATCCAATATAGAACCATTAATGGAGAAGGTTATATCATCGGTATAGAAGAAGGTATAACTATAATTCGAGAGATCGAGCCAGCGATTGACAAACTAAACTTAAAAGACAAGAGCTATTCCGTATTGCAAAAGCATCTTATATCGGAGAACGTAAATTTTGGGCTGAGTGATACCAATATTACCTATCGCTTCATTAAACCATGGCTTGCCCTTAATGAACAAAATTATCATGAATATATGAAATCGGGAAATCAAAAGAAGAAAGAGACAATTCTAATAAATATATTGAAAGGGAATTTACTAAGCCTGGCTAAGAGCTTTGGTTACATTGTAGATAAACAAATAGAGGTTACATCATTAACATTTGAAGAAAGAGATTGTTTTCTCAAAGGCACTCCCATGCTCGGCTTCCTCGGCACATTCTCAGTAAACTTTGAAATCCCCGACTACTGGGGCATCGGCAAGTCGGTGTCGAGAGGGTTCGGGACGATAAAAAAGTTAAGGAGTTCTTAGAGGAAATAGAGTTCATGGAGTTAAAAATAATATTTCTAATAAAAACAAAGTGAAGTTATATACAAAAAAAAGCTTTTATTGTATAAAATTATACAAATAATATGGGGGTAATACTGTGAATGAAAGGGATAAAGAACTTATAACTGAATTTAAAAAACGGCTTTCCTCTGAACTTGGAAATCATTTGAGACGTATTATTGTTTTCGGGTCCCGGGCGAGAGGTGACGAGGCAGATGAGTCCGATCTCGATATAGTTGCACTCGTGGATGAAAAATCAAAAGATATTGAGAGACGGCTTGAAGATATTGTATATCAGGTCATGTGGGACTATGATTTTAAGCCCATTATTTCTCTTAAAGTGTTTTCTGAGTCGCAATTCAATAACGCTCTCAGCAAAGGTTTTTCTTTTTATCGGCATGTTCAGCAAGAAGGGGTAGCTGTATGACGGAAGAGGTGAAAAAGCTTATGAAAAAAGCTGATCATGCGCTTGAAGTCGCTGAAAAACTGCTGGAGGATGGCTATCCGTCAGATGCCGCAAGTAAAATATATTATTCTATGTTTTATGCTACGCAGTCGCTCCTGAAAGCAGAAGGGATTGACGTTGTCAAACACTCAGCGGCTGAGTCTGCTCTCGGATATTATTTTGCCAAGACCGGCAGGCTTGATCCCAAATATCACCGGATGCTGATCGATGCAAGGAAGATCAGAGAAATATCCGATTATGACATAGACGAAGAGATTGTTGAACCTGTTGCATCTCTTAAGATTGAAGAGGGGAAAGCTTTTTTATTTGCAATTAAAAAGCTCATTGGAATTTTGTAATAGGATTTATGAACTATCTTAATGAGTTCAAGAGTTAAGGAGTTGGAGAGTGAGGAGGTGAACTCTCTAACTCCTTAACTCTACAACTTAAAAATTATGCAACTCGTAATAAACACATATGGCTCATACCTGAGGAAACAGGGTGACTGTTTTCTCGTGAAGAATGAAGACAAGGTCTTCGAGGTTTCTGTCCGCAAGGTGGACAGCATTATGATTACCACGAGCGCTTATCTTTCAACGGATGCGTTGAAGTTTGCCATTGAGAACAACATTGACGTTATCTTCCTTGATGAATTTGGCAACCCTTATGGCAGGGTTTGGCATTCAAAACTTGGAAGCACTGTTTTGATAAGGAGGAAACAACTTGAAATAAGTGCAACTGAAGGAGGACTGGAGCTTGCAAAAGAATGGATTATAAAAAAGGTAGAGAATCAAACTGATTTTTTAGGGAGACTCAAAAGGCCAAGGGAAGACAAGGCGGAGAAGCTTGAGGAATCTATCAAGGGGCTTACAGAGATAACGCAAAAACTTACTGCACTTTCAGGAACGATTGACGAGAGGCGGGGAACTATTATGGGGCTTGAAGGTTCAGCAGGCAGGATTTATTTTGATGCGCTTAATTATGTCATGCCTGATAGATTCAAATTTGAAGGCAGGAGCAGAAACCCTGCCAAAGATGAATTCAACACATTATTGAATTACGGTTATGGTGTGCTTTACTCTCTCGTTGAGAAGGCATGTATTATTGCAGGGCTGGATCCGTATATCGGCTTTGTTCATACAGACAACTACAATAAGAAATCACTCGTCTTTGACCTTATTGAGATGTTCAGGATATTTGCAGAAGAAACAGTCGTTTATCTTTTCAGCGGCAGAAAGATTAAGGTTGAATATTTTGATGAAATAAAAGGCGGGTTTACTCTAAACAAAGAGGGCAAAGCGGTTTTGATTGAAGATTTGAATAAAACATTTGATGAATCTGTGAGATACAAAGGCAGAAATATTCAGAAAAGAAATATTATTCAATTTGAATGCCACAATATAGCGAATGGGTTGCTTAAATGTTGACCTGGGTTGTTTACGACATATCTGAAGATAAAATTCGCAACAGGGTTGCAAAGTTCTGTAAAGGCTATGGCTTATACAGGGTGCAGAAGAGCGCTTTTCTTGGTGACTTGAACAGAAATCAGATAGATGAGCTTGTCTTAATGTGCAAAGAAATTACTGATGATGAAAAGGATTCCGTGTATATTTTCCCTATGTGTGAAGAAGATTTTAAAAAGGTGCGGATGATCGGGATACCATTTAACAAAGAACTTGTCTCGGATGAAGTGAAGTCTTTGTTTGTTTAACAGATGACAGAAGACAGAGGACAGATAACAGACATTCAGAAAGCAGAGAAAAGTTTGTCTTCTGATATCTTCGTCACGGCCTCTGTGCTTCTTGAGTATCTTTTTTGCCCTCGTTTTATTTATTTCATGAATTGCCTTTGTATTGACCAGAATGAGGATAAGAGATTTAAAGTCTTAAAAGGCAGAGAGGTTCACGATGGCAAAGAACGGACTAATATTGATTATCTCAGGAAGAGGATTGGCTGTGTGGACAAAGAGATAGGCGGTTATATGGCATCTGAAAAATATCATATTAAAGGTATTGTTGATGAAGTATTAACTTTATCTGATAACACAATGGCGCCTCTTGATTACAAATACGCAGAATATAAAGATACAGTTTTTAGAACTCAGCGATACCAGTCGGTCTTTTATGGATTACTGATTAAAGAAAATTACGGCAAAGAGGTTCACAAAGGATTTATCTGTTATATACGAAGTAAAAATTTATTAAAAGAGATTCAAATAACGGACACAGACTTTATTGAATTGCAGGCGATGATTGCAGAAATCATTGACATCACACAGAAATGCTATTATCCTAAGGGAACAAAATCTAAAACCCAGTGCATTGATTGTTGTTACAGGAATATTTGCGTATAGTTCTTTGACAATAGAAAAGCAGAAGGCAGACTCTCAGATAACAGATAACAGACAATCAGATGACAGACAAATAGAAAATCAAAGTCTGACTTCTGTCTTCTGATAATCTGTTATCTGAGAGTCTGCCTTCTGTCCTCTGTGATTTGCATGGTGGGAATTTATAGTAAAAAATGTACATCAGTGGTGAAAGTCATTGAGACAGAAAGGTTTTTGCTGTATGATTTCATGTAAAAGACTTTAAGAATGTTTATAGTAAGAGACAAAATGATATGGATTTTAATAAAAATAGACGTTTCTAAAATTACATTTGAGCGTTTTTATTCAAGACCTTCAAGATAAATTGCTCCTCATAGAGGCTCTTCCAATAAAACAAGGATTGAAACAGAATCTGAAGGTCGTCTGTTTTTGAAATCGCAATCCTCATAGAGGCTCTTCCAATAAAACAAGGATTGAAACTTATCAGGAGGCTTGAGTTAGGGAGGTCGAGAGAGTCCTCATAGAGGCTCTTCCAATAAAACAAGGATTGAAACCCCTCTAAAAGTCGCATTGCTGGAGTAAGGCGATCAACCTCATAGAGGCTCTTCCAATAAAACAAGGATTGAAACATAGGTTATCATGTTAATAAAATGTGAATTAAATCATCCTCATAGAGGCTCTTCCAATAAAACAAGGATTGAAACTCCTATGGGAAAACTTAATTCCCTCCCAGAACATCTCATAGAGGCTCTTCCAATAAAACAAGGATTGAAACTTACCAAGAGGAGTTTGATATTGCAATTTCCAAAACAGCTCATAGAGGCTCTTCCAATAAAACAAGGATTGAAACATTATCTGATGTTATGCTTTACGTAGATGAGCCTTGCTCATAGAGGCTCTTCCAATAAAACAAGGATTGAAACTCAAATTGTTCTCTTGTCAGTCAGTACCGTTAAGTGCTCATAGAGGCTCTTCCAATAAAACAAGGATTGAAACTCATATGGGTAAACTCAATTCCCTCCCGGAACATCTTCAACTCATAGAGGCTCTTCCAATAAAACAAGGATTGAAACATCGTTTTGCTACTCCTGCCATTATCCCTGCATCCTCATAGAGGCTCTTCCAATAAAACAAGGATTGAAACTGCAAATGGATTAATAGAACCTTTGCACTGGCCGACTCATAGAGGCTCTTCCAATAAAACAAGGATTGAAACTGCTTCAACGGGAATTTATGACTCAACGGGAATTTCCTCATAGAGGCTCTTCCAATAAAACAAGGATTGAAACTACAAATGGATTAATAGAACCTTTGCACTGGCCGACTCATAGAGGCTCTTCCAATAAAACAAGGATTGAAACTTATCAAACAAATACTAACTAAAACAAACAAAATTGCCTCATAGAGGCTCTTCCAATAAAACAAGGATTGAAAACGATGGATTTAGAGCAAGCTAAACCTCCCGCAGCCGTCGCTCCCCGCGCGGGAGCGTGGACTGGAGATCGTCGGGAAGGAAAAGACTCGATAAGGCGATAAGAGTTATTGGATGAACGTTTTTTACTGACCGCTTCTTTTCTCCGTATCAATAAAATTATTCAATTCTTTCGCTAATTAACCATTACTACTATTTATTTTGCAAAATCGCCCCTAACCCCTCTTTTTTAAAGTGGGGAAGCATTTATTGAACTAACATGTGCATTAATGATATTTTATCAGGTGTCCAGAAAACTTATGATAAGCGCTGGCGAGGCTTCCGGGGAATTATACGGCGCGATGCTGAGCAGGGAGGTTAAAAGGCTCTGGCCTGATACTGAAATTTTTGGTATCGGCGGTTCCAGGATGAAGAAAGAGGGCGTAAACCTGATCGCGCCCATATCACAGGTAGCAGGGATAACAGAGGTAGTTAAACATATAGGAGAGCTTAGAAAAATCTTTAAAAAAGCTGCCGGGGCCCTGATTGAAAAAAGGCCTGACATCCTTGTCCTGATAGATTATCCTGATTTCAACATCCCACTTGCAAAAAAGGCAAAGGCAGCCGGGATCCCGATCCTTTATTATGTCAGCCCGCAGGTATGGGCCTGGCGCAGGGGAAGGGTGAAAAAGATCGCAGCCCTTGTGAACAGGCTGGCGGTACTATTTCCATTTGAAGTTGACTACTATAAAGATACCGGCCTTCCATGTGAATTTGTAGGGCATCCGATCGCAGAGACAATTAATATCAAGGGGACAAAAGAAGAAATAAAGAAAGATCTCGGGCTTTATCCCGATAAAGGAATAATTACCCTGCTTCCGGGGAGCAGGCCCAATGAGATAATCAGGCATCAGACGCTTATCAGAGAGCTTGCAGAAAAGATCCGTTGCGAATTTCCGGATATGCAGATAGTCGTTCCCCTTACTGCCGAATCTAACCTGACTGAAAAGCTCCCTGACTATGTCAAGATCATCCGGGGACGCACTACTGAGGTTGTTGCCTGCTCAGAGGTCTCGGCACTGGCTTCCGGCACTGTAACGCTCGAGACAGCGCTTGTAGGCACGCCTATGGTGGTTTTTTATAAGGTCTCTCCAGTATCATTTCTACTTGCAAAACTGCTTGTGAAAGTGAAGTTCGTTTCTTTGGTCAACATCCTCTCCGGCAGGCAGGTGGTTCTGGAATTACTGCAGAAGGATGCAATTTCCGACAAGATATTTTCAGAGTTAAAGAGAATTCTGAATGACAAATCCTACAGGAACGAAATGCTTGTCAGTCTTAATAAGATCGGGGAAATATTCCAGGATAAGAAACCCTCTCACAGGGTCGCTCAGATGGTCGGGGAAATGGCGGGATGGGATGATGCTGCTATTCTATAATCTCCTTTCAGCCATAGCGGTCTTACTGTATCTTCCCGTTCTGGTCATGAAAAAAGGGCCTGAAGACAGGATCAGGTTTATCAGGGAACGTCTCGGCGCTTCACATTATTCAAAAACCGATATATGGGTACATGCGGTATCGGTCGGCGAAGTTATCGCATGTGTGCCGTTCCTGAAAATGCTGAAAAAAGAATTTCCGGACAAAAGCATAGTTTTTTCTACAACTACATATACAGGGCAGAAGATCGCTCATGAAAGATTTCCGGAGGCCTGCAGGATAATGTATATACCGTGTGACACCTGGTTATGCGTCAACCGGGCTGCAAATGGTCTTAGACCGGAGATATTCATAACAATAGAGACCGAACTCTGGCCGGCCCTATTCAGCGCGCTCAAAAAAAACGCCTCCAGGATCATCATCTTAAACGGCAGGATATCAAATAAATCCTTCAAAGGCTACAGGCGTTTAAGTTTTTTTATGAAAAAGCTATTGGCATATGTCGATTTTCTCTATATGCAGGGGGAAGCTGACGCTGAAAAAATTGAGGCTATCGGCGCTGATAAAAACAGAGTAAGGGTTATGGGGAATTTCAAATATGACATCTCATTTGATGCATCAGGCGCACTGGACTGGCTCGAAAATATTAACAGCAGGATCCTGCTTGCCGCAAGCACTCATAAGGGCGAAGAAGAGATTATCCTTAATGCTTACGATTCGATCAAACAGACTTGTCCGGATCTAAAACTCATTATCGCACCGCGGCACCCCGAGAGATTTAAAGAGGCGGAGGAAATTCTTAAAAAAAGGAATTTGAATTTTATCAGGCGCTCGATGATAAACAAGCTCTCAGCGATCAGCGATCAGCAGTCAGCTAAAGGCATGCAACCCTTAAATGGAGATTTCGATATCATTCTGCTTGATACGATCGGGGAATTATCAAGGGTGTTCTCGAAAATTACTATAGCCTTCGTCGGTGGAAGCCTTGTGCCTGTCGGAGGGCATAATATTCTGGAACCGGCTTACTGGGCAAAACCTATGATCTTCGGGCCTTATATGGATAATTTCCCGATGGCAAAGGAATTTCTTGATCAGGCCGCTGCAGTCAAAGTTAATGACGCACATGAAATTGTAATGGCGGTCACTGATTTGCTGAATAATAGTGAAAAGGCCGGGCGGATGGGATTGAAGGCAAAGGCAATGGTTGAAAAAAACGCCGGTGCAGTAAAAAAGGCGATTGAGCTTGTTAGAGGTTTCCTTGGGACTGCTTAGTGTTCTTTACTTATTTGGACTTACATGCAGGAAGCTTATTGTAAAGCCTAAAAGGCTTGCTTCCAAAGTCATCAGTGTCGGCAATCTCACTCTCGGCGGGACAGGCAAGACCCCTGCTGTAATTGCAATTGCGGAAGAGGCAAAAAAACGCGGGCTTCACCCGTGCGTACTTACAAGGGGTTATAAGGGAAAATCTAAAGGCCCGTGTTTTGTGGTTTCTTCCCCTCACTTGCAAAGCAGGGGACAAGGGGGGATAAATATCTGTACCGGCATTGACGCGGGCGATGAACCTGTTTTGCTGGCCTTTAGATTAAAAGATGTTCCCGTAATAAAATGCGCGGACAGATACAAAGGCGGCCAATTTGCAATTTCAAATTTCAAATTTCAAATTTCAAATTTAATATTCATACTTGATGACGGTTTTCAGCACTGGGCGCTTCACAGGGATATTGACATACTTCTCATTGATGCAACCAATCCGTTCGGGAATGAAAAACTTTTTCCAGAAGGCAGACTGAGAGAACCCTTAAGTTCCATGAAAAGAGCAAATATAATTGTGCTTACAAAAACCGATCTGGCAGATAAAGAAACAATATCCGTGATCGATAAAAAGATTAAACAATATAATCCGGAGGCGCCTGTTTTCACCGCGTCGCATAAGTCTGTTGCACTCATCAATGCATCAGGAGAATCAGCAGATATTGATACATTGAAGGACAGGAAAATATATGCATTTTCCGGCATTGCCAACGGGGACTATTTCAGGGGTATACTGACCGCAGGCGGAGCTGATATTGTCAGATTTAAATCATTCATGGACCACCATATTTACAGGCAGCGTGATATGGATATAATAAAGACAGAGGCCGCTGGATTGGATATCATAACCACAGAAAAGGATTTAGTGAAGATCAGGGAATTATGCCTGACGGAGAATTTATTTGCTTTAAGGATTGAATTTGAAATTGACAGTGGTTTTTATGATAAATTGTTTAATGCACTGTAATAAATGACGTAGGGGCGATTCATGAATCGCCCCTACCCTGTGTTTTAACGGAGGCATTATGATAAAAAACATCAACATCAAAACAAGAACACGCAATGAATTCGTTGACATTACTGCCGAAATTCAATCCCTGATTGACGAAGCGGGAATAAAGAGCGGGATATGTCATGTCTATGTGCCTCATACTACGGCAGGAGTTACAGTTAACGAGGGGGCTGATCCGTCTGTGATGAAAGACATTCAAAACACCCTCACCAGGCTTGTTCCTCACAAAGGTCCTTATTTCCATACTGAAGGAAACTCAGACGCTCATATCAAAACCTCTATTGTCGGTTCTTCCCAAGCAATAATTATAGATGGGGGCAAACTCCTTCTCGGCACATGGCAGTCTGTATTTTTCTGTGAGTTCGACGGGCCAAGACACAGAAGGATTACGGTGAAGATTGCGGGAGACTAAAGATGCGTCTCTTTGTGGAGTGAAATAAAACTACAGATACCCTTCCAGAAGAAGGTCATCCCCGATCTTCTTTACCTGAAGATCGTTAAGTCTGAATGCATTTTTAAGAAGGACAGGCGATCTCCCCCCGATTGAAGATATTGCATCAGTTCCCCCGATTATCATGGGCGCTATGAAGAGCATAACCTTATCTATAACTTTGCTTGAGAGGGCAGAGGCGTTTATTGACGATCCTCCCTCGATCATTACACTTGCTATTTCAAGCTTTGCAAGTTTTTTCATAAGTGATTTCAGATCGACCTTTCCGTTCTTATCTTTGAGAGTTAAAACGTGAGCGCCCATGTTTTGAAGTTTTTCAATCTTTTTCTGATAGGACATCAATTCCCTTTTGTAGGGGCGGGTTTCAAACCCGCCCCTACTGAATGATGGAGAGGGTGGTGATATTGTTGCAATGATCGTCTTATTGTCATGATGTTTTAAAACCTTTGCATTAAGAGATATGTCCAGACGGCTGTCCACAATGATCCTGTAAGGGTTTCTGCCGCCTTTGATTCTGCAGTCAAGTGATGGATTGTCTTTTTTTACTGTGCCGATGCCGACAAGTATGGCATCAACTTCATTTCTGAGTCTGTGTACATACTCTCTTGCCTTTTCACCTGTGATCCACCTGGATTCACATTTGGCGGTTGCGATCTTGCCGTCAAGGCTCTGTGCGATCTTCACGATTACAAAGGGTTCTTTTTTTGTAATGTATTTAATGAATGCCTCATTCAAATGTTTTGCTTCTGCTTCCATAACTCCTGAAACAGTTTCAATTCCTGCTTTCCGTAACTCTTTTAATCCCATACCGGAGACTTTTGGATTGGGGTCAATCATCGCTATAACAACTTTTTTTATGCCTGACTGGATAATCGCTTTAGTGCAGGGAGGGGTCTTTTTATCTGTGTGACAGCACGGCTCAAGATTGACATAGAGTGTTGCACCTTTTGCCCTTTTACCTGCCTTTTTCAGTGCAAGGACCTCTGCGTGAGGGGTTCCGGCTTTTCTGTGATAATCAGTTGCAATGATCTTTTCTCCTTTGACGATAACTGCCCCTACCATTGGATTTGGACTTGTTCGTCCTTTTCCTTTTATAGCGAGCTCCAGGGCTTTTTGCATATAAAGATTGTCAGACATGGTTTTCCTAACGCCTGTCATTCCCGCTTGTCGGGAATCTTTAACCCCCTCTTTCCCCTTAAGTTAAGGGGGATGAAAGGGGGTTACCGGACAAGCCAGAATGACAGTTCATAGCATTTTACCAGATAATACAGTGATTAGAGTAGAGGAGCTTAAATTTAATTTGTAACTTTATTGAAAGCCTTTGAACTTGTCTCTCATCCTCAACTTATAAATCTAAACTTACGTCTTGTTTACTGGCATTTGACGCAAATGAACTCTGTTTGCATGAAGACCGGGTGGCAGCTTGTTGTGCAAGCCCGTGCCTTGCAATTTCTTTCCTGTCTTTTATAAAGTAAGTCAAAATAGCTCCGATACACAGAAGCACTCCTGCTGCAATAAAGGAAGATGTAAATGTATTAGTGCCGGCTAACAATATCTGTGATGCCTTGCTCATTACAAATCCCCCAAATCCCCATGCAGTGAATATAAGCCCGTAGTTGACCCCGAAATTTTTTATGCCCCAGAAGTCTTTTGTGAATGACGGAAAGAGCGCAAGGTTCGCACCGTAATTAAATCCGATAAAAGTGGCTAAAAATACAAGAGAGGCTGCGCCTGGTGACTTTGCGCCTACAACGGGAACGGCGATGAACATCATCAATGCCTGAAGGATGAAAATGCTTGCAAGAGTCCTCGTCCTTCCAATTTTATCTGACAAGATTCCGGCTGCAATCCTGCCGCCTGCGTTTCCGAGCGCCATAATTGCAACAGCAAGAAATGCGTTTGCACCCATACTGCTTTTTGCCATTCCGGCAACACTGCCTATCACCATCAGCCCGGCTCCAGCACCTATAAAATACAGTATCCAGAGCATCCAGAAGGAATATGTCCGCATCATTTCCTGTGGTGTGTAATTTATATCTTCAAATGATGCTCGTGCCTTTAAATTTGCTTCGGCATTAGACCTTCGCTCTACAACGCCTCCTGGCACGTAGCCTTCAGGCGGGTTGACCAGAAGCTGGGATAAAAGACTTACGACAATAAAAAATGCGATTCCAAAGAAGAGCATAGTCCCCTGAATCCCCCAGTGACTAAGAAGATACTGTGAAAGCGGGGCGATATAAACAGAGGCCAGGCCGAAACCGGATACTACTATGCCGGCGATCTTTCCTGTTTTAACCGGGGGATACCATTTTAATGCCGGAGGCGTTGCGGATGAGTAACCGAATGCAATTCCGGTCCCGACGAGAATGCCAAAACCTAATATCCACATGTAGTATGATGTTGTCTGTGATATGATGATAAAGCCTGTCCCTACCAGTATCCCACCGGTAAATGCGGTAATGCGGGGACCGAACAGGTCCTGACATTTTCCCGCAATTATCATCATGCAGGCAAATACGAGGCAGCATACTGCGTAAGGGTCATTCAGCGAGGCGGGATTCCAGTTAAATTCACCAGTACCGCCTGTTTCAATGGACTGTTTGATTGCGACTTTAAATATGCTCCATGTATAAAGAATACCAAGGGCTAAATTAATCCCTGTTCCTGCTGTTATTACTATCTTTCCTTTAGATGTACTGTCCTTTGACATGATATTTTCCCTTCCGGTGAAGATTACCTTATCTTAACGGAATAATCCGAAATTACTTGAGCCGGTTTATGCTGCATTAGTCATAATAATTACTATTGCACCATTGTTGTCCTGTAAATAATTATTCTCAGCCCGAATTATTCATGAATATTTTTAACCGGAATAGTTGGACTATTGGAAGAATTTTATTGGGTTAAATTGATTAATAAGGCGCAGTATTTTATACTGGTCAATAAATACAACCAGGGGTAATTGAAAGGTAAAATGCTGAAAGTTGTAACAGCAAAAGAGATGCATAAGATTGACAGCAATACCATTGCAACATATGGTATTGCCGGGACTATTCTCATGGAGAGGGCAGGGCTTGCGGTTGTATCGAGGATAAATGAAATATTTTTCCAGAACACAGATAATCCTGCAGGGGTAATTCATGAATGGCCCCAAGGGGGGGATTTAAAAGTTATTATTCTGTGCGGTGGAGGGAACAACGGCGGAGATGGACTTGTAGTAGCAAGGACCCTGCACAATCAGGGGAAAGATGTAGAAGTATTTCTAACCACAAAGCCGGAGGCTTTGAAAGGCGATGTAAAGATAAATTACAATGCTGCAAAAAAGTTTGGTGTAAGAATTTTCCCAATTAAAAGATTTTTAACATTGTACGGGCGTTTCATGAAACGCCCGTACGGAAGGGCGTATAGCCATACGCCCCTGCATCAAATTCTTATCATCGATGCGCTTCTCGGCACAGGTTTAAATAAAGATGTCAGGAGGCCCTTGTCTGATGTTATTAATAAAATAAACAAACTATTGTTACCTGTTATTTCCATTGATATTCCGTCGGGTATTTCCTCTGATACGGGACAGATAATGGGTTGTGCAGTAAAGGCAAAGATCACCGTTACATTTGGGCTTCCCAAGAGAGGACATTATCTTTATCCCGGGGCAGAATATTCAGGGAAACTTTATATAGAGGATATAGGTTTCTCGCGAAAATTAACTACATCGGAGAAAATAAAGGTAAACCTGCCGCAAAAAGAAGACATCATTTCTCTGTTACCGGAAAGGCCGAAATATTCACATAAAGGAACATATGGACACGTACTTTTGATAGCAGGTTCAAAGGGAAAGACAGGGGCGGCGCTTATGGCTGCGAAGGCATGTTTAAGGACAGGCGCCGGTCTCGTGACAATCGGCGTTCCGGAGAGCCTTGTCAGCTCGCTTCAGTCAAGGTTGACGGAAGAGATGCTTTTACCTCTTGCTGATAAAGGGAATGGGACCCTGTCTTTTAAATCTGCTGATGCAATTCTTGGATTTCTTAATAAACAGGCTAATGTCCTTGCCATAGGACCCGGACTTTCAGCAGACGGTGAGATATCCGAACTTGTTTGCAGGCTGATCACCAACTCCAATGTCCCTATAGTCATTGACGCCGATGGATTAAATGCGATTGCCGGACGAACCGGTGTCTTGAGAAAGTGCAGAGCTCCGATTATTCTTACCCCGCATGCAGGGGAAATGGCAAGGTTGCTGCAGTGGTCAGCGGTCAGCGGTCAGCGGTCAGCAGAAAAACTTAAAATACAGAGCAAAGAGGTTGACGCAAGTTTTAGGCTGCATGAAAGAATAGAGCGGGACAGAATCAATATTGCTTTGATATTTGCGAAAAAGACAGGGAGCTATCTTGTGCTCAAAGGCGTTCCAACGGTGATTGCATCACCCGGCGGAAACGTGTTCATAAACTCAACGGGTAATCCCGGTATGGCAACGGCCGGTACAGGAGACGTTCTTACAGGTATGATCTCATCCTTCCTTGCACAAAGAGTAAGCCCTCAAAACGCCTCAATCCTTGGGGTATATCTGCATGGATTAGCAGGTGATATTGCTGCACAAAAAAGGGGTGAGCATTCCCTTGTCGCATCAGACTTGATTAATGCATTGCCAGGGGGTTTTAAGACAATAAGAGAGCATAATATGCTTTTATAATACATAGTTAGCAGAGTCCGTCATTACCGTGAAAACGGGTATCCATACAAATGCACCGGATTCGCACTTTCGTGGGAATGACAGAAAGGTGCTTTATAAACAAATTCTAAGTAGTCGTTTAATTGCTTATAAGGAGTATATTGAATTTCAAAGAAATGGAAGTATTTGTAGCGCCTTCAAATATTGCTTCATCGAATATTAAAGCGTTCTTTACTACAAGAATATTTGTGAAGGACTATGATCATATAAATGATGCACTGAGCAAAGAACTTAATATTTCAAAAGACAAAATCTACCTGCCGATCCAGAAACATACAAACAAGATACATATACTTGGCTCTGACCATAAGCCTGTAGTTGCAGATGCGGTAATTACAGATAAAAAACATATATTGATAGGGGTATTGGTTGCGGACTGTGTTCCTATACTTGTATATGATAATATGAGGGGTATTATAGGGGCTGTTCATGCGGGATGGAGGGGAACTGCAAAACTGATCTTAAAGGAAACTGTAATGACGATGCGGGAAAAGTTCGGCAGCCTTCCCGTGGACATATCGGTAGCCATCGGCCCCAGCATCAGACAGTGCAGTTATGAAGTTGATGAAGATGTTAATAATGCTGTTCTGGAGGCAACAGGGGAAGGAGATTATTATCTCAGAAAAGGCAATAAATGCTTTATCGATCTTTCATCTGCAAACAGAATTCAGGCAAGAGATATGGGTATCCTGTCAAAAAACATCTGGCAGTCTGATGAATGTACATTTTGTAAACCGGAGAAATATTATTCATACAGATATTCAAAAGGATTATCAGGGAGGCAGGGCGGTTTTATCGGATTGTGGTAAAATATTATACGTTCAAGCCGTTCAAACTGTTTTAACTGTTTCTTAAGGAGGGAGCATGCTCAAGGCAAAAGATATAATGACAAAAGATGTTATTACTGCAAAACCAGAGGCAACTGTAGAGGAACTTGCAAGGTTATTGATGGATAATAAGATCAGCGGTGTTCCCGTGATAAATGATAATAAGAAACTTATCGGTATTGTTACAGAAAATGATCTTATCACGCAGAATAAACGCCTGCATATTCCGACAGTAATAAGGCTTTTTGATGCCTTTATCCTTCTTGGTTCAGGCAGGATGGAAGAAGAGATCAAGAAAATGGCTGCTACTACGGTAGATGAGATCTGCACTAAAAAAGTTGTATCAATCACAGAGGAGACGACACTGGACGAAATTGCAACAATAATGGCTGAACAGCATGTTCACCTGCTTCCGGTTCTCAGAGAGAGTATGGTAGTCGGCATAGTCGGCAAGGCAGATATGGTAAGAGCTATGACCTATGAAGCTTCTAAGTAAAAGTGATGATGAGACAAAAGAACTTGGACGTAAACTCGGCGAAAAATTAAAAAGGGGTGATGTAGTCTGTTTGTACGGGGAACTTGGTTCAGGAAAAACAGTGCTGGTGAAGGGTATTGCTTCAGTTTTCGGAATTAATGAACGTGATATAACCAGCGCAAGTTTCACTATAATTGCAGAATATGATGCAGATGTTCCTTTTTATCATATAGACCTTTACAGAGTAGCTGCCGGGAAAGCGTCAGAGCTTGGGTTACAGGAATATCTCGGGGGTAACGGCATATCTGTAATTGAATGGGCAGAGAGGGCTGAGGAAGAAATTCCTGAAAATAGTATTAAAGTCAATTTGAATTATGCAGGTGATAACATGAGAGAAATTGAAATAACAGGGATGGAATTATGAAGAGAATCGGTATAATTGCAAAAAAGGGTGAACCTGATGCTGTAAAGGCTGTTAAAAACCTGATGCAATGGATGAAGAAAAAGAAGTTCGAGTTTTATATTGAGAGCGAAATAGCATCACTTCTTAAGATAAAAGGGTATCCGAGAAAGGAGATCCCGTTAAAGTCAGATATTATTATTGTCTTTGGCGGTGACGGCACCCTTTTGAGTGTCGCAAGGCTTGTTGGCGATCTTGGGATACCTATACTCGGCGTCAATCTCGGCGGACTCGGATTTATTACCGAGATCAACAGGGGGGAAATTCGCAAAGAGATAAATAAGGTTTTTTCGGGCAAATGTGCTTTGGAAGAAAGAATAATGCTTTTAGCAGATGTTTATCGCGGGAGCAAAAGGGTGATCCGTCAAAATGCCCTTAACGACGTTGTGTTAAATAAGAGCGCCCTTTCAAGGATGTTCGAGCTTGATATAGCAATTAACGGTCAATATGTCAGCACTTTCAGGGCGGACGGATTGATCATCTCTACTCCTACGGGGTCCACTGCGCATTCACTTTCAGCAGGCGGGCCTATTTTATATCCGACACTCGAGTCATTCCTGATCACACCTATTTGTCCTCATACACTAACAAGCAGGCCGATTGTTCTACCGGATACATTTGTTCTTGAAGTTACCATTAAAAGCGGGGATGATGTCTATCTTACGCTTGATGGTCAGGTTGGATTTCCCCTGAAAGAAAACGACAGAATTGTAATCAAGAAGGCTGAATATAAAACAAAATTTCTTGTTTTGCATGACAGGGATTATTTCAGGATATTGAAAAGCAAACTGAAGTGGGGGGAGTGAGAGTAGGGGCGGGTTTCAAACCCGCCCACATGGGACAGGGCGCTGCCTCGCCCATTGAAAATTATGCAAAATAAAAGTGAAATAGCTAAAGAGCTTAAAAGAACGATGGAGTTTTATCAGGAACTGGGATTTACGTATCTGCCGGTGAAGATAGAACAGAAGGATAGAAGTGCAAAAGTGCAAAAGTGCAAAAGTGCGGAAGTGCGGAAATGCGGAAGCCAGCAATATGAGGAATTAAAATCCGAAAACCGAGATCCGAAATCCGGAATTGACAACTCTGAACTCAAAACTCAAAACTCAAAACTTAAAATTGACAAGGAATCCGCACTTAAGGTTCTCAGAGATGAGATAGGCGATTGCCAGAGGTGCAAGCTCTGCAAGAACCGTAAAAACATTGTTTTTGGTGAAGGTTTATCCGGTGCAAAAATTATGTTTATTGGTGAAGGACCCGGCAGGGACGAAGATATTCAGGCAAGGCCTTTTGTCGGAGAAGCGGGAAAACTTCTTGCAAGCCTTATAACAAAACTGGGACAAAAGCGCGAAGAAGTGTATATAGCAAATATTGTAAAATGCAGGCCTCCGAACAACAGGGAACCCGAAGAAGATGAGATCCTGGCATGCAGGCCTTTTGTAGAGAAGCAGATCCGGATAATTCAACCCAGGGTGATCGTAAGCCTTGGCAAGGTTGCCACGCATGCTCTCCTGAGAATAAAGACCCCGATAAGCAGGGTCAGGGGGAATTTCTTTGATCACCATGGTATTCCCCTTATGCCCACATTTCATCCGGCATATTTATTGAGAAATAGAAAAGACAAATGGCTGACATGGGATGATATGCAAAAGGTGCTGGAGAAAATTTAGAAAAGTCAGTATATGGTATAATCTTAATCCTGAATATGAACCCTCAATCAATGACAGGTTATGGCAGAGGAATTGCCGGCAATATAAAAGTCGAAGCCCGTTCCATTAACCACAAGAATCTTGATATTCAGATAAAGCTGCCTTCGTTCCTTTACCAGTATGAGAACGAAATAAGAAAACTGGTTAAATCAAGGTTTCAGCGCGGACACATCGAAATAAGCATAGCGAAACCTGAATCGGATATCGTTAAAATAAAGATAAACAAACCACTTGCCATGGAATATTATAATGCGCTTGTTTCAATAAAAAATGAACTTTCACTTCAGGGTGAAATAGATATTAACGTACTCGCTTCTTACAGGGACATATTCTGTCTGGAAGAAGAAGCAAAGATAGAAGAACTTAACGGGGCTGTTGAAGCGGCTTTACGCGATCTCGAAAAGATGCGCATTGAAGAAGGAAGGAATCTTGTCGATGATATTGCTGTCAGGATACAGATATTAAGCAGATATATGAATGATATTGAAAAGAGAAGGAATGAAATAATAGTTGATACGAAGCAGCGATTGTATGAAAGGTTGAAGGAGTTTCTGGGGGATATAATAATAGATGAATCACGTTTGATACAGGAGGCCGCCATTCTGATCGAGAGGGCGGATATTACAGAGGAGATAGTCCGGGTAAAAAGTCATCTCAATTATGCAATGGAGGTGTTAGGATCAGGCGATACTATAGGGAAGAAAATGGATTTTCTTGTTCAGGAGCTGAGGAGAGAAATTAATACGGCAGGCTCCAAAACAAACGACGTTGAAATTGTAAATAATGTTATTGAGATGAAACATGAAATTGAAAAAATAAAGGAGCAGATACAGAATTTGCAGTAGATGCAGGGGTCAGGTCTACACATTTCACACGTTATGTGAAATGTGTA
>JAGVGM010000215.1 GCA_020057065.1 Thermodesulfovibrionia bacterium
ACTATTTTTCGTTGACCCTTGGGGATACAAGGGCTTGTCGCTTCGTCTTGTTAATTCTGTTTTGAAGGATTGGGGATGCGACTGCATCTTCTTCTTCAACTATATTCGCATCAACATGGGCTTAAGTAATCCGATGGTTAAAGAACATATGGATGCTTTATTCGGAGAGGAGCGAGCAGATGCATTGAGGCCAAGGCTTAACGGAGTTTCGCCTTCCAAACGCGAAGTAATGATTGTTGAAGAATTGTGCCAGTCCATAAAATCTTATGGAAGCCGTTATACCCTTCCGTTTACGTTTAAGGATGCGCGAGGCAGGCGAACAAGCCACCATTTAATTTTTATCAGTAAAAACTCCCGTGGATATGAAATTATGAAAGATATTATGGCTCGCGAAAGTTCAGGTCAAACTCAAGGAGTTCCTTCATTTGAATATAATCCGGCAGACTTTTTGCTCAAACAAAGTCTTCTGTTCCAGTTATCCCGACCCCTTCACGATTTAAAAGAGATGTTGCTCGATGAATTTGCCGGGCAGACCCTTCCTATGCGTGAAATTTATGAAAAACACAACATCGATAAGCCATATATCAAGAAAAACTATAAAGACGTTCTTATGGAACTTGAAGAAGAAGGAAAGATCACAGCCAGTAGCCACAGAAAGGGCACTTTTGCTGATTCTGTTATGGCTATTTTCCCCAGGAAATAAGGCAAAAAAAATGGGTGTAAAATCATCGATAGAGTGGACAGAATCGACGTGGAATCCTGTCACAGGCTGCACAAAAATCAGCGATGGGTGCGCCCATTGCTATGCCGAGCGTATGGCCCGGCGTTTAAAGGCGATGGGTCAGAAGAATTACGTTGACGGCTTTAAGGTTACTCTGCACCAGCATGTCCTTGACCTGCCCCTGACGTGGAAAAAACCGCAGAGTATATTTGTTAATTCAATGAGCGATCTCTTCCATAAGGACATTCCTAAATCCTTTATTTGTCAAGTGTTTGATGTCATGGAGCGAGCGCACTGGCATATATTTCAAGTTTTGACCAAGCGGGCTGAACGACTTTTAGAACTTGCGTCTTTATTGAACTGGCCTGGAAACGTTTGGATGGGTGTAACTGTGGAAGACGTTTCCTGCTTAAAACGGATCGACTATCTTCGTCATATCTCCGCGGCTGTACGATTTTTATCTTTGGAACCGCTATTGGGCCCCTTGCCTGATATCGATTTGTCCCGCATCGATTGGGTTATCGTTGGCGGTGAAAGCGGCCCTGGGGCACGGCCAATGAATAAGAAATGGGTGCTTGATATTCATGAGCAATGCCGCAAGGCAAACGTCCCGTTCTTTTTTAAGCAGTGGGGCGGGGTTAACAAGAAAAATGCCGGCAGGCTGCTCAATGGAAAAGTCTACTGTGAAATGCCGGAACAGGCCGATTTTACCTTTTAAAAAAGAAACGCCCCTGCAATTAAGCAAGGGCGTCAAGCCAACGATGCTATCGTTAGCGCTGTTATCAGTCTATAAATACCATAACGATTATGAACTTTAAAGTCAAATAAAGAAGCCTGAGCGTTGGAGATAGTCAAACTTTATTCAATCAATGTACTGAGGAATGAAAATGGCAAAGAAAAACTCAAAGGCGCGGTATTACCGGCACGATGAAAAACGAAAGAATAATCCTCCCATCGGCATGGTGAGCTGATTTCTCGAAAGAGATATTGGCTATATAAATGGAGAAATGCTATGGCGCAAATTCAATTTAAGGGCAAATCTTTTGTTCAAAACCATCATCTGCTCGTAAAATATCACGAGCTGATTCCGAAAAAGGATAAGAGCCTTACGGACAAGGTCAGCCTGCATGACAATCTCATCATCCACGGAGACAACCTGAAGGCCCTCAAGGCGTTGCTTCCGCTTTATGCCGGGAAAATCAAATGTATCTATATTGATCCGCCTTACAACACTGGCAATGAGAAATGGGTTTACAACGATAATGTCAACTCCCCCATGATGCAGGAATGGCTTGGCAAGGTGGTTGACCGTGAAGACCTCACCCGTCACGACAAGTGGCTGTGCATGATGACGCCGAGGCTTAAACTTCTGCGCGAGCTTTTGCGAGATGATGGAGTGATTTTTATAAGTATTGATGACAATGAGCAACATCGATTAAGAATGCTCATGGATGATGTATTTGGTGAAGAAAATTTTGTCACTAATATCATTTGGCAAAAGAAATATTCCCCCAGTAATGACGCGAAATACCTATCAGATATGCATGATTTTGTTGTCCTCTATGCAAAAAATATCGATTTATGGAAACGAAATCTGCTGCCAAGAGGTGAAACTCAGGACAAAAGATATAAGAACCTTGACAATGATCCAAGAGGGCGTTGGAAAGTTAGTGGCCTTGATGTGAAGACTTATTCGGAATTGTATGATTACGAAATAACAACACCTTCAGGAAGGAAAGTTAGGCCACCAAAAGGGAAATGTTGGCGCGTTAGTAAAGAAAGATTTGAAGAGCTAGTAAAAGATGACAGAATCTGGTTTGGCGAACATGGAAATAATGTTCCTTCGATTAAACGCTTCTTATCGGAAGTTCAGCAAGGTATTGTACCGGTTACTCTTTGGTTACGTGGTGAGGTTGGCGATAACCAGGAAGCACAACAAGAGCTGAATGCAATATTCCATGATGTCGATATTTCTGGCTTTGAAACTCCTAAGCCAGTTCGTTTAATTAAACGCATACTCGAGATAGCTACCGATAAAGACGCTATAGTTCTTGATTCATTTTCTGGTTCCGGCACAACCGCCCATGCCGTACTTGCCCTCAACAAGGAAGACGGCGGCAATCGCAAATTCATCCTCGTTGAATGCGAAGATTATGCTGATAAAATCACGGCGGAGCGTGTCCGACGAGTTATAAAGGGCGTGCCAAATGCAAAGGATGAGAATCTAAAGAAAGGGCTTTGCGGGACATTCAGCTATTTTGAACTTGGGAAAGCCATCGAACTGGAGAGCATCCTTTCGGGAGACGGGTTGCCGACATACGAAGAACTGGCCCGATATATATTTTATACAGCAACCGGCGAGGAATTTGATCCAAAAGCCATGAACGAAAAGAAGAACTTTGTCGGTGAGAGCAGGAATTACAAGGTCTATCTTTTCTACGAGCCGGATATTGAAAAGCTGAAAAACATCGCCTTG
>JAGVGM010000346.1 GCA_020057065.1 Thermodesulfovibrionia bacterium
GCCCGAACCAGTTGATTATACAACAGATACTTTCAGCGTGGAGGCGGGGTACAACAAGAAGCCTTTCTTTGCTTCAGTGAGCTATTTTAACAGTATGTTCGAAAATGACAATCAGTCGCTGGTAGTGACAACGTCATCCATGGCCATTTCGCTTCCTGCTGATAACAACTTTCAAAGGCTCGGATTCAAGGGATCAGTGTTACTTCCCCTGAATAGCAGGTTCAGCACGAATATCGGGATCAGCGAGGCAAACTCTGATTACAAACTGATCAATTCCGGCGGCACTGCTTTTGGTGAAACCTTTGACGGCAAGAAAAAAACAAGGAACTATGATTTGGTCCTGACCTCAAATCCGATTTCTTTTCTTGATGGTAAGATATTTTACAAATTCTATCAGGACAAGAACGAATCGGATGAGATTGATGATGGTTTATATGTTAACGAACTGCTTTCCTACAAGAAGACATCCTATGGTGCACAAATTGGGTTCAGGCTTCCTCAAGACCTGAAACTTACCGCAAAATATGCTCATATGGATACTGACTACGATAATAGAATAGACGTCAATAAGAGAAAAGACGATACCTATGGTCTCGACCTCGGCTGGACCGGGCTCGACTTCCTCACTGTAAATGCGGGATATGAGAGGATGAACAGGCGTACGGATCGGCCTGGAGTGTTTGAACTTTTTAAAGAGGTCGAGAAATATCTGGGCAGGTTTGACGTATCCCCCTTTGACAGGGACACATACAAGTTGTCATTTGATGTCAATCCCATCGACGACCTCGACATCTCTTTTGGCTATAAATACAAGAAGACAGATTATAATGACACACTGATAGGCCTGAGGGACGACAAGAGGGACGAATATTATATTGCCGCCAATTATGCAGTCGGCAAAATGGTCAAGGTCTTCGGCTACTTTGACTACGAGAAGGTGCGTGCCAAGCAGTTCCACCGCTACTACGACTGGGATGAAAATCCATCATCACAAGACCCGGTAAATAATAACTGGGAGGTAGTGCACGAGGAAAAGAATTACGACTATGGGATCGGTTCGGATATCTATGCGATTCCCGGAAAACTGACCATGACGCTGCAGTATGACAACGTCAAATCAGACGGCAATGCTGACTTTACTTACCTGCTTGATAGCGCAATCCCTGTGGGTGCAACAAACAGCAGCATAGATATATCTAATTCGGATGACTACAGAAGGCAGGCTGTTAGTGTAAAGGCGCTCTATAATGTTTCAAAGCCATTGACGGTCACTGCCGGATATGCATATGAAACATATGAGTACTCCGATGCCCAGCTTGATGGCTATCAGTATACAGGCCCCTTGTATCTATCTGGAGCGTTCAAAGACTCATCATATAATGCGAATGTATTGTTTGTTACTGCTGCTTATAAATTTTAAAGTTTAACCTTATTTTCGAACAAAGGAGAGAGCGCTGCTCTCTCCTTTGTTTTTGGTGCCTGCCCTCATTATTCATAAACCTAGAGCAAGTATTTAAATCAGTAACAAGTGACAAGTAACAAGTGACGAGTTCACCCCGTTAGATGACCATAATCCTTCGACAGAAATTCTCTCTTGGACATTAGATCCTATTTTTGCTTGAAAACACCGTCGGGGCCTTTCTAAATGGGGTAAAGATTTATCCTCCTCCCGTTACTTGTTACGCGTCACTCGTCACTATTCTATTTTTAAGCCGTTGTAGGCTATTGACACGAACACTATTTAGTGATAAGTAAGATTACATAAGCTGCATTGATCCTGGGAATGCATTCCCAGGACTAATAATATTATTGGAGTTTTGTATATATGGGAATCAGGGCTTTCGATAGAATTCCTGTGCTTATAGATGTAGAAATAAATTATAATAAAAATGTTTGTACAGGAACTCTGATGAATATATCTGAAAGCGGTATGTTCATCAGAACAAATAAGATGCCTTCCCCGCTGCAGTCGCAAATAGAAATATCTATCCTCCTGAATGGAAAATTGATACGCGTTTCAGGAAAACTCGTCAGAGAGGAAAATATACGAGGTTATTATAACGGCATAGGGGTTGAGGTGTTAAATCCCCCGCAGAATTATATAGATTTCATAGACAACCTTTTAAATGTCCTGTAAATATATTACCGGGCAGATGTGTGAAAAATATTATTGTCATCATTACGGGCAATTTGCTTCTGTTCTTCCTTTTCGGCCCTCTCAATCAAAGGCATGAGTTTCGGGGCCAGGGCTTTTAATACCTGAACCGGCAATAAGCTTGTGAAATTATAGTTGTCAGCTTCATTGCCTGCCACATATGCAGTTATGGCGCCAAAGAAACGGTCCCCGATAAAGAACACAAAAACAGCGGTGCGGTTTATGGCTTCGGATTTTATCAGGCGGCCTCCGGGTCCATATATATCGCGACGATTATCGCCGGTGCCCGTTTTCCCTCCTATAACTACAGCTTTTCCGTCCAAGCCGACAAATGCCTGACTTACACTATGGGCAGTTCCTTTATCCACTACTCCTGTCATGGCTTCCCTGACTACCGATGCAATTTCAGGGAGCAGAACTTTTTCGCCTGTTCCAAACGTCTGTTTGAAAAGGGTCTCGTATGGAGTATTTTCAGCAAAGTGCAGTTCCTGTATACGGGATGACGGATACCTCATGCCGCTGTTTAGGATTATCCCCGCCAGCTCAGCAAGTGCAGCAGGGCGGTCAGCTGAACTGCCTATCGCCGTTGCATAAGAAGGCACGAGGGAATCAAAGGGGTACCCAAGCTTCTTCCACGCATTATGGATCTCAGAGAATGCCTCAACCTCAAGGAGTGTGCGGATCCTGATGTCCTGCGCATTCTTCCAGTGCGTTTTAAACAGCCAGGTATAAACCTCCTGACGTTCTTCTTCACCGGCTTTCATAATTTCAGAAAGGCCGGTATCGGGGTGGCTGCGCAAATATCCAGCGGTCCATAACTCCAGAGGATGGACATGGGCCATATAACCCCGGTCTGCAAGAGGATAAGCCTCCTCTGAATAATCTTCATAAAGTTTTCTGATCATACTATTTGTGAGCGAAGAACTCTGAAGGCGGGAACGCATAAAAGAATTAAATTCTTCCATATCCGCCTCTGGTTTTACTGAACGGAAGATCACAGCAAGGCGTGATGGTGTCAGGCGTATCCCCTGAATAAGGACGGCAAGGACATCTTCAAAACTTTTTCCTCTGTATTTATTGTAGAAACGGTTGATGAATATTTTCCCCTCCCTGTCGGCAAAGCGCTCGAGATATTCCTGTCTTCCCGGGTCCTCCACATCTTCAAGCAGTTTGGTTATATCAGGCCGCTGGAATGTGTAATATCTGACGATATCCCTCATTATGCGTATAAAGACAAGATTGACCGAGTTGTGAAATGCTTCATTTACAGATATGATCCTGTGGTCATATTTATTGTCGTAGTTTGAGAACTTATGCACTCCTCCGCCGGTGAAGAACTGTTCTGCAGGGCTTGCCGGATAACTCCGTTCCATTGCCGCTTCCAGCATTGCCGGGAGGCCTTTGGCATCCGTGTTTAACAGATAATCGATCGCCCATTTACTAAGTTGATCGGATGCCGCAACACTGACTTCTTTCATCTGCTCATTGGACATGCCTGCATAGCGGCTGTTAAGGGCGGCTATTATCTCAAGATATGTAACAAGGGTGCGCAGTTTGGCTGAAGAGCCCAGTTCAAGCTTTACGCCTTCATTAATGTTAAGAGGCTGATCAAGATTGTCGGTCTGTATCCTGAGCAGATTTGCGCCGGGTGTTCTTTCGTAGAGTGTGAAACTGTAAATTACATTCGCAGGGTTATTATTTCCAAGGAGATGCGGGCCCTTCAGTCCGGCTGCTTCAGTAAAGTCAGGTTCCTGCAACCTGCGCAGAAGTTCAGTGACCTCTGCCTGCGCATGACTGTCCAGACTGCTTCTTACAGTCAGGTCCAGAAGATCCAGATCGTAAAGTTTCGAAACTTTCAAGAGGGAGAGAAGCTTCGGACGAACGGCATTTGCGGACTTGCGCTCAATAAATGAAAACTTATCCTGCAATGGTCGCTGCCGCTGTACATTCAATTTTACCTGCAGGGCGGCATCCCTTTGAAGCGGCGAGATGATCCCATTCTCGGCAAGTAAACGGATATAGCTGTTTGTTTTGGCTTCAAGAGCACCAGGTTTTCTTAGCAGATAGAACGAAGGACGCCGTTGAGCTAAGAACAGACTAAGGACCTGCTTGTAGGCGAGGGCCCAGTCAGCAAGGCCGGGGTCTCCCGCTTTTATATATGTTTTTGCAAGGAAGTTGTTTGTGGTATTAAAATCAGCATGATACCAGGCATATAAGCCATCGCCAATGCCGTTAACCTGCCCATAGCCGGGAACAGCGCCAAGAGGGATAGAGTTGATATAGTCAATAATTATGTGACGCCTTGTTTCGATTGTTTGCTTACCGGTCTGATAAGCCCGCAAAGCAGCGGATGTCATCTGCCTGTATTTTTCACTGACAGAAGATGTTAATCCTTCCGGCGAATGACGGTATTTTTCCATCTGGGTTGCCAGCGTGCTGCCGCCAGGCATTCTCTCATCTTTATCGATCAGATGGCGCCCTTTGAACATTACCGCCTTGGCGAGACGGTCCCACTCCACGGCAGGATTAAGATATGGCAGATCCGGATTAAGCAGCCCCTTATTTTCAATAAAAAGGAGGCTCCTTACAATTGCATCCGGTATTTTATTGAAATCATTATATGTTCGCTCAGGGTAAGCGGCTGCAAACATTACGTCATTATCCCGATCCAGGATATGGAGACCGGCCTGGGTTTTCTCATGGAAAGTAGTAAAAAATCCGCTGTCTGTAACCTCCAGGAGTTTTTTTGAAAAGCGAGCCTGGGCTTCAATCTCATAACCTTTCGAAGTCAGTCGTTCTATAAAAGCGGGTAGTAGAGTATATCCCAATCGTTCATCATAGGGGCCTTTTTGGGGAAAATGGATAGAGGGACTGGGACCCGCTTCTATCCAGAACTTCAGGTCTTTTGCCTTATGATTTAAGAAATAAGCCTGAAATCGGGAGGTTTGCAATTCATAAATTGTAAAAAATATCAGGGCTGCTGCAAAAAGAAGCGAGCATAGCAGGATATGCTCATTACCTTTATATCGTTGTCTATCTTTATAATGAAAGATCAGTCTTATTTTTTCTAATGAAAACAGTAATCTTTCCATAACTTGCCTTGCTTGTCATAAAATACTTAAGCCTCTCTACCATTATTACATATATCGGCGTATTTTGTATTAATCTTTAAATCAAGATGCACTTAATCTGTTAACCGATACCCTTTATTCAGTATCTCTATTCTGCCTTTTAGATTTTTTGTGATGAAAACCCGTTTTTGAGAATCCACAAGTATTCCGTCGAGACCTTTTGAATTAAGAAGCTTCATCCCCTTATCAGCTCCCAGAATTAAAATGGCGGTATCGGTACCGTCTGCTATATATCCTTCAGGGGCTATAACGGACACGCTTATAAGGCCGGATTCTGAGGGATAGCCGGTTACAGGGTCAATTATATGATGATAGCGTTTTCCGTTCTTTATTAAAAACCTCTGATAGTCACCGGCAGTTGATATGGCGCTGTCTTTCAAATACAGAGTTGCAAAAATATCCTCCCAGGGTTTCTCGGAATTCGGATTTTCAGGACGCGGGTCCTGAATTCCAACCTTCCATGCTTTCCCGGTAGTACTCAAACCATAACCTCTGATATCTCCTGCTATAGAGACCAGGGCGGCTTTTATGGTTTTTGTCTTTATTGCCTCTACCGCTTTATCTGCTGCATAGCCTTTGGCTATTCCACCGAGGTCCAGTTCCATGCCTTTTTCCTCAAGATATATTTCCGAGGTTTGTTTGTTTGTATGAATTTTTTCGTAATCAACGAGTTTCAGGGCGTTTTTAATCGCATCTACGGGTGGTATCGACGGATCAGCAGGATGTCCTGAAAATTTCCAGAGTTTAAGAACAGGGGCTATGGTCGGATCAAAGGCGCCATTTGTAATATTTGAGATACCGATGGTCTTTTCCATCAGGTCAAAGGTTTCCTTACTGACCCGAACGGGCTTTATCCCTGCTGATCCAGTGACAGCGCTGATCTCGCTGTCCGGTGAAAAATTGTTAAGATACTTGTCGAGTTTTTTTATTTCATTAAATCCGGCTTCAATAGCTTCTTTTGCGTTTTCTTCTTCAGGACTGACCACTGTTATTGTGCAGAAGGTATCCATTAAGACGCGGCTCTCCTTGAACATTTTGTCCTGTTTGGAACAACTGAGTAAAAACAGTGAACAGTGAACAGTGAACAGTAGACAGAGAAAAATAAATTTGAAATTTGAAATTTGAAATTTGAAATTTTTCACACTATTTCTTCCCTAACCAGCTTCTCTTTCAAAAACATTCCTGTATACGATCCCGGGTTTTTTGCAACTTCTTCCGGTGTCCCCTCAGCCACTATCCTGCCGCCTTCATCTCCGCCTTCCGGTCCGAGGTCAATAATGTAGTCGGCGCTCTTGATAATATCGAGGTTGTGTTCGATAACAATAACACTGTTGCCTGCATCCACGAGTTGATTGAGCACATCAAGGAGCTTTTGTATATCTATAAAGTGAAGACCGGTTGTCGGTTCGTCCAGAATGTAGAGTGTTCTGCCGGTGGCCCTTTTGCTGAGTTCCCTTGAAAGTTTCACCCTTTGCGCCTCGCCGCCGGAAAGGGTTGTTGCAGATTGCCCGAGTTGTATGTATCCGAGGCCGACTTTCTCCAGTGTCAGCAATTTATTTCTTATCTGCGGGATCGATTCAAAGAATTCAAGCGCCTGTGTAACAGTCATATTCAGAACATCAGATATGTTTTTCCCCTTATACCTGATATCGAGCGTTTCTTTGTTATACCTGGCCCCTTTGCATGTGTCGCAGGGGACGTATAAATCGGGAAGGAAATGCATTGACACCTTGACAAGCCCGGCACCTTTACATGTTTCGCATCTTCCGCCTGTAACATTGAAACTGAACCGGCTCGGCTTGTATCCTCTTACCCTTGAATCAGGGATCTGTGTAAAAATATTTCTTACGAATGTGAACACGCCTGTATATGTTGAGGGATTAGAGCGGGGTGTTCTGCCCAGTGGCGACTGGTCTACATTGATTATTTTGTCGACCTTTTCAATTCCCTCGATACTCTCATGTTTTCCGGGTATCCCGCTTGATGAATACAGTCTTCGTGCAAGTGCTTTATAAAGTATTTCAAATATCAGGGTGCTTTTTCCTGATCCTGACACCCCGGTGATACAGGCAAAGACGCCGAGAGGCAGGTTGACATTTATCTTTTTCAGGTTGAATTCCTGCGCCTTCATTAATGTGATGAAGTCTACGGGTTCTCTTCTATGTTCCGGAACGGCAATAGTGAGATGTCCGCTCAAGAAAGAACCGGTTATAGAGTTTTTGTTATTTATTATATCCTGTAAGCTGCCCTCTGCAACTATGGAGCCGCCATGCACGCCAGCTCCCGGGCCCATATCGATTATATGATCTGCCGTCTTCATTGTATCCTCATCATGTTCAACCACAAGGACCGTATTCCCCATCTCTCTCAATCTGCACAGGCTTTCAAGCAGTTTGGCATGGTCCCGTGGATGCAGCCCGATACTGGGCTCATCAAATATATATAGAACGCCTGTAAGAGAGGCGCCGATCTGGGTTGCCAGTTTAATGCGCTGCGCCTCTCCGCTGGAAAGTGTCATTGCAGGTCTGTTCAATGTCAAATAGCCGAGGCCCACTTTATCAAGAAAATACAGTCGTTCCTTTGTTTCCTTTAATATCTTGGATGCGATTATCTGTTCTGTATCTGTAAGTTTCAGGTTTTCAATAAAATATATAACATCTTTGATCGGGCTTGAAGACAACTCTCCGATGCTGAGATCGTTGATCTTGACAGACAGGGCCTCCTTACGGAGTCTTAACCCGTTACAGGATGTACATGTTTTGATCATGCTGATATCTTCTTCGTTTTCTTCAAGGGCATTTTTAAATCCAAGCCCCCTGCATTTAGGACAGGCCCCATAAGGGCTGTTGAAGGAGAAAAATCTCGGGCTGATCTCGGGATAGTTTATGCCGCATTTTGAACAGGCAAGCTTTGTGCTGAAAAACAGGTCTTTCTTTTTATCGATTATGTTGATCGTTACAACATCTGATAACCCGGTAGCAACCGTAACGGCCTTTGAGAGATGTTTATCAATACCGGGCTTGATGATCAGGCGGTCAATGACGATATCAATGTTGTGTCTTTTATGTTTGTTTAATTTGAGATCCTTTGTTATATCTATCAGTTCATTATCGATCCTTGCACGTATAAACCCTTTCCTCCGGGCCTCATGTAATTCCTTCCTGTACTCTCCTTTTCTTCCAATTACTATCGGTGAGAGGACCTGGATCCGCGTGCCCCCGGGCAGAGCGGTTATCAGCTCAATGATCTGCTGTGCACCCTGGGCTGTTATTGCGCTGCCGCATTGATAACATTTCAGTTTCCCTATTCGTGTATAGGCCACCCTGAGATAATCGTATATTTCAGTAATTGTGCCGACAGTTGAACGAAGGCTCTTTGCAGTTGTTTTCTGTTCTATCGCGATAGAAGGGGAAAGCCCTTCTATTGAATCTACATCCGGTCTTTGCAGTTGGTCCAGGAACTGCCTTGCATATGCGGAGAGGCTTTCAACATACCTCCTCTGGCCCTCTGCATAGATCGTATCAAATGCGAGGGAAGATTTGCCCGAACCAGAAGGCCCTGTGATCACTACCAGACTGTCACGAGGTATTGACGCATCTATATTCTTGAGATTATGAACTCTCGCGCCTTTGATTATTATATTATTCAGCATAACTCGACCTGTTACTACACGAATTTTTACTATAACTCATAGGCGTAACAGGATTCAAATATAGGTTGACTGATTAGAAGTCAATCCATAACCTTGACAAGGAGAATGGGGAAATATGATAATAAAAAGGTTTTTTCTACAATAAAATTAATTTTTCCCACGGAGGATAAGATATGAAAAAAAGGAATTACCTGTTTACTTCCGAGTCGGTAACTGAAGGGCATCCTGATAAGATTGCCGATCAAATCTCTGACGCGATTCTTGACACGATTATTGCAGTAGACCCTAAGGCAAGGGTTGCCTGTGAAACAATGCTTACCACCGGTCTCGCATTTGTTGCGGGAGAAATAACAACTGACTGTTATGCCGATATCCCTACAATAATAAGAGAGACTATAAGGGATATAGGATATACAAGGGCCAAATACGGATTTGATTATGAAACGTGTGCAGTAATTACTTCCATACACGAACAGTCTCCGGATATAGCTATGGGTGTTGATACGGGAGGCGCCGGAGATCAGGGTCTTATGTTCGGATTTGCATGCAACGAGACCCCTGAACTTATGCCGATGCCCATAATGCTTGCACACAAGCTTGCAATGAAATTAACTGAGGTGAGGAAGAAAGATATCCTCACCTATCTCAGGCCTGACGGAAAGACACAGGTTACCATTGAATATAAGGACGGCGTACCTTTCAGAGTTGATACCGTTGTTGTCTCTTCACAGCACAGTCCTGATATCACCCTGAAAGAGATGAAAGAAGACATTATTGAGAAGGTCATTAAGCCGGTTATCCCCAAGAAACTGCTTGACGAAGAGAATATCACATATCATATTAATCCC
>JAGVGM010000052.1 GCA_020057065.1 Thermodesulfovibrionia bacterium
CCCTGATAATTTTCATGGCATTCTGGAATTTTAGTTCTGATAGTCAACTATGAAGATAATAAAAGAAGAGTATTGATCAGAACAAGAGAATAACTTGTTGGACTGAGTGGAGAATTTAAATATGAACCAAAAAACTACACCGCCAGAGCCACCAGATCATCATACATACGATTGGGTTATGTTCTATAAAGAAACCTTTCAGTTTTTTCTACGTTCTGTTCAATTTTATGTGTCTTTGCTTGAAAATGATATAAAAGAAATTGAGGATGATACTGACCTCAAAGAACTTATTGATGAGAAAGATAAAAAATCGTTCCAGATATATCGTGAACATTATCGTGCTAAACGAGTTGAAGAATGGCTGAAACATCACATTGATAAAGGTGGCACAGATGCATTCGATTATGATGTATCAATTTCTCATGGCACAGTTAGGTTTATTAAGACTTCGGCAATCCTTTATTTAAAGCATCTGAAAGATAAGCGAAATAGACTTTCTGGAAAGCCAAATATTTCCCGCTACGTAATAGAAACTGTTGATAACCAGATTTCATCCTTAGAGGAAAAAATAAACATTGGTGTATTTGAGAACGCGTCCCTCATTCCATTCCTTTTAGATGAAATAATCCATAGTGAAAATGAAGAAGCAGTAAAAGACCCGGAACACAAATTAGCTAAAGTCGATCGTCCTAGACCACGTGTCATTGACTCAATCCAAATTCTTGATTCGGAACTCAGGGAGAGATGTTTAGATTTATTCGATGCCTTTCATAGTGACGGTAAACACGAGCGGCTCGATACGGTCATTGCTGAAGCGACAAGGATTTTTGAAAATAGACTTCGAGGATTGGCAGGCGCTCCACAGGAGTGTGTGGGAGTTGACTTGGCTAAAGCTGCATTTGGTGGGGAACATCCAATTTTACGAGTAAGTGATGTTAACTCCGAACAAGAGGCTGTACATTTGCTTTTCCGTGGTACTTTCGGTTTTATCCGCAATCCAGTTCAGCATAAGTTACTTGGCAAATTGAGTCCTGATAGAGTCCTACAAATATTAGGGTTTATAGACCATTTATTATATGTGGCAGAGAGTGCACGGCGTGAAAAATCTGGCAAAGATGAAATATAGCAGATCGACCAATAATGGCATGGAATAGGACGCTTCTGAGGTCTCGCCTCTCATGCCTGATGTTATATGCAAAGAAAAACGCTCCGGCTCCCGTGCCCTCGCAAAATAGAGACCTAATTTTAAAAGGGATTGATAGATGACCAAAAAAGAACTTGAAGACTATCTCTGGGGTGCGGCCAACATTCTTCGTGGCATGATTGATGCGGCCGACTTTAAGCAGTATATTTTCCCTCTGCTTTTTTTTAAGCGCATTAGCGATGTATGGGATGAGGAATATCAAACAGCATTGAATGAAAGTGGAAACGATCTCGATTATGCCGGGTTCCGTGAAAACCACCGTTTCCAGATACCGAAAGGTTGCCATTGGGAAGACGTGCGTAAGAAAACCGTTGATGTTGGAGCTGCTCTTCAAAAAGCATTAAGTGGTATAGAGAAAGCTAATTTTGAGATGCTGCACGATGTATTCGGCGATGCTCAGTGGACGAATAAACGCCGGATGAGTGATGAAAAGATGCTCGACCTTATTGAGCATTTCAGCCAAATAGATTTAACGGTCAGTAATGTCCCTCACGACATCATGGGTGAAGGCTATGAATACCTGATTAAGAAATTTGCCGATGACAGCGGCCATACCGCAGCCGAGTTTTACACCAACCGTACTGTTGTAAAACTAATGACTCAAATTACCGACCCGCAAAGCGGCGAAAGCATCTATGACCCAACCTGCGGAAGCGGCGGTATTTTGCTCTCAAGCGTGCTGCACCTAAAAGAACGAGGCAAGGAATACCGTAATTTAAAATTATACGGGCAGGAGCTAAACCTTATAACCTCGGCGATTGCCCGCATCAATATGTTTATGCACAATGTCGATGAGTTTTTGATTGTGCAGGGCGACACCCTTGACAATCCTCAAATACTGGAAGATGATGAACTGAAACAGTTTGATGTAATAATGGCAAATCCGCCATACAGCGTAAAGCGCTGGAATCAGAAAAAATGGGGTAACGACCCTTTTGGCAGAAACATCTGGGGAACACCACCGCAAGGTTGTGCCGATTATGCTTTTCAACAGCATATTATGAAAAGTCTAAAACCAGATACCGGCAGAAGCGTGGTTCTCTGGCCTCATGGCGTCTTGTTTAGAGATGCGGAAAGCAATATACGCAAACGAATGATTGAAGAAGATTATGTGGATGCGGTAATTGGCCTTGGTAAAAACCTTTTCTACAACAGCAGTATGGAAAGCTGTCTGCTGGTATGCCGCATGAAAAAGCCTGTCGAAAGAAAAGGAAAAATCATATTTATTGATGCCAAAGAGGAATTGCGGATTGAAAGAACAAATGCCTGGTTGGAACCGCAACATATTAAAAAGATTGCTGATGCCTACTGGAAATTTAAAGATGCAGTAGGCTTTGCCAAAGTGATGAGTAATTCAGAAGTGCTGGAAAATAATGGGAACCTAAGTTTGCAATTGTATGTAAAGCAAGCGGAAGTTGCAAACGAGCATAATATTGAAAATTTGATTACGGAAGTAAAAGCAGGACAAAAGCAAATCAATGCTTCGCTGGACAATTTATTTACTGAACTTAAAAATATTGGAATTGAGGTATGACTAAGGAAATAGTACCAAATAATCTCTATTTAAAAATTGCCGAACTTTTACAAACTGCAAGGCAAACGGTTGTACGCGCCGTAAATCAAACAATGGTTTACACCTATTACGAAATTGGGAGAACGATTGTAGAAGATGAACAACAAGGTAAAGAGAGGGCTGAATATGGAAAGCAGGTATTAAAAGAACTTTCAAAACGGCTTACCGCAGATTTTGGCAAGGGATTTTCTGTAGAGAATCTCGATAGAATGCGTTTTTTCTATCAGATATATTCCAAATCGATTTCGTCAACAGCCTTGACGAAATCGGAGAACTCAGGTGCCGATACCAGTTCCATTTACGAGACGACTTCTCGTAAATTTGTTTTGAGTTGGTCGCACTATCTTAAACTGATGCGGATTGAAAACCACGATGAGCGAAGTTTTTATGAAATAGAATGTGTTACAAACAATTGGTCGCTTAAAGAATTGCAACGACAA